>CANFYZ010000042.1 GCA_947451385.1 Comamonadaceae bacterium | reverse complement strand
CGACGGCCCGGTGCTGCACCAGTCAGAACGCTCACCGCATTACCAAGCCGCGCTCGAGCGTTTGATCGCACAAGGTCTGGTCTACCCCTGTGGCTGCACGCGCAAAGAGATCGAATCCGCCCAAAGTCAGCCCCTGCAGCGCCATGCGGCCGCCATTTACCCGGGCACCTGCCGTCCGCCCCCTTTTGGCGCGGGCTTGCAGGGCAAAACGGCACGGGCCTGGCGGTTCCACATCCCAGCCCTGCAGCAACAACACCATGAGCCCGCCATCACCGAGTGGCATGACAGGCAACTTGGGCCGCAACACCAGGATGTGGCCGCCGAGGTGGGCGATTTTGTGCTGCGCCGCGCCGACGGCCTGTGGGCCTACCAACTGGCCGTGGTGGTGGACGACGCCTTGCAAGGCGTCACCCATGTGGTGCGCGGCGCTGACCTGTGCGACAACACCGCGCGGCAACGCCTGCTGTACCGGGCGCTGGGCTACCCCAGCCCGCAATACCTTCACACCCCTTTGGTGTTGGCGGCAGATGGCGAAAAACTCTCCAAACAAAACGGCGCACAGGCGCTGGACTTGACGCAACCCCTGCAAGCCTTGAACGCGGCCGCCGCGCATTTGAATTTACCGCCGCAAAACAGCAACGTGGCGCAAGCCCTGGCGCAATGGACCACGCTTTGGCCGCACACTTAAGCCGCAAGCGTAGGCCAGCCTCTACAATTTCCCCTTTTGTTTCTCCCGCTGCGCGCATGACCTCCACTCCCTCGGCCACTTCTTCTGAGCCTGACGCCCCTGCCCAGGCCCAAGGCATTCCCGCCGATGTGCCCTACCTGCGCACCGTCAAAAGCTATGTCTTGCGCGCAGGCCGCACCACCGTGGGTCAAGCCAAAGCCTATGAGCTGTATGGCCCGGCGAATTTACTCAACTACCAAGCCGCACCGCTGGACACGGCGGCGGTTTTTGGCCGCGTGGCGCCGGTGATTTTGGAAATTGGTTTTGGTATGGGCGAAGCCACGGCCCACATCGCCAAGGTGCGACCCGGCGACAATTTTTTGTGCTGCGAAGTGCACGAGGCCGGTGTGGGCGCGTTGCTCAAACGCATTGGCGAGCAAGACCTGCACAACATCCGCATCTTGCGGCATGACGCGGTGGAGGTGATCGACCACATGCTGCCTGAAGCCAGTCTGGACGGCGTGCACGTGTTCTTTCCCGACCCCTGGCACAAAACCAAACACAATAAACGCCGCTTGATTCAAACCGAGTTGGTGCGCAAACTGGCGCTGCGCCTGAAGCCCGGCGGCTACCTGCACTGCGCCACCGACTGGCAGCCCTATGCCGAGCAAATGCTCGAAGTCATTGGTGCCGAGTCTCTGCTGCGCAACACCGCCAGCGCCGAGCAACAAGGCTACGCGCCGCAACCCGACTACCGCCCCCTCACCAAATTCGAAAACCGCGGCCTCAAGCTCGGCCATGGGGTGTGGGACTTGGTGTTCAAGCGCATCTGAACATGACCATTCCGACGCGCAACGGCGTGGGCCCCAGTTGCGTGTCGCTGCCCCCGGGCCCCTGGGCCACGGTGCTGGACTTTTTGGTCGAACGCATGCCCGACATTTCACGCCACGAATGGACTGCGCGGCTGCAAGACCAATCGGTGTTGAACGAAGTCGGCGAGCCGATGACCCTGGCGCAGGCCTACACGCCGCACCGCCGCATTTACTACTACCGGCACATTGCCAACGAGGCTGCCCTGCCCTTTGAAGCGACCATCGTTCACGAAGACGCGCATCTGCTGGTGGCCGACAAACCGCATTTCATGCCGGTGACCCCGTCCGGGCGCTATGTGCAACAAAGCCTGTTGGTTCAGCTGAAAAACCGCACCGGCTGTGACGCCCTGGTGCCGCTGCACCGCATCGACCGCGAAACCGCCGGCTTGGTGTTGTTCAGCAAACGCGCCGCCGACCGAGACGCCTACCACGCCCTGTTTCGCCAACAGCGCATGCACAAGACCTACCACGCCGTGGCCGCCTACCGGCCCGAGCTGGTGTGGCCGCGCGTACACCAAAGCCGCTTGGTACCTGGCGAGCCGTTTTTTCGCATGCAAGAAGTGCCCGGCACCGCCAACAGCGAAACCCGCATGGCCTTGCTGCGCGTCGATGGCCACCGTGCGCTTTACCAACTGGAGCCCCTGAGCGGCAAGCGCCACCAGCTGCGGGTGCACATGCTGGCACTGGGCCTGCCGATCGAAGGTGACCAGTTCTATCCGCAGGTGCTGCGCGGCCCGGACGAGCCCGAAGACTTCAGCCAAGCACTGCAACTGCTGGCGCAGCGCATCGCTTTTGTGGACCCCGTCACGGGACAAGATGTAGCGTTTGAGAGCCCACAACAACTGCTGTTGCGTTGACCGAGAAATGTGCGCAGCGATCAGCTGCCCAGCTGCTGCTCCAAATCGTGCAGCACCTTGTAGCAAGGCAGCACCTGGGCCACGCTGGAGTTGGGCTCACGGCCTTCTTGGATGGCGCTAAAGAACTCGCGGTCTTGCAGCTCAATACCGTTCATCGACACCGCCACTTTCGACACATCAATCTGCTCTTCTTTGCCGGTGTACAAATCGTCGTAACGGGCCAAGTAGGTGCCGGTGTCGCCGATGTAGCGGAAGTAAGTGCCCAGCGGGCCGTCGTTGTTGAATGACAAGCTCAAGGTGCAAATTGCGCCGTTGGCGGCTTGCAGCTGAATGCTCATGTCCATCGCAATCCCCAGCGTCGGGTGAATCGGACCTTGCACCGCATTGGCTTTGACAATCGGGCTGCCCGCCTGGTAGGCAAACAGGTCCACCGTGTGCGCAGCGTGGTGCCACAGCAAGTGATCGGTCCAGCTGCGCGGCTGGCCCAGCGCGTTCATGTTGGTGCGGCGGAAAAAATAAGTTTGCACATCCATTTGCTGGATGTTGAATTCACCTGCCTTGATTTTGTGGTTCACCCACTGGTGGCTGGGATTGAAGCGGCGGGTGTGACCGCACATTGCCACCAGGCCTTTGGCTTGGGCCACGCGCACCACTTCTTCGGCATCTTTCCAGCTGTCGGCCAACGGAATCTCCACCTGCACATGCTTGCCGGCGTTCAAACAGGCCAGGCTTTGCGATGCATGCATTTGCGTGGGCGTGCACAAAATCACCGCGTCCACTTCGGGCAGAGCCAGGCTGTCGGCCAGATCGGTGGTGACATGTTGGATGCCGTATTTGTTCGCGACTTCGCGGGTCTTTTCCAACTCACGGCCGATCAACGAGACGACTTCCACGCCATCGATATTTTTGATGCCGTCCAAATGTTTGATGCCAAAGGCCCCTGCGCCCGCCAAGGCGACTTTGATGGTTTTGCTCATGATGACTCTCCCGTGAATTAAGTGTTCTCAAGAATGGCATGGCCCACCGCCGTGTTCGACGCGGGCACATGGTAGAAGCGGTGCGCCAATTTGGGCGCTTTGCCGGTGACTTGACCGCCGTTGACATCGCTCATCGCGCCGCGCGCGATCAGCCACATCACGAGTTCAATGCCTTCGCTGCCGGCTTCACGCACGTAGTTGATGTGCGGGGTGTTGGCGCAGGCCACGGGGTCATTGATCAATTGGTCTAACCAAGCGTTGTCCCACTCGCGGTTGATCAGGCCGGCACGCGCGCCCTGCAACTGGTGGCTCATGCCACCCGTGCCCCAAATGTGGACCTTAATATCGGGGTCAAAACTCTCCACCGCCTTGCGGATCGCTTGGCCCAGGTTGAAACAGCGCAGGCCGCTGGGCACCGGGTACTGCACCACATTGACCGCAAACGGAATCACCGGGCAGGGCCAGGCGTCTTTCACCGGGTCCAACTCGCCGCACATCAAAGACAGGGGCACGGTCAGACCATGGTCCACGTCCATTTTGTTGACGATGGTCAGGTCAAAGTCTTGTTGAATGACCGACTGCGCGATGTGCGAGGCCAGCTCAGGGTGACCTTGGACCACCGGCACCGGGCGCGGCCCCCAACCTTCATCGGCGGGCGTGAACTGCGCGGCCGTACCGATGGCAAAAGTCGGAATCATGTCCAGGCTGAAGGCCGTGGCGTGGTCGTTGTAGACCAAGAAGATCACATCCGGCTGATTGTCTTTCATCCATTGTTTAGAGAAATCGTAGCCCGCGAACAGCGGCTTCCAGTAGTCTTCTTTCGTTTTGCCCAAGTCCATGGCGGCGCCGATGGCCGGCACGTGCGAGGTGTAAACAGATGCGGTGATTTTTGCCATGTTTATGCCTTTTTCCCTGCTGCACGAATCTGTTGCCCGGCTGCGCCTTGGGGTTGGTTCTGCGCTTGCGCATCGCCGTTTTCGCCCACAATGCGGTTGCCTTCTACGCTGCGCCCGCCGCTGATCATCATGTTGCGGTATTCCTCTTCGGTCATGCCGGTCATGGAGCCCGCCATCTGCTGAAAGCTCTTGCCATCGGTGGCACCGATCTTCGCGAGGAAGTAAATATTGCCGCCGGTGCGCATGCACCAGTTCAAATCGCGCGCCAGCACCGCCTGCTTTTGCTCTTCGGTCATGGCCCACTCGTCCAGGTAGGCCCGCTCATTGGCCTTGAAGCGCTCGCGGTTCTCAGCCTTCATCAGGGACATGCAAAACTGGTTAATCCAATAACCTTTGCGTGATTGCTCGGCATCAAAAATGATGGTGCCGGGCACATCCAAATAGGGTCGGTCTAAAGCCACTTCTTTTCCTTCATTGCAAACACTTGAAGCTGGCGGCGAGGTTCACATCACCACCTTGATAACGGGGCACCAAAGGCCATTGGCACAGCGGCCGGGCACGCAGCAGATTCACCGGCAGGCTGACCGACTGGTCCAGCAAGGCCAGTGTTTCTGGGGCTTTACCGCGCTCCACCCAATCGGTCAACGCTGTCAGCATGTCGACATTGGCGGGTGCACCAGCGCCCACATGGTCCACGCCCGGTGCGGTGTACAAGCGCATGAAGGACTGGGTGGTGGCCGCGCCCATTTTCTGCCGTACCGACTCGTAGTAGCCAATACCGGCATAAGGACTTTGCGCGTAATCGGCCATGTTTTCCATCATGATCAGCTTGCCACCCCGGGCATGAAAGGCTGACAAATCGGGGTTGGTAGAGTCCATCAAGGCCGAGACTTCCTTCACCCGCGCGGCGTGATCACGCGCTTGGTAGGTGGTCACATCGAGCGTCGGGTTGCGGCCATAAAAATACTGGATCGCACCGGCCCCATAAAACCAGGCAATGCCATTGCTGGGCTGGGGTGGCAGCGCCGGCGGAGTGGCACCCGTCCACCAAGCCATCCAGCCCCCGGTGGCGGCGAAAGCAGGAATCGCCTCACCGCTGGGGCCGCGACCGGGGTACTCGCGCAAGCCGTTGGCCAACTCCACATCCATGCGCAAGGGCGAACCCAAGGTTTGCACGGCGTTGACTTGCGCGGCGGTCAAACAGTTGTCGCTGGCCGCGCCTTCGCATTGGAGTTTGCGCACATCAAAGCGCTGGCGGCAACCCACCGGGTCAGACACCACACCGTCGGCCAAACCATCGGCAGCATCACAAGCGGCCAGCACCGCTTGGCCCACCAACTTGACATGGGCAGGGGCCAACCAACCGCCATTCATCAAGGCCATGCCATCGCGCAAACCGGCATGTTGCAATCCCGTCCAATGGATCACAGGCACCCGACTGAAAATGCCGTCAAAGTCCTGCGGGTAGCGCTGCGCCATGGTCAGGCCTTCGCGCCCACCTTCCGAGCTGCCGACGAAATACAGTTTCTCTGGCCCCTGGCCGTAGCCACGCTTCATCACCTCGACCGCCACATCGCGCACCTTTTTATAGGAGGCGTGGGCAAAGTTGGTCAAGGCTTCGTCGTTCAGGGCAAAGGTTTGCGGTGGCTCGCCGGGTTTGTTTTGGTGCCCTGAATCGGTGCCGTAAGTCACATAACCCTGGCTCAGCGGCACGGGCTGGTCAAACGGTGCGGCGGGGATCATGGACAAGGCGTTGATCAGGGTGCCGTTGAAGCCCCCCCCGCCGTACTGCACCGAACGGCCGTTCCAGGTCAGGGGCAAATTGATTTGAAACTGGATCAACGGCGCTTTCGGGTCGATGGGGGCAATCGCCCCCAGGACGCGGCAATAGGCCGGCAACGCAGGACTGAAGCGGGCGGCAGGCGTAGGGCCGCGCTCGGCCACAGTAGCGGAGCTGGCCGCTTGCACGGCCGCCGATTCGATACGCACGGGGCCACTGGGCAGGGTCGTGACTTGCGCGGGCAAGCTCAAACCACTCAAAGACTCGCAAGCGGCTTTCAGGGGCACAGTCGGCGTTGCGGCCCAGGCCGCCCCCGAAGTGCATGCGGCCATGACGGTCATGAGCAGCGGTGAGAAGATGTGACGCATAGGGTGTCTCCTGTGGTGTTTGAATGGGGCTTGGCGCAGTCGCCGCGAATCAGATTTTTTCTTCGGGCCAGTACAAGCGCATCGGGTTCTCGACCAGCAGCTTGCGCTGCAGCTCGGCGGTGGGCGCAATGCGCGGAATGAAGTCCACCAACAAGCCGTCGTCGGGCATATGGTCTTTCAGATTCGGATGCGGCCAGTCGGTGCCCCACAGCACGCGGTCAGGAAACTGCGCGACGATGCGTTGGGCAAAGGGGATCACGTCCTTGTAAGCGCCCGACTCCAAATCTTTCTCGCCGTTCAAAGCCTTGGGGCCGGTGACCGACAAGCGCTCAGGGCACGACACCTTGCTCCACACATTGCTGTGCTCGAGCATGAACTTTTGAAACAGTGCAAATTGCGGTCCGTCCACCGGCAAGGACACATCGGGGCGGCCCATGTGGTCCACCACCACGGTGGTGGGCAGCGCGGTGAAAAAGTCCCACAGCTCAGGCAGGTCCACCGCTTCAAAATAAATCACCACATGCCAGCCCCATTTCGCAATGCGGCCGGCGATCTCCATCAACTCGTCTTTGGGCGTGAAGTCCACCAGCCGCTTGACGAAGTTAAAGCGCACACCGCGCACACCGGCGTCGTGCATGGCTTGAATTTCTTCGTCCGTGACGCTGCGCTTGACGGTGGCCACCCCCCGCGCCTTGCCGCCGGAGTGCAACAACGCATCCACCATGGCGCGGTTGTCAGCGCCGTGGCAGGTGGCCTGCACCACCACATTGCGGGCAAAGCCGAGATGGTCGCGCAGGGCATACAGCTGGTGCTTGGAGGCATCGCAGGGCGTGTACTTGCGCTCCGGTGCGTAAGGGAACTCGGCACCGGGGCCAAACACGTGGCAGTGCGCGTCCACCGCGCCTGCGGGCACATCGAAGCGGGGTTGGCTCGGGCCGGTGTACCAGTCCAACCAGCCGGGGGTCTTTTCAAATTGCATCTCTTGCCTTCGCTTATTCGGGTTGGATGTTGGCTTCACGCACCAGCTTGTCGTAACGCAGTCGTTCGGATCGGATGAGTTGCGTGAACATTTCGGCACTGCCGGGCACGACTTCACCACCCACACCGTTCATTCGGTCTTTCACTTCTTTGGTCTGCAAGGCTTTTTGCACCTCGGCATGGAGCTTGGTCACCACCGGCTTGGGCGTGGCGGCAGGGGCCACCAGGCCGTACCAAACCGAGGCCTCAAAGCCGGGGTAGCCCGACTCGGCGATGGTGGGTACTTCAGGGAAATTCGCACTGCGGTTGGGGCTGAGCACCGCCAGCACCTTGAGCTTGCCGCTCTTGACATGGGGCAGCACTTCCAGCGCGTTCACGGCCACCAGCGGCACTTGACCGCCGATGGTGTCGGTGATGGCGGGCGAGCCGCCCCGGTAAGGAATGTGTTGCAGATCGATGCCCGCTGCGCGTGCAAACAACTCGATTGCCATGTGGGGCGTGGAGCCATTGCCGGGCGAGCTGTAGGCAATGCTGTTGGGCTTGCCTTTGGCCGCGGCAATCAGTTGCTGGATGTTGGCATACGGCACGCTCGGGTTAGCGGCAATCACGACAGGCACACGGCCAATCAGCGAGATCGCCACCAAATCCTTTTCGGCATCGAAAGGCTGCGGTTTGTAGAGCGACATATTGGCCGCCAGCGCGTTGGCCGCCATCATCAGCGTGTGGCCATCGGGCTCGGCGGTGATCACCGATTTGACAGCAATGTTGGTGCCCGCGCCGGGTTTGTTTTCAATGACGAAGGGTTGGCCCAGGCTGGTTTGCAGGCTCTGGCCGATGGTGCGCGCCACCACGTCCACCGCGCCGCCTGCGGCATAGCCCACCACCACTTTGACGGGCTTGCTGGGGTAAGCGGTTTGCGCCACGCTCACCGAGGCGAGGCTTGCAGCCACCCAAAAAGCCCCAGCCCATTGTGCGAATTTCATTGAAGTCTCCTGTGGGTGTTGAAGTGTTGAAATCAATCGGCTTTGGCCAGGCCGCGCAAACCTGCGCGCTCAGCCATTTGCGCCAAACGGCCGGAGCGGGTGACCTGCTCGGCAAACGCCGTTAAAAAAGTCTGCCCTGCGGCGCGCCCCTTGGGCACGGCGATGGCCAAGTTCTCTAGGCCCCAGCGGTCGTCAGACACGCTGAAGCCGGGCAGCTTTTCGCGCATCTCAAACAAGATGCCTTTGTTGGTGGCAAAGGCATCGAGTTGCTGGCTGTGCAGCATGTGTTGCGCGACTTCCAGCGACGCCACCGGCACCACCTGCGCTTGTTTGAACAGTTGCGTCAGCACCCCTTGGGAGGAACTGCCCTGGCTCACGCCAACGCGCAGGCCGGCGCGGTCCACCTGCTCAAAACGACGGATGCTGGACTGCGGCGGCAACAGCAATCCGAGCTCCAGTTGCACCAGCGTGCGGCTGAAGTCCACATCCCGCGCCCGCGCGGGGGAGGCGTTGGTGAACGTCATGTCCACCTCACCGCGCTGGATCGCCGTGATGATTTCGGCCACCCGGGCAAACTCCACCACCTGCACCGGCACCCCCAGCTGTTGGCCCATGAGCTGGCCCAGCGCCAAGGCCACACCCGCACGCTCGCCGGTGTGCGGGTGAATCACCAGCGAGGTCGGGCTGCCGGGGTAGACGCCCACACGCAAAGTGCCGGAGGGTGCCAAAGCCTGGCGCGCCTGCGCCAGTTCTGTCGCAGGAAGCGACAGCGCAAACGACGAAGACGGCGCGATCGACGCAGCTGGCGAAGAAGGCGCAGAGGGCGCTAAAGACCCCGGCGCGCAGGCCGCCAGGCCCAGCACCCAAGCCAGTGAAAGAAGGTTCATCCTCTTGCGCATGGACAGGCTCGGTCGCACTCAGTCGATGTATTTCAGACCCGCCGCCGCCAGCGGCTCGCGCATCTTGTACATGTCCAGGCCCAACACGCCGGCGGCCAGTTTGGCGCGCTTCTCGCCCTCATTGGCTTCACGCGCTTGCGCGGTGGCCAGGGTGTGCGCCACCCTGGCTTGGGGCACGCAGACCACGCCGTCGTCATCGGCCACGATGGCATCACCAGGCTGAATCAGCATGCCTGCACACACCACCGGAATGTTCACCGAGCCCACCGTCGCTTTGATCGTGCCTTTGCTGCTGATGGCTTTGCTCCACACCGGAAAGCCCATGCGCGTGAGCTCTTTCACATCGCGCACACCGGCATCGATGATCAAAGCCCGTGCGCCACGCGCCTGGAACGAGGTGGCCAACAGGTCACCAAAATAACCATCGGTGCACTCGGCGGTGATGGCCGCAACCACGATGTCGCCGGGCTGAATCTGCTCTGCAGCCACGTGCATCATCCAGTTGTCGCCGGGATGCAGCAACACGGTGACGGCCGTGCCAGAGACTTGCGCGCCCGCATAAATGGGGCGCATATAGGGTTTCATCAAACCCACGCGGCCCATGGCCTCGTGCACGGTGGCCGAGCCCAAAGCGGCCAGGCTGTCGGTGGCTGCGCGGTCTGCGCGGGTGATGTTGCGGTACACAACGCCGAGTTCGTACATGCTGATCTCCTGGTTTGGTGAGTGAGGGCTCAAAGGCCTTTGGCCGTCAATTGCGCATCCAGGCGGGTGAACACGCGGCGGGCATTGCCTTCGTAAATCTGGAAGCGGTCGTCGTTGCTGAGTATCTTGCTCGACTCGATGTAGCGCTTGGTGTCGTCGTAGTAGTTGCCAGTTTGCGGGTCGATGCCGCGCACCGCGCCAATCATCTCGGAGGCAAACAGCACGTTTTTCACCGGAATCACGGTGTTGAGCAAATCAATGCCAGGCTGGTGGTAGACGCAGGTGTCAAAGTAAATGTTGTTCAGCAAATGTTCTTCCAGCAAAGGCTTTTTCAGCTCTTGCGCCAGGCCACGGAAACGGCCCCAGTGGTAAGGCACCGCGCCGCCGCCGTGCGGGATCAAGAACTTCAGGGTCGGAAAATCCTTGAACAAATCGCTGGTCAAACACTGCATGAAAGCGGTGGTGTCGGCGTTCAGGTAATGCGCGCCGGTGGTGTGAAAGCAGGCGTTGCAACTGGTGCTGACGTGGATCATGGCGGGGATGTCGTACTCCACCATTTTTTCGTAAATCGGGTACCAGTGTTTGTCGGAGAGGGGCGGCGATGTCCAGTGCCCGCCCGAGGGATCGGGGTTCAGGTTGATGCCCACATTGCCGAACTGCTCCACGCACTTGACCAGCTCGGGGATGCAACTGGCCGGGTCCACGCCAGGCGACTGGGGCAACATGGCCGCAGGCACAAAATTGTCGGGAAAGAGTTGCGACACGCGGTAGCACAGCTCATTGCAAATGGCCGCCCAGGTAGACGAAACATTGAAGTCGCCAATGTGGTGCGCCATGAAGCTGGCACGCGGGCTGAAGATGGTGATGTCGGAGCCGCGCTCTTTCATCAAACGCAGCTGGTTGGTTTCGATGGTTTCGCGCAACTCGTCGTCGCTGATTTTCAAGTCAGAAACCTTGGGCATGAGCGCCGGGTCTTGGATGCCCGCAATTTGCTGGTTGCGCCAGGTCTCCAAGGCTTTGGGGGCCGTGGTGTAGTGGCCGTGGCAGTCGATGATCAAAGGTTTTTTCATGGCGCGTCTCACTGGGAAAAGGACTGCCTAGATTGTCGCGCCCCAACCCGCCCAACCCAAGCGCCCAAAGGCTCTAGCAGATAGATCAAAACAGCATAACCCAACCAAAGGTATGTAAAATTTGCGCATGGACCTCAAACAGCTTGAATACTTTGTGCGCGTGGCCGAATTGGGCAGCTTCACCCGCGCCGCCGTGGCCCTGAACGTGGCGCAACCGGCGCTGAGCCGCCAGGTGCGCCTGCTGGAAGTGGAGTTGCGACAAAACCTCTTGGTGCGCAACGGGCGCGGTGCCACCCCCACCGAGGCCGGGCAGGTGCTGCTGGAGCATGGCCGGGGCATCTTGCACCAGGTCGAGCGCGCCCGCGAAGAACTGGGCCGGGTGCGCACCGGCCTCACGGGCCGCGTGGCCCTGGGCATGCCGCCCAGCGTGGCCCGCGTGCTCACGGTGCCGCTGATGCGCGCCTTCAGGCAAGCCCTGCCCGAGGCGCGCCTGTCCATCAGCGAAGGCCTGACGAATGCCATGCAAGAAGGCTTGCAAAACGGCCGCCTGGACATTGCCATGCTCTACAACGCCAACGCCAGCAACGGCCTGGACCTGACCCCGCTGGTGCGCGAAGAACTGCTGCTGGTGCAAGCACGCCCGCCCGGCCTGCAAGAAGACCCGCCGCCCGCACCGATTGCATTGAAAGACGTGGCCGCCCTGCCCTTGGTGATCCCCAGCCGACCCAATGCGATCCGCATGCATGTGGAGTCGGAGCTGGCGCGCATTGGTTGTCAGCCGCACATTGCCTATGAGATTGACGGCGTGCCGGCCATCTTGGAACTGGTGGCCGACGGCGCAGGCGCAGCCATTTTGTCGCGCAACGCGGTGGCCCGCTCCATCAAACCCTCGGCCTTCAGCGTGCGCAGCATCAAAGCCCCAACGCTGACCATCGCCCTGAGCACCGCCATCAGCTCACTGCGCCCCACGACGCTGACGCAGCAAGCCACGCTGAATTTGATTCGGGCAACGGCGCAAAATTTGTTGACTGCAGCAGCTTGATTTGTGCAGATTCAAATCGAGTCGATTCAGACCAGGGATGCCGCTGACGCCCCTGGCGGTTGACGTTAGAACTCCGCCTTCTCGCCCGGCTTCAGGGGCAGTATTTTCGCTGCGCTGTTGCCGATCGCTGACATCATTTCAGCGGGTGTGCCCTTGCCCAAAGGGTTAGCGCCGTAATGCATCGGAATCACAAATTTAGGCTTCAGCCATTCACGGATGGCGTAAGCAGCGTCCACTGGGCCCATGGTGAAATTGCCCCCAATGGGAATCAAAACCAGATCGGGCTTGTAGTACTCGGCGATGAACTTCATGTCACCGAACAAACCGGTATCGCCCATGTGGTAGATGCGAAAGCCGTTTTCCAGTTCGATGATGAAGCCCAAGGGCTCTCCGCCGACATGCGTCTCATCTTTGCCCGTGCTTGGGCTTTTCCAGACCAACACCGACGAGTGTTCTGCATGCACAGCGGTGACCTTGATGCCGGGCAACGGGTTCACCGTACCGCCCTTGTTAAAGCGCGGCAATTGGGCCGGAGGCAAGATACCCAGCAAGGCCGCAGACTGGTTCATGTCGCCAGGCCCATACAAAGGAATCTGGTTCAAAGTCGCCAGGGCAGGGGCATCGGCAAAGTGATCTAAGTGACCATGGCTGACCAGCAGCAGGTCCACCTTGCCCAGCGCTTCAAGCTGCTTGTATTGTGGCGGCGTCAAAGGGTTGTTGATCAGCCAGGGATCCGTGACGATGACTTTGCCGCCCGGGGTCGTGATCTTGAAAGCGGACTGTCCCAGCCAGAGAACCTCGGTCTTGGCTGGTTGGGCAAACAGGGGGGCGCTGATCAGACTCCAAGCCAATGAAGCCCATGCGAGATTGCGAAATATCCACCGATTCATCATAAAGTGACCTCCAAGTAAAGATGGGCGTGAGACCGGGTCGGCCCGTGAATTATGCGATCGGTCCGACGCGCAGGAGTCACCGGGGAGAAACCAGGACGCTTGTTCTTCGCGCAGCTTCTCTGCTAGTCTTCAACCCGCGTGGCGTCATTCACACAACGAGAACTTCATCCATGGGCAAACCGCTTGATCAACAAACTGTTGAAAATTGGCGCGACAAGCGTTGGCTCTGGCTTTTGAGTCCTAGCGTGCCGCTCGCGTTTACCGCCTATTTGCTGGCCTATGCCTGGACGGGCCAATGGGTTTATCTGCTTTTTGCGCCCGTCTTTATTCACCTGGTCATGCCCCTGCTGGACCTGGTGTTGGGTGAAGATTTCAGCAATCCGCCGGAGACGGCCGTCGCGCGACTGGAACAAGACTTCTTTTACCGCGCCTTGGTCTGGGCCTACATTCCGTTTCAGATCGTTGGCACGGTCTATGGCGCCTGGCTGGCGGCCACCCTGCCGATGCCCTGGTACGCCTGGCTGGCCTTGGTTTTTTCGGTGGGCTCGATCAACGGGATTGGCATAGCCACAGCGCATGAACTGGGGCACAAGAAAGAAAAGCTGGACGGCTGGCTGTCCAAGATCGCTTTGGCGCCCACCCTGTATGGCCATTTTTATGTCGAACACAATCGCGGTCACCACAACAGGGTGGCCACGCCCGAAGACCCGGCCAGCGCACGCATGGGCGAAAGCTTCTGGGCCTTTCTGCCGCGCACGGTGCTGGGCAGTCTTCAATCGGCTTGGGTGCTGGAGCGCGAACGCCTGAAACGAAAGGGCCACAGTGTGTGGAGCGTTGAAAACGACAATCTGCAGGCCTGGGCGATGAGTCTGGCGTTGTATGGTGCCTTGGTCGCCTGGTTAGGCTGGCCGGTGCTGCTGTTCTTACTGCTGCAAGGACTGTATGGCGCCTCCATGTTGGAGGTGGTGAATTACGTCGAGCATTACGGCCTGTTGCGCCAGAAAGAAGCCACGGGCCGCTACGTGCGTTGCTTACCCGAGCACTCTTGGAACAGCAACCACATTGTGGGCAACATCGTGCTGTACCACCTCCAAAGGCATTCTGACCACCATGCCCATCCAGCGCGTCGCTACCAGGCGCTGCGGCACTTTGATGCCGCGCCGCAGTTGCCCGCAGGTTACGCCACGATGATCACGGCGGCTTACTTTCCCAGACTGTGGTTTGCCATGATGGACCACCGCGTTGTCGCCCATTACGCGGGCGATTTGCATAAAATCAACATGCAACCCGCCGCGCGCGACCAACTGTTTCAGCGCTGGCAAGGGGCCGGCATTTAAGAGGTGAGCGCGTTCGCGGTGATCGCATCTTTCAGGCCATGCAAGCCAGATGCCCTGAAAGATGGATTGAAAAAATCAAGTGATCAAAATTCGGTAGATTTTTTGCAGCTCATTCTTAGTTTGTACGATACCAAACTCAGCAGCGGGTGAGAACCCGCCCGAATGTCACGGCCAACTGGACCCTCAATTACGCATGGGTTGAAATTACTTGGCGACTTTGCCCTGCACACCTGCGACCAAATAATTCATCCCCAGGATCTGCGTATCTGACAAAGCCTGTCCGGCAGCCAGCACCAACTTGCCTTCGTTGTCGGTGATCGGGCCGGCAAAGGGTTTGAGTTGGCCGCTGGCCACTTGTTTTTGTTTGGCCAGCACCTCTTGCTGTACAGCCTTCGGCACCTGAGGGCCAAAGTCACCGACGCGCACCATGCCCTCTTTCACGCCGCCCCAAACTTGGCCGCTTTGCCATTGCCCGTTTTGCACCGCCTTGACCCGCGCGGTGTAGTACGCGCCCCATTCGTGGGTCACCGCAATGATCTGCGCATCGGGCGCCACTTGGCGCATGTCGGAGTGGTAGGCCACGGCCATCTTGCCGCGCTCCTGGGCAGCAGCCATCACCGCTGTGGAACCCGTGTGGAAAGCGATCACATCGGCGTTTTGGTTGAACAGCGTCATCGCCGCTTCGCGCTCTTTGCTGGGGTCAAACCACAGATTCAGCCACACCACTTTGACCTGGGCGCGTGGATTCACCGAGCGCATGCCCAAGGTGAAGGCGTTGATGCCTTGCAGGACTTCGGGGATCGGAAAGCCCGCCACGTAACCGGCCACATCGGTGCGCGTCATGCGGCCGGCCGCCACGCCCGCCAAATAACGGCCTTCGTAATAGCGTGCATTGGCCACGGCCACATTGGGCGCGGTTTTGTAGCCGGTGATGGACTCGAACTTCACGTCCGGAAACTCTTGCGCCACCTTGAGCGTGGGTTCCATGTAGCCGAAGCTGGGGGTGAAGATGATTTTGTGGCCCTCGCGCGCCAGGTCGCGGATCACGCGCTCGGCGTCCGCGCCTTCGGCCACGTTCTCCACAAAGGTGGTTTTGACTGTGGCTCCCAAGGCCTTGTCGACGGCTTTGCGGCCTTCTTCGTGTTGTCGCGTCCAACCGGCTTCGGTGATGGGCGAGACATACACAAAGCCCGCTTTGAGAGGCTCGGCATGAAGGGTGGGAGAAATTGAAAAAAAGCAGGCGGCCGCGATCACGGCTGCGAGGTTTTTGTACATGGTAGTCCTCTACATGGCTCCGGGTGAATCAAAAGCAAGGCCCGCCGGAGCGCGGGCCTTGGGGGTATTTTACAGACATGACAGCCCGGGCTGCGCTGCTGCATTACAGTGAAAAATCAACAGCCCACGGAGACCTTTCATGCTCGACCCCCAAGCCCGTCAATTCATGCAACTCATGGCCGACAACGGTGTCAAGCCGGTGCACACCTTGACTGCCGCAGCCGCACGCGCCGCTTATTTGCAGCGCCGCAGCCTGAGCCAGCCGGCCAGCGAGTCGGTGGCCCACACCCACGACCACACCCTGACGCACAGCGGTATCAGCCTGGGGATTCGTGAATACCGCCCCCTAGGTAGTCAGGCCGCTGCCGTGCTGCCTGCGCTGCTGTTCTTTCACGGCGGCGGCTGGACGGTGGGCGACCTGGACACCCACGACACGGTCTGCCGCAGCCTGTGCAATGCTTCCGGCAGCGCGGTGTTTGCGGTGGACTACCGGCTCGGGCCGGAAGCCCCTTTTCCTGCGGCGTATGAGGATGCCATCGCGGCTTTTGCCTGGCTGGTGCAACACGCTGCGCAGATGCATATCGATCCCGCACGCATCGCGGTCGGCGGGGACAGTGCCGGGGGCAACATTGCCGCCGCCTTGTGCCTGGGGCTGCGCGGCCAAAGTGCGCAACCCGCATTTCAGCTGTTGATTTACCCGGCGGTCACCATGCGCCCCGATACGCCTTCTTACCACCGCAACGGCCAAGGCTACATGCTGACGCAAGACTCGATGCGTTGGTACACCGCCAACTACATCAGCCAAGACCACCACGCCGATGACTGGCGCGCCTCGCCGTTGATGGCCGCTTCGCATGCGGACTTGCCGCCGGCGCTGGTCATGACCGCCGGGTTTGACCCGCTGCGCGACGAAGGATTGATGTACGCCGATGCCTTGTCTGAGGCCGGTGTGCGGACGCAATATGTGTGCTTTGAGCGGCAGATCCATGGCTTCATCACCATGGGCGGTGTCATCGACGAAGCCCATACCGCCTTGGCATTGTGTGGCCATGCACTGAAACGCCATTGGGCGGGTGTATAACTGCGCCAGTCTGAATTTTGGGGAGTGGGTTATGCGTTTGTCCGCCTTCGCGGTCTTGTCTTTGGCTGTTACCGTGTGGGTGCCCCATGGGGCTTGGGCGCAAGGGCCATTGCCAGCCCCGGCCGCTGCCCTTAGCGCTCGCGCCGAACGCATCACCCAGGTAGAAGGCATCACCGAATACCGCCTGCCCAATGGCCTGCGCGTGCTGCTCGCGCCAGACGCGTCCAAGCCCACCACCACGGTCAACATCACCTACCTGGTGGGCAGCCGCCATGAAAACTATGGCGAAACCGGCATGGCGCATTTGCTGGAGCACATGGTGTTCAAGGGCACGCCAACACGCGGCAACCTGATGCAGGAGCTGGGCAAACGCGGCATGAATTTCAACGGCACCACGTTTTACGACCGCACCAATTACTTTGAAACCTTCCCGGCCAACGACGACAACCTGACCTGGGCGTTGGAGATGGAAGCCGACCGCATGGTCAACAGCCTGATCTCGCGCAAAGACCTGGACACCGAGTTTTCTGTGGTGCGCAACGAAATGGAGTCGGGTGAAAACAACCCGGCCCAATCGCTGTGGCAGCGCATGGCGGCGGCGGCTTTTGATTGGCACAACTACGGCAAGAGCACCATCGGTGCGCGGGCGGACGTAGAGAACGTGAAGATCGAAAATCTGCAAGCCTTCTACCGCCAGTACTACCAGCCCGACAACGCGGTGTTGATGGTGGCGGGCAAAATGAACGAGGCCGCCACATTGGCTTTGATCGAACGGGTGTTTGGCGCGATCCCCCGCCCCACCCGCACCCTGCCCACCACCTACACCCAAGACCCGGTGCAAGACGGCCCGCGTGAGGTGACTTTGCGCCGAGTCGGCGACACCCAATTGGCCGGCGTGCTGTACCACACCGCCGCAGGGAGTCACCCCGATGCTGCGGCCATGGCGGCGCTGAGCGAGATTTTGGCCGGCACCCCCAACGGTCGGCTGCACAAAACACTGGTGCAAGGCAAAAAGGCCGTGTCCGTGAGCCCCTGGAACTTTGAGCTGGCCGAAACCAGTTATGTGTTGTTCATGGCCGAGCTGAACACCACACAAAAACTGGCCGATGCGCGCAAAGGCCTGCTCGATGTTTTAGAAAATGTGGGTCGATCCCCGATCACCGCGCTTGAATTGCGGCGTGCCAAAGCTGCGCTGCTGAGCGATATCGACAAGACCTTGAACGACCCAGAAAAGCTGGCCGTGCAATTGTCCGAATCCATGGCCAACGGCGACTGGCGCTTGTTCTTTTTGAGCCGTGACCGCATCGAAGCCCTGACGACCTCCGATGTGCAGCGGGTCGCGCAAAACTACTTCAAAGAAAGTAATCGCACCTTCGGGCAATTTGTGCCCACCGCCAAACCCGACCGCATCACCGCGCCAGCCCCGGTGAACGTGGCCGAGCTGGTCCAGGGCTACACCGGTCGCGCGGCCGTGAGTGCAGGTGAAAATTTTGACGTCACCCCCGCCGCCATCGAAAAGCGCACCCTGCGTGTCACCTTGGCCAGCGGCATGAAGCTGGCCTTGATCCCGAAAAAGACGCGCGGTGAAACCGTCACAGGGACGCTGCGCCTCAATCTGGGCGATGAAAAAAGCCTGTTCGGCCAAGCCACTACCGCCGACCTGGTGGCCGACATGCTGCTGCGTGGCTCACAAAAAATGAAGCGCGCCGACCTGGTGGCCAAACTGGACGAACTCAAAACCCAGCTGAGCATCTCCGGCGCGGGCTCAGCCGTGACGGTGCGCTTTGACACCTTGCGATCCAACCTGCCCCAGGTGTTGCAACTGGTGCACGACTGCCTGCGCACCCCAGCCTGGGACCCGGCCGAATTGGCCATGGTGATCAAAGAAAATCTGGCGCAAATCGACAACCAACGCAACGAACCCCAGGGCCTGGGCTCGCAAGCGGTGGGCAAAGCCATGGACGTGTACCGCCCGGGCGATGTGCGCGCGGCCATGAGTTTCGATGAGATGAGCGCCGGATTGAAAGCCGCCAAACTGGCCGACTTGAAGCGTTTTCATGCGCAGTTTTATGGCGCTGACCATGCGGAGTTCGCGCTGGTGGGTGACTTTGATGCAGCCGCCGTGCAAACCCAGCTGCAAAATCTGTTCAGTGCTTGGAAAAGCAAAGCGCCCTACCAACGCTTGGTCAGCCTGCCGCGCACGCCTCGCCCCGGCGAGACCACGCTGCAAGCCCCCGACAAAGCCAACGCCTTTTACCTGGCCGCCCTGCCCCTGGCTTTGAAAGATGATATGCCCGACTACGTGCCCATGGTGCTTGCCAATGCGGTGCTCGGCGGGGGCGTCAAGTCGCGGTTGTTTGACCGATTGCGGCAAAAAGACGGCATCAGCTACGGCGCGGGCAGTGCCTTGTCGGCCAGTGCCTACGAAGCCGTCGGCATGCTCAAGCTGTATGCCATGTATGCCCCGCAGAACCTGGACAAACTCAAAATCGGTGTGCGCGAAGAACTGACTCGTTTGGTGCAAGACGGCGTGACCGAACAAGAATTGCTGGACGCCAAAAAGTCCTTGCAAGAAGAACGCAAAATTGCCCGGGCCCAAGACCCGGCCCTGGCCTCTGGGCTGATCGGGCAGTTGGCCAACGGCCGGACCATGGCCTTTGCCGAAAAATTAGATGGGCTGATTGAAAATACCACGCTGGCCGAGGTCAACGCGGTGCTGCGCAAGCATGTCGACCCGGCCAAATTCCTGCATGTTTACGCCGGGGATTTTGCGGCGGCTGGCAAAAAAGCAGCGGGCGCGCAGTGACCCTGCACCCGTTCAGTCCTGCTCTGAAAACCCCTGAAAACACAGCTTGAGTTCATGCATCCACAGGCGCTTTTGCGCCAGCGTGGCAAAGCTCGCTTCAATGCTGTTGGCCGCCAGTTTGTAGGCCTGTTGCGCCCCCAGATGCAAGGCGGCAAAAGTCTGCAGATAGTTGTCATTCAAATAGCCGCCAAAGTAAGCGGGGTCGTCTGAGTTGATCGTCACACACAGGCCGGCCTCCAGCATCTGGCCCAGGTTGTGGTCACGCAACTGGTCAAAGACACACAGCTTGAGGTTCGACAAAGGGCACACCGTCAACGGCGTCTGTTGTTGGGCCAAATAGGCCATCAGCTCCGCATCGTGAATCGCCTGCACGCCGTGGTCGATGCGCTCGACTTTCAATTCTTTCAGTGCGCTCCAAATGTAGGCCGGTGGGCCCTCCTCGCCCGCATGAGCCACCACATGCAGGCCGAGCGCGCGTGCCTTGGCAAACACGCGACTGAAATTTTCTGGGGGATTGCCCACTTCGCTCGAATCCAGTCCCACGCCGATGAAATGCGCGCGCCAGGGGAGTGCGGCTTCCAGGGTGAGCAAGGCATCCGCCTCAGGCAGGTGACGCAAAAAGCAAAGAATCAAATCGGCGCTGATGTTCAGCTGGGCTTGGGCGTCGCGGCAGGCCCGGCTCAACCCTTCGATCACGGCCGCCATCGGGACGCCCCGTGCGGTATGGGTTTGCGGATCAAAAAACAACTCGGCCCGCACCACATGGTCGGCGGCGGCTTTTTCAAAATACGCCCAGGCCATGTCGTAGAAGTCTTGCTCATGCAGTAACACGCTGGCCCCGGCGTAGTACAAGTCGAGAAAACTCTGCAAATCGGTAAATGCATAGGCCGCCCGCATCGCCGCCTCGTTGGCATAAGGCAACTGAACGCCATTGCGCTGGGCCAGCTTGAAGATCAGCTCGGGCTCGAGAGAGCCCTCGATGTGAATGTGCAACTCGGCCTTGGGCATGGCCTGAAGTAAGGCAGGGAGTCGATCGGGTGGGACCGCGTGAACTTTGAACATGGTATTTCCCTCTTCTGAATCCGTATGGTACGCCCGGTCAGACGCAAAAAGGCTGCCCGAAAGCAGCCTTTTTGGAAGACCTGTGACCCCCTCAGGCTGTCACAGTAACGCGCTCACCGCAGCGCTTATTTGCCGCCGGGGATCTTGCCTTCGACGCCTTTGACGTAGAACATGATGCCGCCCATGAACTTGTCATCGGCCACAGCGTCTTTGGCCAGCACTTCTTTGCCGTCTTGACCCACGATCGGGCCTTTCCAGATGGCAAAGCTGCCGTCTTTCAGACCGGCTTTGACTTCGTCGACCTTTTTCTTGACATCGTCTGGCACGTCAGCGGCCACCGACACCATGTCGATCGCGCCTTCTTTCACGCCCCACCAGCTCACGCCGGTGGCCCACTTGCCTTCGAGGGCTTCACCCACGGCTTTGATGTAGTAAGGCGCCCAATTGATCACAGCCGAACCCAGGTGGGCCTTGGGGCCGTAAGCGGTCATGTCCGAATCCCAACCGAAGGCACGCTTGCCCATTTTCTCGGCGGTCTGCAACACCGCGGGAGAGTCGGTGTTTTGCATCAACACGTCCGCACCGCCGTTGATCAACGCGGTAGCGGCTTCGGTTTCTTTCGGTGGGTTGAACCACTCGTTCACCCACACCACCTTGGTCTTGACTTTGGGGTTGACCGATTGCGCGCCCAAGGTGAAGCTGTTGATGTTGCGGATCACTTCAGGAATTGGAATCGACGCCACCACGCCCAGGGTGTTGGACTTGGTCATCTTGCCTGCGATCACACCGGCCATGTAAGCGCCTTCGTAGGTGCGGCTGTCGTAGGTGCGCATGTTGTCGGCGGTTTTGTAACCGGTGGCATGCTCAAACTTCACATCTTTGGTGTCTGCGGCCACTTTGAGCATCGGCTCCATGTAGCCAAAGGTGGTGCCAAAAATCAGTTTGTTGCCCTGACCGGCCATGTCGCGGAAGACGCGCTCAGCGTCTGCGCTCTCAGGCACTTTCTCGACAAATCTGGTGACGATCTTGTCGCCAAACTCTTTTTCTACGGCCTTGCGGGCATTGTCGTGTGCAAAGGTCCAGCCGCCGTCACCCACTGGGCCAACATAGGCAAACGCCACCTTCAAAGGCTCCACTTTGGCAGCGGGGGCTTCGGCTTTGGGCGCCTCTTCTTTTTTACCGCAGCCCAGCAAGGTCAGGGCAGCGGCAGCAGCCACTGCGGACAAGGCCACAGTTTTAAAGATCGAACGCTTGGTCAAGTCTGTCATGAAAATTCCTTTAAGAATGAACAGGGTTGCACACGAGAAAAACGAGAAAACCAACACAGGAAATATTATGACCCCGGATGAAAGGGTTTGCCGAGCGAAGCCGGCATATTGATGCGAATCCAGGTCGGATTGCGTGAAATCAAGGCCAGCACCACGATGG
The DNA here is from genome assembly GCA_947451385.1 of Comamonadaceae bacterium. GTDB lineage: Bacteria > Pseudomonadota > Gammaproteobacteria > Burkholderiales > Burkholderiaceae_C > Limnohabitans_A. Next base: position 7,517 of record CANFYZ010000042.1, on the reverse strand, counting down.
TGGCCACATACGGCAGCGCCGTCAGCCATTGGCTGGGCACATTCACCCCGGTGCCCTGCAAATGGAACTGCAGCATGGTCACGCCGCCAAACAGGTAGGCCCCCAGCAACACACGGGCCGGACGCCAGGTGGCGAAGGTCGTCAAAGCCAAGGCGATCCAGCCTTTGCCGGCCACCATGCCCTCGACCCAGAGCGGGGTGTAGATGACCGAGATATAAGCACCCGCCAAGCCACACAGCGCGCCCCCTACCACCACGGCGGCCAGGCGGATGCGGCGCACGTTGTAGCCCAGCGCATGCGCCGAGTCAGGTGACTCGCCCACCGAGCGCAACACCAGCCCGGTGCGGGTGCGGTACAAAAACCAAATCAGGGCCAAAGCCAAGGCCATCGCACCATACACGAGCGGATGCTGGCGAAATAAAGCGGGACCCAGCAAGGGGATGTCGGCCAAGCCCGGCACCTCGAACTGGGCACGGGCTGGCAGTTTTTCTTGCACATAACCAATGCCCACAAAGGCCGAAAAACCCACGCCAAACAAACTCAGCGCCAAACCGGTGGCGTATTGGTTGGTGCCCAACCAAATCACCAACAGGCCAAACAAGGCAGACAGCAGCGCGCCCGCGCCCATGCCCGCGGCAAAACCGAGCAAGTCGTTGCCGGTGTGCACCACCGTGGCAAAACCGGCAATGGCGGCGCACAGCATCAGGCCCTCGGCCCCTAAATTGACGATGCCGGCTTTTTCATTGATGAGCAAACCCAAAGCCGCCAAAGCCAACACGGTGCCCGCATTCAGCGTGGCCGCGATCAACAGTGCATAAGACTCCATCACGCCCCCCTGGCCAGCCAACGCAGGCGAAACGCTACCAACGTGTCACACGCCAGCAAGCTGAACAACAACAAACCCTGGAACACGCCGGTGATCGACTTGGGCAACCCCAAGCGCGACTGCGCCAGCTCACCGCCGATATAAAACATGCTCATCAGCACCGCTGAAAACACCATGCCCAACGGGTGCAAGCGCCCCACATAAGCGACGATGATGGCGGCAAACCCATAGCCTGCAGGCACATACGGCGTGAGTTGGCCAATCGGCCCGGCCACCTCCAGCGCACCGGCCAGACCGGCCGCACCGCCTGAGACCAGCAGCGCCAGCCACAAGGCCTTGCGTGAAGAAAACCCGGCATACCGTGCCGCAGCAGGGGCCAAACCGCCGACTTGTTGCGCGAACCCGGCGCGGGTGCGAAACAAAAACACCCACATCAAGGCCACACCCGCCAGCGCCACCAACAGCCCGACGCTGACGCGCGAGCCGGTCATGAGGCGCGGGATTTGCGTCACCGCCGCAAAGGTTTTGCTTTGCGGAAAGTTGTAGCCCGCCGGGTCCTTCCAGGGACCGTAAACCAGGTAACTGAGCACCATGTCGGCCACATAGACCAGCATCAGGCTGACCAAGATTTCATTCGCATTGAAGCGGTCGCGCAAGAGCGCCACCAAACCGGCCCACAGCATGCCACCCAGCACCCCGGCCAGCACGATCGGCACCACAATCCAACGCCCGGTGCTGGCGTCGGCCAGCAGTGCCACGCCACCGGCGGCCACGGCACCCATGACAAACTGCCCTTCAGCGCCGATGTTCCAGACATTCGAGCGGTAGCACACGCCCAGGCCCAGCGCGATGACCAAGAGCGGTGTGGCTTTGACCATCAACTCACCCAAGGCATAGGTGGATTTGACCGGCTCCCAAAAAAACATCTGCAAACCGCGCACCGGGTCTTTGCCCAGCGCCATGAACAAAATCACACCGATGCCGATGGTCAAACACAGGGCGAGCAGGGGTGAGGCGGTGCTCCAAAATTTGGAGGGTTCGGGCCGCGCTTCAAGCTTGAGCATGGTGGCCCTCCCACAGTCCGCTCATCCATTCGCCAATTTGCGCCACCGTGGCGTTGGCGCGGTCAATTGACGGCGACATTTCGCCTTTGGCCATGACCAGCAGGCGGTCTGAAATTTCAAACAACTCTTCCAACTCCTCGCTGACCACCAGCACGGCGCAACCGGCGTCGCGCAGGGCCAAAATCTCACCGCGAATTTGCGCGGCCGCGCCCACATCCACGCCCCAGGTCGGCTGCGAGACGATGAACAAACGCGGCCGGGCCTCGATCTCGCGGCCGACAATGAATTTTTGCAAATTGCCGCCCGACAGCGATTTGGCGGTGGCCTGTGGCCCGGCGGCTTTGACTTTGAACCGCGCGATCACGCCTTGGGCTTGGCGGTGCAACTGCTGCATATCGATCCAGCCCGTGCTTTGCACCGACTCTTGTCGGGTCAGCAGCATGTTGTGCGCCAAGCTCAGGCTGGGCACCGCGCCGCGCCCCAGCCGCTCTTCAGGCACAAAGTGCAGCCCCAGGCGACGGCGTGCGTCTGGCCCCAAGGTGGCGACCGGCTGGCCTTGGATCTGAATTGAGGTCGCTTGGGCCCGTGTGTCCTCGCCCGAGAGCGCGTACATCAGCTCCCGCTGGCCATTGCCCGAGACACCGGCAATGCCGACCACCTCGCCCGCGCGCACCTGAAAATCCAGGTGCGACAAATCCATGCCAAAAGGGTCGCTGCTGGGCAAACTCAAATCGTTCACCGCCAGCACCACCGCACCCGGTTGACTGGCGCGGTGCTCCAAGGCGGGCGGCTCGGCCCCGATCATCAGGCGGCTGAGCGAGGCGTTGGACTCTTCACGCGGATCGCACACCCCGGTCACCCGACCGCCGCGCAGCACCGTGCAGGCCGAGCACAGCTCGCGGATTTCGTGCAATTTGTGGCTGATGTACAGCAGGCTGCAGCCTTCGCTCACCAGCTTTTTCAGCACCACAAACAACTTCTCTACCGCCTGCGGCGTCAGCACCGAAGTGGGCTCGTCCAAAATCAGCAATTGCGGCTGGGTCAAGAGGGCACGAATAATTTCAACTCGCTGCATCTCGCCCACGCTCAAGGTGTGCACCGGGCGGGCCGGATCCATTTCCAAGCCGTATTCGGCCGCCTTGGCGCTGATGCGCTGCGTCACCTCGGCCAGCGACAGGCTTTTGTCCAAACCCAGCCACACGTTTTCGGCCACGGTCAGCGTGTCAAACAGGCTGAAATGCTGAAACACCATGCTGATGCCCAGCGCCCGCGCTTGTTGCGGGTTGCGAATGTTGACCGGCTGGCCTTTGAAATGCACCACGCCCTCGTCGGGCTTGACCGAGCCGTAGATGATTTTCATCAGCGTGGATTTGCCCGCGCCGTTTTCGCCCAAAACCGCATGCGCCTGCCCAGGCATCAGGGTCAGCGACACATCCTGATTGGCCACCACGCCCGGATAGCGCTTGGTGATGCCTTGCAAAGACAAAAGAGGTGGGGTCATGGCGGAGAAAATTCGAAAACAGACAACATCACAGGCCAGGAGCAGACCCTGAAAGTCCGTTCCGCGTCTGGGGTGCCCAAAGATTACAGCACAATGTATCACCGGGCCGACCGGCTCCCCCGGACATTTCTTTGTACGAGTCGATGAACGCAGACCACTTGAATCCCCCACGCACTGAACTGACCGGCTGGCGCGCGGGTTTGCTGTGGTTTCCGGACCCACACAGCCCCCAGGTTCGGCACGAAACCGATGGTCTGCTGGTGACTGCACGCGAAGCCGACGGCATCGTGCGCATCCATGCTGTCGGCCCCTACCGCGAGCTGGCGCCGCACTACCCCGACCTGGCCGTGACCCATTGGCCCGGCCTGTGCATTGCCCCCGGCTTTGTCGATCTGCACATCCATTACCCGCAAACCGATGTGATCGGCTCGCCCGCCGATGGCTTGCTGCCGTGGTTGGAGCACTACACCTTTCCGCATGAAAAGCAGTTTGACGACCCCGCTTACGCGCACGAGGTCGCCCGCTTCTTTCTGGACGAACTCATGCGCCACGGCGTGACCACCGCACTGTGCTTTGCCACCGCGCACCCGGCGTCGGTCGATGTGTTCATGCAAGAAGCGCAACAGCGCCGCCTGCGCATGGTCACTGGCAAAGTGCTGCAAGACCGCTACAGCCCCGACGGGCTGCGCGACACCGACACGCAGCTCAGCCTGCGCCAAACCGAAGCGCTGATCCGCCGTTGGCATGGCGCAGACCGCTTGGGCTACGCCATCACGCCGCGTTTTGCGCCCACCAGTTCCGCGGCGCAGTTGCACGGCGCGGGCGAACTGGCGCAGCAATTCCCCGATGTGTGGGTCCAGTCGCATGTGGCGGAGAACCTGGACGAGATCCGCTGGGTGCATGAACTGTTTCCTGAGGCACGCAGCTACCTCGATGTGTATGACCGCGCCGGCCTGCTTCGCCAGCGCGCGGTGTACGCGCATTGCATCTATCTGGACGATGCCGACCGGAACCGCATGGCGGAGGTTGGCGCGACCGCGGCCGTCAGCCCCACCAGCAACCTGTTTTTGGGCAGCGGCTTTTTCGATTACGGGGCTTCAGACACCGCCGGTCTGCGCTACGGCCTGGCCAGCGATGTGGGCGGCGGCACCAGCTTCAGCCCTTTTCAGACCATGCATGCGGCCTACACCGTGGCAAGGCAAAGCGTGGGGCGGCCCGGTATCAGCCTCGCGCCGCAACATCTGTGGTGGCAACACACGGCCGGGGCGGCGCAAGCCTTGGATTTGTCCGGCAAGGTCGGCAACTTGTTGCCCGGCTGTGAGGCTGACTTTGTGGTGCTGAACCCCCAAGCCACGCCGTTGCTGGCGCGGCGCACCGCACAAACCGAAACCCTGGCCGAATGGCTGTTCGCCATGATCGTGCTGGGCGATGATCGACTGATCGCGCACACCGTGGTGCAAGGGCAGACCGTGCAAGCCCAGGCGCACCTCAGCGCATGAGCACCTCTTCGGGCACCGCCACAGGCACCTCCACAGGTATCGACCCTGCAGCGGATCAACGCCACGCCGTGCGTGCACGCATCGCCCACATACAAAACGCCTTAGAACGTGCAGGCCAGCGCTTTCGCGCGCCCCCACCCGAACCCAGCACCTGTTGCGGACGCGGCTGCAACGGCTGCGTCTGGGAAGGCTACGAAGCCGCGCTGGCATGGTGGTTCGAAGAAGCGCAGGCGCTGCAAGGTATAGTTCAGCTCACCTCGTTCGCTCCAACTCACCCTCGGACTTGCGCCATGAAAATCTCTGTCGAAACCACCGTCAAAGCCCCCCTCGCTGCCGTTTGGGACGCCTACACCCGACCCGAAGACATCTTGCAATGGAACGCCGCCTCCGACGACTGGCACACCACCCAAGCTTCTGTGGAATTGCGCGAAGGCGGCACTTTTTCTTCGCGCATGGAAGCCAAAGACGGCAGCTTCGGTTTTGACTTTGCGGGCACCTACACCCAAATCGTGCCGCAAGAGCGCTTGGAATACGCTTTTGGCGACCGCACGGCGGTGGTCCTGTTCCAGCCGGTGGCCGAGGGCGTCAAAGTGCACATCAGCTTCGATGCGGAAACCGAACATCCGCCTGAACAACAGCGCGAAGGCTGGCAAGCCATCCTGAACCGTTTCGCGCAGCACGTTGAAGCAAAAAAATGACGCCTCAACCGACAGAGCCAGCCACGTCAAAACAAGCCCATCTGCCCCTGCCGTGAGGGCGGCCTGAAATCGGCCAGGTTCCAGACTTGCTTCTCGCGGTTAAGCCCGAGTTTGCGGCACGCGGTGGCAAAGCGTTGGGCCAGCAGCTCGGCCCAAATGCCTTGCCCGTGGCGGCGCGTGGCAAAGCTGGCGTCGTAGTCTTTACCGCCGCGCAGGTCGTGCATGCGCGCCATGACCCGGGCGGCGCGGTCCGGAAAGTGCAGCTCCAGCCATTGCCTGAACAGGGGTGACAACTCCCACGGCAGGCGCAGCACCACATAAAAAGCCCGTGTGGCCCCGGCATCGCGCGCGGCTTCGAGCACCTGCTCCATGTCGTCGTTGATGAACGGGATTTGCGGCGACACACTCACCCCGACCGGAATGCCCGCTTCGGCGAGCGTGCGGATGGTGCGCAAGCGCCGCCAGGGCGCGGCCGCGCGCGGCTCCATGCGGCGCGCCAGGTCGGCGTCCAGCGTGGTCACGCTCACCGCCACACCCGCTTGACCGCGCGCGGCCATGGGCGCCAGCACATCCAGATCGCGCTCAATGCCGCTGCCCTTGGTGACCACGGCCATCGGGTGGCCGCAGTCGTGCAGCACTTGCAGCACCTGGCGCGTCAAGCCCAGTTCGCGCTCCAGTGGCTGGTACGCATCGGTGATGGTGCCCAGCGCCATCAAACCGGGTCGGTAACGCGCACTGCCCAACTCGTGCTGGAGGCGCTCGGCCAGACCCCGTTTGGCGATCAAACGGGTCTCAAAATCCAGCCCGGGCGACAAGCCCAAATAACTGTGCGAAGGGCGCGCGTAGCAATAGCTGCAACCGTGCTCGCAGCCCCGGTAGGGGTTGATCGACAAATCGAAACCGATATCGGGCGAGGTGTTGCGGGTGATGGCGCTTTTCGCGTCCTCCCAGGTCCAGGTGGTGGCGACGGGCGACCGCTCGGCGGCGGGGTCACCCGCCTCGGCCCAGCCGTCGTCAAACGCTTCGCGTTGATCGCGCTCAAAGCGGTGCGCCAGGCGTGTGGCGCTGCCGCGCCCTTTGATCAAGGCGATGGGAACAGGCATTTCAACGGTGTTCATAACTGTATAAATATACAGTTAATTTAACCACAAAAATAAGGTCAGGGCTTGGGCAAGGCAGCCTGAATTGGCGCCACAGAGGTCGGACGCACCCAACGGCCCAACACTTGCCCCTGTTGCAAAAGCACCAGCGTCGGCCACAGCCGAACACCGAAGGAGCGGCCCAGGGCGCGGCCACTGCCATCTTCAATTTTCAGGTGCCGCCAATGCGGAAACAGCGTCAGCAACTCGGCCACCACCGGCTGCGCGGCGCGGCAATGGCCGCACCAGCCGGTGCCAAACTCCAACAAAGTCAGGCCCGGCCAAGCGTCCACCTCGGCGCGCAAAGGGGCTTCGGTGTCGCTGAGGTAAGGAACAGTTGAAGGGTCAGACATGGCGCAGCAAACAGATGGCGAGATGCGCAGCATGATAGGCCATGGGCTCCCGCCACAGGGCGCTGGCCCCGCACAAAAGGCTCAAGCCCCGGCCAAGTCGCGCAAGGCTTGGGGGTTCAACAGAGACAGCACCCTGCCACCGCCGCTGATCAAATTCAGTTCACGCAAATGCCGCAGCACGCGCGAAAAGGTTTCGGGCGCGATGCCCAGTTGCGCCGCAATCAAGCGTTTGCGTTCCCGCAGGGTCACGGCCAACGCCCCTTTCTCGCAGGGCTCGGCATGGCGCAGCAGCCATTCTGCGCAGCGCGCGTCGGCATCTTTGGCCAGCCGACTGACCGCCACCTCGGTTTGCTGCCGCTGAGAACGGGCCAAGTCAAACAGCAACGATTTGGCGGGTTCACTCACCGATTGCGCGCTACCGCGTAATTCTGGCGAGG
>CANFYZ010000041.1 GCA_947451385.1 Comamonadaceae bacterium | reverse complement strand
CCACCCACGCTGCGGCCGAAAATTTGCATCGGGTAATTCCAGGGAATCACATGGCCGGTGACGCCATGCGGCTCGCGCCAGGTGAGCACGCTGTAGCCGTTTTGGTAGGGCAGGGTCTCGCCGTGCAATTTGTCGCAGGCGCCGGCGTAATAATCAAAATAACGGGCCAGGGCTGTGGCATCGGCCGCCGCTTGGCGGGTGGGTTTGCCGCAGTCGCGCTGCTCCAGGGCGGTCAACTCGGCGGCGTGCTCGGTCACTTTGCGCGACAGCGCCATCAGCAAGCGTCCGCGCTCCATGGCGCTCAGCTGGCCCCAGGGCCCCTGAAAAGCCGCCCGCGCGGCCTGCACAGCAGCGTCGATGTCCGCCGCTTGACTGCGTGGAATGTGGTCAAACACCTGACCGTCTGACGGGTCGATCACGTCCAGGGTTTGCCCAGACAGGGCGGGGACCGATTGGTTGGCGATGAAGTTCAAGGGCATGGGGCGATTGTGCGCGACAGGGCAGGTTTGAAAAGCACGCTTGAGACAGCCAGACCGCTGAAATTTCTTGGAGGCCAGGGCTTGGGTGCCAGGTATTGGAGACCTGGTCGTCGATGGCTTGCGTCAGAAAAAAGCCCGCCCTGCAAAACAGGGCGGGCTCTCAGAATGGCGTCGGAAATGATCAGCCGCCGTGGAACTTGACCACCAAGGGCACGATCAACAAGGCCACGATGTTGATGATCTTGATCAAGGGGTTGATCGCAGGGCCGGCCGTGTCTTTGTACGGGTCGCCCACCGTATCGCCGGTCACGGCGGCTTTGTGTGCCTCCGAGCCTTTGCCGCCGTGGTGGCCGTCTTCAATGTATTTCTTGGCGTTGTCCCAGGCACCGCCGCCGGTGCACATAGAGATGGCCACAAAGAGGCCGGTGACGATGGTGCCCATCAGCAAACCGCCCAAGGCTTTGGGGCCGAGCAGCAAGCCCACCAGCACCGGCACCACCACGGGCAGCAGGCTGGGGACCACCATTTCTTTGATGGCGGCGCTGGTCAGCATGTCGACTGCTTTGCCGTATTCGGGCTTGCCAGAGCCGTCCATGATGCCGGGGATCTCCTTGAATTGGCGGCGCACTTCGACCACCACACTGCCGGCGGCGCGGCCCACGGCTTCCATGGCCATGGCGCCAAACAGGTAGGGGATCAAGCCGCCAATGAACAGACCGATGATGACCAGCGGGTCGGACAGGTCAAAGGTGATGGCTTTGCCGTAGCTCTCTAACTTGTGGGTGTAGTCGGCGAACAGCACCAGAGAGGCCAGACCGGCCGAGCCGATGGCATAGCCTTTGGTCACGGCTTTGGTGGTGTTGCCTACCGCGTCCAGCGGGTCGGTGATGTCACGCACGCTGCTGGGCAACTCGGCCATCTCGGCAATGCCACCGGCGTTGTCGGTGATGGGGCCGTAGGCGTCCAGGGCGACCACGATGCCGGCCATGCTGAGCATGGACATGGCGGCCACGGCAATGCCGTACAGGCCGCCCAGAGCGTAGGCGGTCCAGATGGCCAGACAGACGAACATCACCGGCCAGGCGGTAGAGCGCATGGACACGCCCAAACCGGCAATGATGTTGGTGCCGTGACCGGTGGTCGATGCTTGGGCGATGTGTTGCACCGGGCTGTATTGGGTGCCGGTGTAAAACTCGGTGATCCAGACCAGGGCGGCGGTGAGGATCAGGCCCACCGTGCACGCGCCAAACAGTTTCATTTGCCCCCCGGTGCCGCCCAACGCGTTGTCCGGCATCAGCGAGATGGTGACAAAGTAAAAGGCCACCAGCGACAGCACGCCGGCAATCGCCAAGCCTTTGTACAGCGCAGGCATGACGTTGGTCATGCCGGGCGAGGCTTTAACGAAGAAGCAGCCGATGATGGAGGCCACGATCGACACCGCGCCCAGCGCCAGCGGGTACAGCACCGCTTGACCAGGTGCCGCCGACACCAACAACGCCCCCAAGACCATGGTGGCGATCAAGGTCACGGCATAGGTCTCGAACAGGTCGGCGGCCATGCCGGCGCAGTCGCCGACGTTGTCGCCCACGTTGTCGGCGATCACGGCGGGGTTGCGCGGATCGTCCTCGGGAATGCCCGCTTCGACCTTGCCCACCAGGTCGGCACCCACGTCAGCGCCTTTGGTGAAGATGCCGCCGCCCAAGCGGGCGAAGATGGAAATCAGGGAGGAGCCAAAGGCAAAACCGATCAGCGGGTTGAGCAGGGTGGCGAGATTTTTGTCCGGTGTCAGATTGCCGTTGCCGGTCAAGAACCAATAAAACCCGGTCACGCCCAGCAGGCCCAGCCCCACCACCAGCATGCCGGTGATGGCCCCGCCCCGAAACGCCACGTCCAGCGCCGGTCCAATGCCATGGGTGGCCGCCTGCGCCGTTCGCACGTTGGCGCGAACCGAGACGTTCATGCCAATAAAGCCACAGGCCCCTGATAGGACCGCCCCGATCACAAAGCCGATGGCGGTGGTGCTGTCTAAAAAGATACCCATCAAGATGGCCAAGACCACCCCGACGATGGCGATGGTGGTGTACTGCCGGGCCAGGTAAGCGGCGGCACCTGCCTGGATGGCGGCTGAGATTTCTTGCATCCGGGCATTGCCGGCGTCCTGGGAAAGTATCCATCCTCGGGCCCAAATGCCATAGGCCACGGCAATCAGTCCACATACAAGCGCCAAAGTCAGCGCTGAATTGCTTGTCATTTATCGTACTCCTGAAATTGTTGTCGCTGGAGGGAGGGGCAACGCGCTGGAGACCCCTCCACGGCGTTGCTTCCTCGCGACCTTGAGGAGGTCTACGATTGGCCAACCATTTCATTAAAAAGCCGCCCCGCGCTTTGCGCAAGGCCAGTGAAAGTAAAATGAGGGTTAATCCTAGGAATGTCTTTTTTACTTTAACCCTCTGAGACTGCAACCATGTCCCTTGACAATGTGACCCCTGGCAAAGATGCCCCGAATACTTTCAACGTCATCATCGAAATTCCGATGAATGCCGATCCGGTGAAATACGAAGTGGACAAAGAGACCGGTGCTATTTTTGTGGACCGTTTTATGGGCACCGCCATGCACTACCCCACCAACTATGGTTATGTGCCGCAAACCATCGCTGGCGATGGCGATCCGGTGGATGTGTTGGTGATCACCCCCTTCCCGCTGATCCCCGGTGTGGTGGTGAAATGCCGCCCGATCGGTATTTTGCTGATGGAAGACGAAGGCGGACAAGACGGCAAGGTGTTGGCCGTGCCGATCGACAAAATTTTGCCCATTTACACCCACTGGCAAAAACCCGAAGACATGAACCAATTGCGTTTGAGCCAGATCTCCCACTTCTTTGAGCACTACAAAGACTTGGAAAAAGGCAAATGGGTCAAGATCAAGGGCTGGGAAGGCCCTGATTCGGCACGCAAAGAAATTGCCGACGGGATTGCCAACTACCGAGCCGCCAAGGCCTGAGGTCGAGCCAGGTGCTCAATCCGCCCGCAGGGGTGAGCGCCGATTCAAATCGCGCAGATAGGCGTCCACACCCTGGCCTTCTTGGGCCAAATACCGCGCTACCGCATCTGAAAACCCGGGGTGCGACAGCCAGTGTGCACTGGAGGTGCTCACTGGCAGCAAGGCACGCGCCATTTTGTGCTCGCCTTGCGCGCCGCCTTCAAAACGCACAAAGCCGTTGGCGATGCACCAGGCAATGGGCTGGTAATAGCAGGCTTCAAAATGCAAGCAATCTACCCGCTCTAGGGCGCCCCAGTAGCGCCCATAGGCCACGCCGCCTTCGGCTGCGCTGGCGTTGAGACCCAACAGGCTGCAGGCCATGGGTCGGCCTTCGATTTCGCCCACAAACAGCAGCCAGTTTTCGGGCTGGGTGCGCTGCATTTGGGCAAAAAAGTCACGGCTCAGATAAGGCGCATTGCCGTGCTCCAAATAGGTTCGCTCGTAGCATCGGTAAAAAAAGTCCCAGTCAGAGGTTTGGATCTCCGTGCCGCGCAGGACTTTGAATTGCACCCCTGCCTGCGCCACCTTGCGCCGTTCTTGGCGTATTTTTTTGCGTTTCTCTTGGCTGAGGTGGGCCAGAAAATCCTCAAAGTCCGTATAGCTGGCGTTGTGCCAGTGAAATTGCACGGTGTGCCTGAGCATCAGACCCGCCTCGGTGCAGGCTTGCATGTCGGCTTCGTCACCAAACAGCAGGTGCAAAGACGACAGGGCGTGCTGCTCGGTGAACTGAATCAGGGCACGCACCAGGGCGGTTCTGGCGGCCTGGTCGATGGCCAGCAAACGGCTGCCGGGCACGGGCGTGAAAGGTGCGGCCACCAAGGCCTTGGGGTAGTAGCGCAGGCCGTGGCGTTGGTAAGCATCGGCCCAGGCCCAGTCAAACACATATTCGCCGTAGGAGTGTGATTTCAAATAGCAGGGGGCGGCTGCACACAAACGCTGAGCCCCTGTGTCCGCATGGCCCGGATCGCGTTGCCATAACGTCACAATGTGCAGTTCCCAGCCGGTGTCAGGGCAGGCGGCCTGGGTGTCCTGCATGGCCCTCAAGTAGGCATGCTGCATGAAGGGCGTGGGTGTTTTTTGCTGCGTCAGCAAGGCATTCCATGCGCCTTCGTCGATGGCCTGCCAAGAATCATGGACCTGGATGACATAATCGTCAGACTTGAATTCCTGCACCTGTATGACTCTCAATCTTTGTGTGGCTCAGCTCAATTTCGTGGTGGGTGATATGCCGGGCAATGCCCGCAAGATCATTGACGCTGCGCATGCAGCCTACCAAAAAGGCGCGCGTTTGCTGCTCACGCCTGAATTGTCCATTTGCGGTTACGCCGCAGAAGATTTGCTGCTGCGACCCGCCTTCATTGACGCCTGTGATGATGCCTTGAAAACAGTGGCCCGCGAAACTGCCGGGTTAAAAGGCATGGCCGTGGTGGTGGGGCATCCCCAAGGCGGCGGGATGCGCACCAAAAGTGTGGCGGTCACGCGGCGCTACAACATGGCCTCGGTGTTGATGGAAGGCCAGACGCTGGCCCGCTATGCCAAACAAGAACTGCCCAACTACCAAGTGTTTGACGAGCGGCGTTATTTCACGCCGGGGGATCAGGCGGTGGTGTTCGAGGTGTCGGGCATCCAGGTTGGCCTGCTGATTTGCGAAGACGCTTGGTTTGAAGGCCCCGCGCTCAAAGCCAAAGCCGCGGGTGCCCAGGTGTTGGCGGTGCTCAACGCCTCGCCGTTTCATGCAGGCAAGGGACTGGAGCGCGAACAGCACATGCGCGAACGGGTGTTGGCCTGCGGTCTGCCCTTGGTCTACGCCCATTTGGTGGGCGGACAAGACGAGGTGGTGTTTGAGGGACGCTCTTTTGCCTTGGACGCGCAGGGTGCGGTGCAGATGCGGGCCCCCGCTTTTACCGAAGACTTGGCCTTTGTTTCATTGACTTCGCAAGCCGGTCCCGCCGAGGTTCTGGCGGCGTCCGTGATCCCACCGCGCAGCGATGAGGCCGATTTGTGGGACGCGCTGGTGCTGGGCGTGCGCGATTACTTGGGCAAAAACGGATTCAAACAAGCCGTGCTCGGCTTGTCCGGCGGCATTGATTCGGCCTTGGTACTGGCCATCGCGGTGGACGCGATCGGGGCCGACAAGGTGCATGCGGTGATGATGCCCTCGCCCTACACCGCCGACATCAGCTGGTTGGATGCGCGCGAAATGGCCGAGCGCATGCAGGTGCGTTACGACGAAATCTCGATCGCCCCTTTGTTCGAGGGCTTCAAACACAGCTTGGCCGCGCAGTTTGTGGGCCTGGCCGAGGATACGACGGAAGAGAATATCCAGGCCCGGATTCGCGGCACCTTGTTGATGGCCATGTCCAACAAGACCGGGGCGATTGTGCTGACCACCGGCAACAAGAGCGAGATGGCCACGGGTTATTGCACCCTGTATGGCGACATGGCCGGCGGATTCGCCGTCATCAAAGACGTGGTCAAGACCCAGGTGTTTCGCTTGTCCAATTGGCGCAACCAGAACGACCCTTATGGCACCTGCGCCAGTCCCATCCCAGAGCGCATCATCACCCGCCCGCCCAGCGCAGAGTTGCGGCCCGATCAGAAAGACCAAGACAGCCTGCCGGCCTACGAGGTGCTGGACGCCATCATCGCCCGGTACATGGAAAACGACGAGGGCATCGAAGCCCTGGTGGCTGACGGGTTTGAGCGCGCCGATGTGGAGAAGGTGACCCGCTTGATCAAACTCAATGAATACAAGCGTCGTCAAGCTCCGGTGGGGATTCGTGTTACGCACCGAAGCTTTGGCAAAGATTGGCGTTATCCTATGACCAACAAATTTCGCGCTTAAATTTTTTCAGGAAGCCAATTACCATGAAGCAAATCACCGCCATCATCAAACCCTTCAAACTCGAAGAAGTTCGCGAATTGCTGGCCGAATGCGGCGTGACGGGCCTGACGGTCACCGAGGTCAAAGGGTTTGGCCGTCAAAAAGGCCATACCGAGCTTTACCGCGGTGCGGAATACGTGGTCGACTTTTTGCCCAAGGTCAAAGTGGAAGTGGCGGTCAAAGACGAAGACGTGGACCGCTGTGTGGATGCGATCGTCAAAGCGGCGCGCACCGGCAAAATCGGTGACGGCAAGATTTTCATCACCAATGTGGAACGGGTGGTGCGCATCCGCACCGGCGAAGAAGACAACGCCGCGATTTGATTCAGAGCGCGTGGCTTTGCAGGCTGTATTGCAGTCCAGCGGCCTGCACCAGCGTTTGCAGCAATGTGAGGGCTTGGGTGTCCACAGTGACCAAGTCCATTTGCCATTCGCCCATGAATTGATGCTGCACCACGCTGTTCATAAAGGCCAATAAGCCGTCGTAATAGCCGTTCATATTCAGCAAGCCCACAGGCTTGTTGTGGTAGCCCAACTGGCGCCAGGTCCAGACTTCAAAAAACTCCTCGAACGTGCCAATGCCCCCGGGCAGGGCCAGGAAAGCATCGGCGCGTTCGGCCATCATGCGTTTGCGTTCGTGCATGGTGTCGACGACATGCAATTCGGTGCAGCGGTCATGCGCCCACTCTTTGTCCACCAGCGCCTGCGGGATGATGCCCACCACCCGACCGCCAGCGGCCAGCGTGGCATCGGCGACGATGCCCATCAGGCCGTTGCTGCCGCCGCCATAGACCAATTGGCCGCCGCGCTGCCCAATCCATTGGCCCACTTGCCGCGCGGTTTCGGCAAAAAGAGGCGTGTCCCCGGGCTTGGAGCCGCAGTAAACACACACGGAAAAAGAGGGTGCAGAGCCTGGCAAGGGTGCTGTCATGAGGGGGTGGCTCTTTGGTCGGAGGTGTTTGTCACGGGCGGAAGCGGTTTGCGCTCATCGTGAATCAGTCGCGTGCCGGCCCAAATGTCATGCCAATATTGACCTTGCCGTTGAAAACGGCTGAGCAAAGCCCAAATCGCAATCCAGCCCAAGGTCAGCACCAGCGTTTCCATGGCGGAGATGTCCAGCGGCCGGGTCGCCGCGAAGGGGGGTAAAAACCAGACCCAACTCAGGACGTAACGCACGAATGCCCGCTGCTGTGTCAAGGCCTGCCCTTGCCGGTCCACCACACGGATATGCCAGGTTTTCATGGCCAAGGTTTGGCCTTTGGCGCCGAACCAGGTGAAGTAAATCGCAAAAATCAGAAATATAAATGCCTGCAAGCCGTGACGGTTGTCTAAGGCATGGCGGGTTTGGCTGAGGGTGCTGAACAGATAACCCGAGATGAAAACCACGCCGAACAACAGCATGCCTTCGTACAGCCAGCAAGCCATGCGGCGGGGCAGGGAGGGCGCGATCAAGGGGAGGTGGCTGGGCGCATCAGCCTGGCGCAAACCGGAATCGCCGCTCACGCTGGGGTCGCATCCGCTTTGGAGGGCGTCACTTTAGGGGCGGGCAGCAGGGTTTTGGGGTCTACGTCCTTCACGCCCGGCGTTTTCCCTTTGGTTGGCAATTGGCCCGCTGGCGTTTGCACATGGGAGAGCTTGTCCGGCGCGGCCGGTTTCGGCGCAATGGCTGCGCCTAACACGGGCGATTGATGGTTTGTCACCCACTTGCGCTTTTCTTCATCAGGCAAGGATTGATAGGCTTCCCATTGGGCTTTTTTTTCGACTTGAGGGATGCGGTTGGTTTCCCCAAAATTCAGCCGCGCTTGCGAGCGTTGCTGCGGTGTCAATGTGGCCCATTCGGCCATGCGGCTGTGCATGGTCGATTTTTCGTAATCAGGCAGATTGGCGAAATTCTTGGACAGGGTCAGCCACTTGTTTCTTTGGCCTTCGCTGAGCGAGGCCCAATGCGGGGCCAGCGGCTCGAGTGCGAGTTGTTGCGCGCGAGTTAAGTCTTTCCATGGCACTTTAACGCTTGTCGGCGGGCGCGCCGGGGCGGGCGCTACGGCCACTACGGCCGCATTGACCGGGGAACTGGCAGAAGCATTGACTGGCCCACTGACCGGTGAACTGATCGGCGCACTGGCCGGCGTGTTGACGGGGGCGCCGGAATTGTTGCTGGCTGGGCTGTCAGCGGGTGTGGCCTGTGCCCATACGCTGCCCACCACCATCCATCCTGCGGCAAGGCGCAGGCCGTGGTTCAAGAGGGCGGGGAGGGCAGGGACGCGCACTTCAGTTGGCCTGCGTTGCTGGGACGGGGTTGCTTTTCAGGAACTGCAAGAAGCCAGGGTCGGTGTAGGCCGCGGGCGGCAATTCATCCACCAGCAAGGCGGCATCGACTTCGGCAATTTCCAAGGTGTTGCTTTCGGATTGAATGCTTTGGATGGTAATCAAGCCCAAAATCAAGGCAATAAGGGGCAGGAAAGAGGCCCAACGGGTCCAGATCGGATCCGATTCGCCGCCCCGGCTGAGAGTGGCTTGACCCGCAGACAGGTGGATTTCAGGGGCTGACACGGCCACCCACTCTGGTTTGCGGGCAGCCAAGGCTTGCATGCGTGCCGCACGCAGGCGCTCGCCTATGTCATAAGACAAATCAGGGCCATCCCGGTCCAGACGCCTGGCCAAAGCCCTGCCGACCTGGTCGATGGTGTGTTCTGCGGTGAAATTTTGATTTTTCATGGTTGTATTCCCTTGGCTTTGAGCGATCGGCTCAATGCATGAACAGCGCGTGAACAATGCGTTTTGACACTGCCTTCGGTGCAGCCCATGGCCGCAGCCGTCTCGGCCACGTCCATCTCTTCCCAGTAACGCAGCAGGAAGGCTTCTCGTTGACGTGGGGGCAAATCTTGGATATCTGACTCGATTTGCAAGAAAATTTGCTTACGCCGGGTCTGGTCTTCGGCACTTTCGCCCCATTCGCTCTCCGATCCGACGTTGAAGTTCTCTAACAGGTCGAATTCATCGGTTTCGCTGTCGCCACCAAAATCGCTCAAATTTGAAAATAAAGCGTTGCGGGTTTTGCGGCGACGGAACCAGTCCAGCGTGGTGTTGGACAAAATGCGTTGAAACAGCAAAGGCAACTCAGCCGCCGGCTTGTCACCGTAATGGGTGGCCAGTTTGATCATGCTGTCTTGCATGATGTCCAAAGCGGCTTCTTCGTCTCGCACATGGTAAAGCGTGCGCTTAAACGCACGTTTCTCCGTGTTTTTGAGAAAGTCTGAGAGTTCCGTTTCTGTGGCCAACTGCTTTTCTCGCCCAGTGCGGGGGAGAGATCTCCTGGTGTTTTTATGAGCTCAGTGAAGCGACTCTGGATCCCTGGATCCGCGTTCCACAAAGTGGCCGGAATTATCGCACCCTTGACGATCAAACCCAATTTAATCCAGCGGACTGCAAGTTGATGCGATAATGCGAGGTTGCAATTGAAAAAAAGCAAACGGGTCACCGTCCGGCGCTGTTACATGTGGCGCCCATGGTTGTGGTCCAAAGTCCCGATGCGGCTTCACAAGAGCACAGCAAAGGGGCACCCAAGGTTTTTCGTTAGAGAAATTCACAAAGGTTGAATATGGATACCACTTCTCAAGCCCACCCGGCAACGGGTTCTGTCGCCTCTGGCCATGCTGTGCCGGAACTGCGTGGCGCAGAAATTTTGGTCAAAGCACTGCAAGCCGAAAACGTCAATTTCGTGTGGGGTTACCCAGGCGGCGCGGTTTTGCACATCTATGACGCCCTGTACAAACAGGACACTATTCAACACGTTTTGGTGCGTCACGAGCAAGCGGCCGTGCATGCAGCTGACGGTTTCGCCCGTGCCACTGGCGAGGTGGGGGTGGCCCTCGTCACCTCTGGCCCCGGCTTGACCAATGCCGTGACCGGCATAGCGACGGCCTACATGGACAGTATTCCCATGGTGATCATCAGCGGCCAGGTGCCGACGGCCGCCATTGGCTTGGATGCTTTCCAGGAATGCGACACCGTGGGCATCACGCGTCCCATCGTGAAGCACAACTTTTTGGTCAAAGACGTTCGCGACATGGCCGACGTCATGAAAAAAGCCTTTCACATTGCACGCAGTGGCCGTCCAGGCCCGGTGGTGGTGGATGTGCCCAAGGACGTGTCCTTCAACAAAACGCCTTACCCGGGCTACCCCGAGACGGTGGCCATGCGTTCTTACAACCCGGTGCGCAAAGGCCACGGCGGTCAAATTCGCAAGGCCTTGCAGTTGCTGATGGCGGCCAAGCGCCCCTATATTTACACCGGTGGGGGTGTGTTGCTCGGCAATGCCTCGCAAGAGCTGCGTACCTTGGTGGACATGCTCGGATTCCCGTGCACCAACACCTTGATGGGTTTGGGCGCCTACCCGGCCACTGACCCCAAGTTCTTGGGCATGTTGGGGATGCACGGCACGCTGGAAGCCAACAACGCCATGCAAAACTGCGATGTCTTGTTGGCCGTGGGTGCCCGCTTTGACGACCGCGTGATTGGCAACCCCAAGCACTTTGCCCAAGTTGAGCGCAAGATCATTCACATTGACATTGACCCCTCCAGCATTTCCAAGCGCGTGAAGGTGGATGTGCCCATCGTGGGCGATGTCAAGGACGTGCTGCAAGAATTGATCGCCATGTTCAAAGAGTCCTCCGTCAAGCCCGATGCCCATGCCTTGGGGGCTTGGTGGAGCACCATCGACGGCTGGCGCGCACGGGATTGCATGAGCTATGACCGTGACAACACGGAAGTCATCAAACCCCAGCGCGTGATCGAAACGCTGTGGGACATGACCAAAGATGCCGATGCCTACATCACCTCGGACGTGGGGCAGCACCAGATGTGGGCTGCGCAGTATTACAAATTCAATGAACCCCGCCGCTGGATCAACTCTGGTGGCCTGGGCACCATGGGTGTGGGCATCCCCTACGCCATGGGCATCAAGCTGGCCAAACCGGACAGCGAAGTGTTTTGTGTCACGGGTGAAGGCTCGGTGCAGATGTGCATCCAGGAGTTGTCTACCTGTTTGCAATACAACACCCCCATCATCGTGGTGGCGCTGAACAACCGCTATTTGGGTATGGTGCGGCAGTGGCAAGAGATCGAGTATTCAGGCCGCTACAGCCACAGCTACATGGACGCATTGCCCAATTTTGTGAAGCTGGCCGAAGCCTATGGCCATGTGGGCATGCTGATCGAACGCCCTGAGGATGTGGAGCCCGCTTTGCGCGAGGCTCGCAAACTCAAGGACCGCACCGTGTTCATGGATTTCAGAACCGATCCGACGGAAAACGTGTTTCCGATGGTTCGTGCCGGCAAAGGCATCACCGAAATGATCATGGGCGCTGAAGACCTTTGAGTCTGGCCAACCCTCTCACCCATTTTTGAAGAATCTATTGATCGCCAAGCCTGCGCATTACCGTGTGCAGGGGAGGGCGGCGAAAAGAGGAATTGCATATGAAACACATCATCGCTGTCTTGCTGGAAAACGAAGCCGGGGCCTTGTCCCGCGTGGTGGGCCTGTTCTCTGCCCGCGGTTACAACATCGAGTCTTTGACGGTGGCCCCGACCGAAGACCCGAGCCTCTCGCGCATGACCATCCAAACCACCGGTTCGGACGATGTGATTGAACAAATCACCAAGCACCTGAACCGCTTGATCGAAGTCGTCAAAGTCGTCGATTTGACCGAAGGCGCCTACACCGAGCGTGAGTTGATGCTGGTGAAAGTGCGCGCGGTGGGCAAAGAGCGCGAAGAGATGAAGCGGATGGCTGATATATTCCGGGGCCGCGTCATCGATGTCACCGACAAAAGCTACACCATTGAGCTGACCGGTGACTTGTCTAAGAATGACGCCTTTTTAGAGGCGATCGACCGCAGTGCCATCTTGGAAACTGTGCGCACCGGCGCTTGCGGTATTGGGCGTGGCGAGCGAATTTTGCGTGTTTGAACCATTTTATTTTGAGAATTTTTGAAGGAGAAAACCATGAAAGTGTTTTACGACAAGGACTGTGACCTGAGCGTCATCAAAGGCAAAACAGTGGCCATCATCGGCTACGGTTCGCAAGGGCACGCCCATGCACAAAACTTGAACGACAGCGGCGTCAAAGTCGTGGTCGGTCTGCGCAAAGGCGGCGCTTCATGGGACAAAGTCGGCAAAGCCGGCCTGACCGTGATGGAAGTCAACGATGCGGTCAAGGCCGCAGACGTGGTCATGATCTTGTTGCCTGACGAGCAAATTGCCGAGGTCTACAACAACAACGTGGCCCCCAACATCAAGGCTGGCGCGTCTTTGGCGTTTGCCCACGGCTTCAACGTGCACTACAACCAAGTGGTGCCCCGCGAAGATTTGGACGTTTGGATGGTGGCCCCCAAGGCCCCAGGCCACACCGTGCGCAACACCTACACTCAAGGTGGCGGCGTGCCTCACCTGGTGGCGATCCACCAAGACAAGAGCGGCAAAGCCCGCGCTTTGGCTTTGTCTTACGCCATGGCCAACGGTGGCGGCAAGGCCGGCATCATTGAAACCAACTTCAAAGAAGAGACTGAAACCGACTTGTTCGGCGAGCAGGCCGTGTTGTGCGGTGGTGCGGTTGAGCTGATCAAAATGGGTTACGAAACCTTGGTGGAAGCCGGTTACGCCCCTGAGATGGCTTACTTTGAATGCCTGCACGAGTTGAAGCTGATCGTCGACTTGATCTACGAAGGCGGCATCGGCAACATGAACTACTCGATCTCAAACAACGCCGAATATGGCGAGTATGTGACCGGTCCTGAAGTGATCAACGAGCAGTCACGCGTGGCCATGCGCAACGCGCTGAAGCGCATCCAAACCGGTGAGTACGCCAAGATGTTCATCTTGGAAGGTCGCACCAACTACCCGAGCATGACGGCACGCCGTCGTTTGACTTCGGAGCATTCCATTGAAGTCGTGGGCGCTCAATTGCGCGCAATGATGCCGTGGATCGCGAAGAACAAACTGGTGGACAAAACCCGTAACTGATCCTCTCATCAGTCTGTACCTAGGCCACTTCGGTGGCCTTTGTTTTTTGGCGCGGGGAGCAAGTGGCATAAACTCAAGCTGAGTGCTCTGCGAACCGCCAAGGTCTGCCCAGACAAGATCTTCCAACCCGAGGAATGTGAGTGATGCGAGACAACATGGAAAATGGTGACGAGGCCGAACCTGTCACTCAGCAGCGCAAGCCACGCAAAGGCATCTACATCCTGCCCAATATGGTCACCTTGGCGGCTTTATTTGGTGGGTTCTACGCCATCGTGATGGCCATGAATGGCCGTTTTGATTTGGCTGCAACCGGCGTTTTTTGTGCCATGGTCCTGGACGGTCTGGACGGTCGTGTGGCCCGCATGACCAATACGCAAAGCGCCTTCGGTGAGCAAATGGACTCCCTGTCGGACATGGTCTCTTTTGGTGCCGCCCCGGCTTTGATCGCCTACGAATGGGCGCTCAAGGGGCTGGGGCGCTGGGGCTGGATTGCTGCTTTTGTGTATTGCGCCTGCGCGGCGTTGAGATTGGCGCGTTTCAACGTCAACACAGCGGTCGTAGACAAGCGTTTTTTCCAGGGCTTGCCCTCGCCAGCTGCTGCGGCCTTGGTCACCGGCTTCATTTGGATCATGACCGAACTGGACTACAGCGGCCCCGCGGTGGCTTGGCCGATGCTGGTGATCTGTTTGTATGCTGGTTTGACCATGGTGACCAATGTGCCTTTTTACAGTTTCAAAGACGTGCACATGAAGAAAAGCGTGCCGTTTGCGGCGATTGTGCTGGTGGCCTTGGGCATCGCGGTGGTCAATATTCATCCGCCGATGGTGTTATTTGGCTTGTTTGTGATTTACGGTTTGAGCGGTTATGCCTTGTACGCTGTCCGCAAAGCCAAGGGCCAACCCACCAGCATGATCAGCACCTCGACGCAAGAACCGGATGAGCGTGGCTTGCACCAAGAGTGACAAGTGGACATTGAAAATTGTGCTAGAGTTACTTCATGAAATTTAACGCGCTGACCCTACTGCTGCTATCGCCCAACGGGCGGGACATGTAGCGCACGCGATCATTTCCCCTAAAGGCCCGTTTGCATTCCCGCAGCGGGCCTTTTGCATTTATGCTTTCAAGTTGCGGTTTTCATCATTGGAGAAATAAGATGGCTGATAAATTGATCATTTTTGACACGACTTTGCGTGATGGTGAGCAGTCCCCCGGGGCTTCCATGACCCGCGATGAAAAACTGCGCATTGCCCGTCAGCTTGAACGTCTGCGCGTGGATGTGATCGAGGCGGGGTTTGCGGCCAGCTCGAATGGCGACTTTGACTGCGTGAAGTCGATCGCCAATGTGATCAAAGACTCCACCGTGTGCTCGCTGGCGCGTGCCAACGACCGCGACATTGCCCGCGCAGCAGAGGCCTTGGCTGGCGCGGCCAACGCCAGGATCCATATCTTCTTGGCCACCAGTGCCTTGCACATGGAGAAAAAGTTGCGCATGACACCCGACCAGGTGTTTGAGCAAGCCAAGCAATCGGTGCGTTATGCCCGCAATTTAATGGGCGAGATCGAGTTCAGTCCTGAAGACGGTTATCGCAGTGACATGGACTTTTTGTGCCGCGTCTTGGAAGCCGTGATCGCCGAGGGCGCCTCCACCATCAACGTGCCCGATACCGTGGGGTATGCGGTACCGGAGTTGTACGGCAACTTCATCAAAACTTTGCGCGAGCGCATTCCCAACAGTGACAAAGCCATTTGGTCTGTGCATTGCCATAACGATTTGGGCATGGCGGTGGCCAACTCCTTGGCCGGTGTGCAAATTGGCGGGGCTCGCCAGGTCGAATGCACGATCAATGGCTTGGGCGAGCGGGCGGGCAATTGTTCCTTGGAAGAGGTGGTCATGGCGGTGAAAACCCGTCGCGATTATTTCGGGCTGGACTTGGGCATCGACGCGCGCCAAATTTTGGCGGCCAGTCGCATGGTAAGCCAAACCACGGGTTTTGTGGTGCAACCTAACAAAGCGGTGGTGGGAGCCAATGCCTTTGCCCATGCCTCGGGCATTCACCAGGATGGCGTGCTCAAAGCACGCGACACCTACGAAATCATGCGTGCCGAGGACGTGGGCTGGAGCACCAACAAGATCGTTTTAGGCAAGCTCAGTGGACGCAATGCGTTCAAACAACGCTTGCAGGACCTGGGGGTTTCGCTCGAAAGCGAAACCGAGTTGAACGCCGCGTTTGCCCGTTTCAAAGAACTCGCAGACCGTAAGAGTGAGATCTTTGACGAAGACATTCTGGCCCTGGTGAGCGACGAGAGCGTTTCTGCTGACAACGAAAACTTTGGCTTCGTCTCGCTTTCTCAGCACAGTGAAACGGGTGAGCGTCCTCAAGCCTCGGTGGTCTTCACCATGTCCGGTAAAGAAGTCCATGGCACCTCAGACGGTAATGGCCCGGTGGACGCTTCATTGAAAGCGATCGAGTCGCATGTCAAAAGCGGTGCTGAAATGGTGCTCTACTCGGTCAATGCCATCAGTGGTTCCACCGAAAGCCAGGGCGAGGTCACGGTTCGGTTGCAAAACAGTGGCCGGGTGGTCAACGGTGTCGGTTCCGACCCCGATATCGTGGTGGCTTCTGCCAAAGCCTACCTCAACGCCCTGAATAAATTGCAGAGCAAATCGGACCGGGTGGCTGCACAGGGCTAAAGTACTACCTTTTAACTCTTAAAAGGCTTGAACAAAGCCACGCAAGTGATTGATCTTGCGTGGCTTTTTTTTATTTAGTACACTCTATGAATTGTTGTTTTTAAAGTGACACCCTTTCGTATGCTTTTTGCTCCATTGCGACACACCACATCAGGTCTGAAGTCGGGCCTGTTGTCATGTTTGATTTACAGCTTGTTGATGGCATCCCCTGCGGTGGGTGCTAAAGAAAAATCGAACACCCCAGCCGCCAAGAAGCCGGTCGTTGCCGCTAAAACAACAGCCTCGGTTCGGGCTAAATCGCGTAATGTGGCGCAACGCTCCACCCCTGCCGCGATGGCTGTGAATGGCCGCTCTGCATCACGCACTCGCCACGCCGCGGTGGCGCTCGATCAACCGGCCAAGGCCTCCTTTGGTCAGATGGCGGGCTTGCATGCTGCCAACGATCCCTTGGATCTGCGTTCCAGCGTTGCCCTGGTCATTGACCAAGACACTCAAGAAATTTTGTTCAGAAAAAATGACCAGGCTGTTTTGCCCATTGCGTCTTTGACCAAACTGATGACCGGGCTGGTCATGGCCGAAGCCAAACTGCCTTTGCATGAAATGATCACCATTTCGCAAGACGATGTCGACACGGAAAAAGGCAGCAGTTCGCGCTTGGCCGTGGGCACCACCCTGTCGCGTGGTGATTTGTTGCATTTGGCTTTGATGTCGAGCGAAAACCGCGCCGCACATGCGCTGGGCCGGACGTTCCCAGGCGGATTGCACTCCTTCGTGGCCCGCATGAACGAGCGCGCTCAGTCTTTGGGCATGCGCGACACCCGTTATGTGGAGCCCACTGGGCTGTCCAGCCGCAACCAGTCCAGTGCCAATGACCTGGCCTTGTTGGTTGGGGCCGCTTACAAAGAGCCTCTGCTGCGTGAGCTTTCAACCTCGCCGGGCCGCGAGGTCGACGTTGGGCGCCGCACCCTGCAGTACAACAACACCAACCGTTTGGTGAAGAATCCCGACTGGGACATTGGCATCCAAAAGACCGGTTACATCTCTGAAGCAGGTCAATGTTTGGTGATGCAGACCAAGGTGGCCGGTCGCAAGCTGATCATGGTGTTTTTAGACTCAGCCGGCAAATTGAGTCGAATTGCGGACGCTGAACGTGTGCGTCGCTGGTTGGAGTCGGCCCCGGCTTCGCGTGCTTCAGCGAACAGCCGCAACAACCACGGTTGAGCCTCTCAAAGCGTTTTATGCCCCAGCGCCAGTGAAATTTCATTGGCCGTGGCTTGGAGTTTCGGCAGCCACTCTTCGTCCAGCCGATCCGCGGGGGCTGAGATAGACAAGCCCGCCAGCAATTTGCCCTGGTCATCGTAAATGCCAGCGGCAATGCAGCGAACCCCCAGTTCCAGCTCCTCGTTGTCACGCGCAATGCCATATTGCCGTACTTTGGACAGTTCACGCTCTAAAACAGGCAACTGGGTGATGCTGTTGCGCGTGTGGCCCGACAAGCCCGTGCGGGTCGCGTAACTGCGGACCTTGAGGGGGTCATCGATGGACAAAAACAATTTGCCCACCGAAGTGAGATGCAAAGGGGCTCGTCCACCAATGGCACGCACCACTTGCATGCCCGAGCGTTCGCTGTAGGCCCGCTCCACGTAGACAATTTCGTCGCCCTGGCGCATGCTCAAATTAACGGGTTGTTGAATCAACTTGTGTAACTCACGCATGGGGGTCATGGCTGCATCACGCACGTTCAAGCGCGCCTTGACCAAGTTACCCAGCTCCAGCAGGCGCATTCCCAGGCGGTACGTGCCGGCTTCTGGGCGGTCCACATAGCGACCGATGGTCAAGTCATTCAGGATGCGGTGTGTGGTGGAGGGATGCAAGCCCGTTTTCTCACTGATTTCTTTCAGCGATATGGCCTCCTCACGCGAGGCCAAAACGTCCATGAGAGAAAACAAACGCTCTATGACCTGGATGGTGGGGGTCGCTGCGGCTGCACGGTCGTGTTTGGTCATGGGCTTACTGCGGGGTGAAGTTCCATTCTACAGTGTGGAATGATTCGGGGCAGCCCAGTCTGCCTTGGACCGCCCGCTATGCAGGTGAAGGACGCCACTGCCCCTGGGTCAAGACTTCACAGGGGGTAAAAAGGCGTTTGTAATTCATTTTCGGGCTTTGTTCAATCCAATACCCGAGGTACACATAGGGCAGTCCCAGTTCGCGCGCCTGCTCAATTTGCCATAGCACCCCATAAGTGCCGTAAGAGGTGTGCTCTTCCGGCTCGTAAAAGGTGTAAACAGCAGACAATCCGTCACTCAGAACGTCTACGATGCTGACCATTTTCAAGATCCCCTGTGGGAAATCGGGGTGCAGTTGCCGATATTCGATCAGCCTGGAGTTGACCCGGCTTTGCAACAAAAACTGCTTGTATTGCTCTACGCTGTCCTGGTCCATGCCGCCGCCAGCATGTCGGCTGTTTTGGTAGCGCAGATACAAGGCGTAATGCTCCGGATCAAAGCCCAAACTGGAGACCTTGACTGCTAAATGAGCGTGTTGCTTGAGCGCTCTTTTTTGGCTCTTGTTGGGTTGAAAAGAGTGGGTCGGTACCCGCAGAGGGACACAGGCTTGGCAGCCATCACAATAGGGGCGGTAAGTGAACACGCCGCTGCGCCGAAATCCACGTCTGACCAAATCCGAGTAAACCTCGTTGTGGATCAAATGGCTGGGCGTGGCGACCTGAGAGCGCGCAGTTCGGTCACTTAAATAGCTGCAGGGATAGGACGCGGTGGCATAAAACTGCAAAGTCTCAAAGGGCAGGTCCTTGAGATGGGTCATGACCGCTTCCCCCAATGGGCCAAGCTGACGCCATCCACGGTTTCTGTGGGCCAATCCGGACTGTTTTCTAACTGATGCTGGGCCATGCGGTCTAAAAATTCAGCACGAGACATTTCTTGGGCGCCGAGTGAAGCCAAGTGGGATGTATTTTGCTGACAATCGATTTGTTCAATGCCATGTTTTTGGCAGACAGAGACCAAGGCACTCAGCGCCATTTTGGAACCATCCGTGATGCGCGTGAACATCGACTCTCCAAACACGGCTTTGCCCAGGCAAACAAAGTACAAGCCGGCAACCAATTGGTGGTTCACCCAGACCTCGGCGCTGTGGGCAAGGCCTGCACGGTGAAGTTCTTGATAGGCCTGGACCATGGCTGGCACGATCCAAGTTCCTGATTGTTGTTTGCGTGGTGCGGTTGCACAGTGTTCAATGACTTGGTCAAAAGCGCGATCAAAACACAGCGAAAAAGTGGGATTCAGATGGTAGCGCAGCAAGGTTTTAGACAGCGACCGATGCATCCGAAATTGGCCCGTTTGCAGCACCATGCGGGGCGTGGGGCTCCACCACAACACCGGTTGGCCTGCGCTGAACCAAGGAAAAATTCCCTGGGAATAAGCGCTGACCAAACGCTCAACGGCTAAATCGCCACCCGCTGCCAAAAGCCCAGAGGCTCCGGTTTCGGGCCCCCATGCCGTCACGACCGGTGGGAAGGGCGTATCGCCGTCGAGCCATTGCAAAGGGGGGTTGATCGGTTCACCAGACATGGTTGATTACACATCAAAACGCAGCGCCACCAGGGCGTCAGGGGCGTATTTACGATTATCCTATGGCGTATGAAACTGTATAACTATTTTCGATCTTCTTCTTCGTTTCGGGTTCGGATTGCTCTGCATCTGAAAGGCCTGTCTTATGAGTATGTCCCCGTGCACATTGCCAAGGGGGAACAACACCAAGCCGCCTATGCCGAGGTGTCCGCAGATGGGCTGGTGCCCACATTGGAAATCCAGGGTCGTCGGCTGAGTCAATCGCTGGCCATCATTGAATATTTGGACGCGTTGTATCCGACACCGCCCCTGTTGCCTGAAGACCCTTTTGAACGCGCCCAAGTCAGGGCACTTTCGCAATCCATCGCCTGCGAAATTCACCCCATCAACAACTTGAGGGTTTTGAAGTACCTGACCCAAGAGTTGCGGGTCACTGATGAAGCCAAAAACACCTGGTACCGCCATTGGGTGCGCAGCGGCTTGGAGGCGTTTGAGCGCCAATTGGCCGGGTTGCCCGAATCGACTTACTGCTTCGGTGACACACCCACTTTGGCCGACTGTTGTTTGGTGCCGCAAATTTTCAATGGGCAGCGTTTCAAGGTGAACTTGGATGGTTTGCCTCGCACCATGGCCGCATTTGAGGCCTGCATGCAATTGCCAGCCTTCCAAAAAGCACAGCCTTCAGCGTGTCCTGACAACGAAGCTTGATGATGCCTCTCCCAAGCCCGCCAAGCCTGCCGGGATGGGTGCCAGACTGGCCAGTCGCGCCGCAGGTGAAGGCATTTTTCTCAACCCGAAAGGGGGGCGTCTCACAGGCCCCTTGGGCGTCGCTGAATCTGGGTGACCATGTCGGCGACTTGCCCGAACATGTGGCGGCCAACCGTGGCTTGTTGGCACAAACCATTGGCGTTCCCTCGGTTTATTTGCAGCAAGTGCACGGCTGGGACGTCGTCGACGTGGACAGGCAAACACCCTATGGGTCTCAGGCCGATGCTTGTTGGACCGATCAGCCCGGCGTGGCCTGCACCATCATGGTGGCCGATTGTTTGCCCGTGTTGTTCACCGACACCTCTGGTGCTTGGGTGGCCGCGGCGCATGCCGGTTGGAGTGGCCTGGCCGGAGTGGGCGGGCAAGGGGTACTGGAAGCCACAGTGGCGCGTTGCTTGGAGTCCGGTGCCAAGATGGGGCTGCGGGCGGGTGATCTGCAAGTTTGGCTGGGGCCCTGCATTGGTCCCCAGGCTTTCGAGGTGGGGCCCGAGGTGCGCGATGCATTTTGTGAAACCGATTCCGAAGCGGCCCCGTTCTTTACCCCGCTCCGAGCGGACCGTTTGCTCGCGGATCTGCCCGGGTTGGCGCGTTGGAGGCTGCAGCGTTCCGGTGTCAGGGCCCTGTTTGGCAACGACAGCTCACCAAAGTGGTGCACCTACACCCAAGAATCAGTCTTTTTCTCGCACCGACGTGACGCTGCCCGGCTCGGCGCCACGGGTCGCATGGCCGCTTGTATTTGGCTCGACCCTGTTTGACGCAGCGCTTTGGCCCTGCATTTCTGCCGCTTCTCTGACTTTTCGAGCTTTATTTCTCTGCGGCGTGCCCATCAGGTACATCATGAGCGCAGTTGGAAGGATCCCGTAAAGAATGAAGGTCACAATGGCACCTAAGACGGTTCCGTTGGAGTTTGTGGCTTCAGCCACGCTCATCATCAAGGTGACGTATATCCAGGCAATAGCAATGATGTACATGGTGACCGTTGATAATAATAGATATTGCTTCAGGAGACAGCAGCGTGATGATCCCATCCCCCGACAATTGGTCCAAGATCAATCAAGACTTCCAGCAAAAGTTGACCCAGAGTTGGAGCCAAGCTTTGCAGGCCTTCCAAACCATGGATTTGGGAGGCATTGTGCCCTCAGATGCCAAAACATCTTTGCCAGTGGGCTCGAAATTAACATTCGAAGCCGAAAAGCTGAAGCAACTGCAAGCGCAGTACCTGGAGGAGGCGACAGCGTTGTGGAATGGCGGTTTGCTGGGTGGCACGCCCTTGAAAGACCGTCGATTTTCCGCTGAAGCTTGGTCCAGTAACCCGCTGGCCTCTTTCACGGCGGGCACCTATTTGCTCAACGCCCGTACCCTGATGGGTTTGGCCGATGCCGTGGAGGCCGATGCGCAAACCCAAAACCGAATCCGCTTTGCCGTGGAGCAATGGGTGGCCGCTACAGCACCGAGCAACTTTTTGGCTTTCAATGCCGAGGCGCAAAAGAAAGCCATTGAAACCCAGGGCGAGAGCTTGGCCAAGGGCATGCAAAACCTGCTGCATGACATGCAGCAGGGCCATGTGTCTATGACCGACGAAAGCCAGTTCGAGGTGGGCAAAAATGTCGCCACCACCGAAGGTGCGGTGGTGTTTGAAAATGAGTTTTTCCAGCTGATCGAATACAAGCCCCTGACCGCCAAGGTCTATGAAAAGCCCTTTTTGCTGGTGCCACCTTGCATTAACAAGTTCTATATCTTGGACTTGCAGCCCACCAACTCTTTCATTCGTTATGCCGTCAGCCAGGGCCACCGCACTTTTGTCGTCAGTTGGCGCAACCCGGACGAAAGCATGGCGAAAAAGTCATGGGACGACTACATCGAACACGGCGCGATTGAGGCCATCGAAACCGTTCAAGGCCTGACTGGGGCCAAGGAAATCAATGCCCTGGGCTTTTGTGTCGGCGGCACCATCTTGAGCAATGCCTTGGCGGTGTTGGCCGCGCGGGGCCAAAAGCCGGTGGCCAGCGCCACCTTTCTGACCACGCTGATTGACTTCACCGACACCGGCATTTTAGATGTTTTCATTGACGAAAATTTCGTCAAATTCCGCGAAGTGCAAATGGGCCAAGGCGGGTTGTTGAAGGGCCAGGATTTGGCCTCCACCTTCAGCTTCTTGCGCCCCAATGATTTGGTCTGGAATTACGTGGTGGGCAACTACCTCAAAGGCGAGTCGCCGCCGCCCTTCGACCTGCTCTACTGGAACAGCGATTCCACCAATTTACCGGGTCCTTTCTACGCTTGGTATTTGCGTAACACCTACCTGGAAAACCGGTTGGTCCAACCGGGCGCGGCCACGGTGTGCGGCGAGAAAATTGATCTGCGCAAAGTCAATTTACCGGTGTACATCTACGGCTCGCGTGAAGACCACATCGTGCCCATTGGTGGCGCCTACGCTTCGACTCAGCACTTACCAGGCAAAAAACGTTTTGTCATGGGAGCCTCGGGTCATATCGCCGGCGTGATCAACGCCCCCGCCGCCAACAAGCGCAGCCACTGGCTGCGTGAGGACAACAAATTTCCGGCCGACGTGAACCAGTGGATTCAGGGGGCCAAAGAACTGCCAGGCAGCTGGTGGACCGACTGGGCTGATTGGCTCAAAGGCCACGCTGGCAAACAAATTGCTTCGCCAAAAACCTATGGCCAAGGTGCCCGTTTCAAGACCATCGAAGCGGCGCCAGGTCGGTACGTCAAAGCGCGTGCTTAATTTTTAGAAACCAAAAGGAGACTCCTGTGACTCAAGATATCGTGATCGTTTCTGCTGCGCGCACCGCAGTGGGTAAATTCGGCGGCTCGCTCGCCAAAGTGTCTGCACCGGAATTGGGCGCCATCGTGATCCGCGAAGCGATTGCCCGAGCCGGTTTGTCGCCCGACCAAATCGGTGAAGTCATCATGGGCCAGGTCCTGACGGCCGGTGCCGGTCAGAACCCTGCGCGTCAGGCCATGATGAAAGCCGGTGTGGCCAAAGAAACCCCTGCCTTGACCATCAACGCGGTTTGCGGCTCCGGTCTCAAAGCCGTGATGCTGGCCGCCCAGGCAGTGGCCTGGGGCGACAGTGAAATCGTGGTCGCCGGTGGCCAGGAAAACATGAGCGCCTCGCCCCACGTGTTGTTGGGCTCGCGCGACGGCATGCGCATGGGTAACTGGAACATGGCCGACACCATGATCGTGGACGGTCTGTGGGACGTTTACAACCAGTACCACATGGGCATCACCGCTGAAAACGTGGCCAAAGAACATGGCATCACCCGTCAGATGCAAGACGAGTTGGCCCTGGCCAGCCAACGCAAAGCTTCTGCGGCGTTGCAAGAAGGTCGCTTCAAAGACGAGATCGTGCCGGTCTCGATCCCCCAGCGCAAAGGCGACCCTGTGCTGTTTGATACCGACGAGTTCGTCAACCAAAAAACCAGCGCCGAAGCCCTGGCCGGTTTGCGCCCAGCGTTTGACAAAGCCGGTAGCGTCACCGCGGGCAATGCCTCGGGCATCAATGACGGCGCCGCCGCTGTGGTGGTCATGTCGGCGGCCAAGGCGGCCTCTTTGGGGCTCAAACCTCTGGCCCGTATTGCCTCTTTTGGTACCAGCGGCCTGGACCCTGCCACCATGGGCATGGGCCCTGTGCCTGCTTCGCGCAAAGCCTTGGCCCGTGCCGGCTGGAACGCCAGCGATGTGGACCTGTTTGAATTGAACGAAGCGTTTGCTGCGCAGGCTTGCGCTGTGAACAAAGAGCTGGGCATCGACCCCTTGAAGGTGAACGTCAATGGCGGTGCGATCGCCATCGGCCACCCGATCGGTGCCTCCGGTTGCCGCATTTTGGTGACGTTGCTGCACGAGATGCAGCGTCGCGATGCCAAAAAAGGCTTGGCCGCACTGTGCATTGGCGGCGGCATGGGTGTGTCCCTGGCGCTCGAACGCGTTTGATTTTTGAATCCCGTATTTTTCAACCTCACTCATCTTCAGGAGACAACCCCATGAGTCAAAAAGTAGCTTACGTCACCGGCGGTATGGGCGGTATCGGAACCGCCATTTGCCAACGCCTTCACAAAGAAGGCTTCAAGGTCATTGCCGGTTGCGGTCCGACCCGAGACTTCAATAAATGGTTGGACGAGCAAAAAGCGCTGGGCTACACCTTCTACGCTTCGGTGGGCAACGTGGGCGACTGGGATTCCACCGTGGAAGCCTTCAGCAAAGCCAAGGCCGAGCATGGTCCGATCGATGTGCTGGTGAATAACGCAGGGATCACCAAAGACCGCATGTTCTTGAAAATGAGCCGTGAAGACTGGAGCGCGGTGATGACCACCAACCTCGACTCGATGTTCAACGTGACCAAACAAGTTGTGCCCGACATGGTCGAGCGCGGCTGGGGCCGCATCATCAACATCTCGTCGGTCAACGGCGAAAAAGGCCAAGCCGGTCAAACCAACTACTCAGCGGCCAAAGCGGGTATGCACGGTTTCTCTATGGCTTTGGCGCAAGAGATGGCCACCAAGGGCGTGACGGTCAA
Source organism: Comamonadaceae bacterium (assembly GCA_947451385.1). GTDB lineage: Bacteria > Pseudomonadota > Gammaproteobacteria > Burkholderiales > Burkholderiaceae_C > Limnohabitans_A. The sequence continues at coordinate 5,631 of CANFYZ010000041.1, read as the reverse complement.
TACCGTGAGCCCCGGCTACATCGGTACCGATATGGTCAACGCCATCCGTCCCGATGTGTTGGAAAAAATTGTGGCCACCGTGCCCGTCAAGCGCCTGGGCAAGCCCAGCGAAATTGCCTCCATCATTGCCTGGCTGGCCAGCGAAGAGGGCGGTTACGCCACGGGCGCTGACTTCTCGGTGAACGGTGGTCTGCACATGGGTTAAGTCTGAGCAGATTTAACCAAAACAAACCCCGCCTTGAGCGGGGTTTGTTTTGGTGGGGAAAGGGGTGTTCAGAGGGCTTGCGGCGTCTTCGCCCAAGACAGGCCCCGCGGGCCGTTGACGCGCTCAGTAGGGGCCGCAGGACACCATGTAAATGGAGGACGACTTGCTGGGTTGACTGATGTCGCTGTCCGAACCACAAATCACCAGTTTTGGCGATGAAGAATGGGTCGGCGGGGTCACTGCACCTTCAATCAGGGGGCTTTCAGGGGCAGCACTCGCACTCTCGCTCTTGTTGTTGATCAACAGGGTCACCAGCAGAATCGCCAGGCTGGCGGCCAAGGCCTTGAGGCCAAAATGTATGTTCATTGAATGACTCCTTGACAGGTGTGCACACCCGCGTAGGGATTTATGCTTTTGAAAGAGTACAAAGTTGAATAAGTAATGATTCAAAAAATCATAACATAATGACTATTTTTTTATCGTTTATTTGTAAATTTTTATACTTATTGAAATTTTCTGGCACCTCAATCGCGGCAGGCCGCCCTGTTCATCGCAGACAGCGTGACCTTCTGGCCTGTGAGGCTGAACTATCATGGTTGAAGGTTCCGTACCCAGGACCCCCCAAAGGCGATTTCACACCATGTTAAGTGCACACCACGGCACCCTTCAACCTGAGCCGGGCCGCGAAGCTTTGCGGCCAAGCCCCTGGCGTTTGTCCGTGGCCCCGATGCTCGATTGGACCGATCGGCATTGTCGGTTTTTTCACCGTTTACTCACGCGCCACGCCTTGCTTTACACCGAGATGGTGACCACCGGTGCGCTGCGGCATGGCAGCGTGCAAAGGCATTTGCGCTTCAATGCCGAAGAACACCCGGTGGCGCTGCAGTTGGGCGGCAGTGAGGCCGCCGACCTGGCCCACGCCGCCAAATTGGGGCAGGACTGGGGCTACAACGAGATCAACCTCAACTGCGGCTGCCCCTCAGACCGGGTGCAGCGCGGCGCATTTGGCGCGTGTTTGATGAACGAACCTCAGACCGTGGCCGATGGTGTGAAAGCCATGCGCGATGTGGTGGACCTGCCGGTCACTGTCAAACACCGCATTGGCATCGACAAGGTCGAGAGTTATGACTTTGTGCGCGATTTTGTCGGCACCGTGAGCGAGGCCGGCTGTGCGGTGTTCATCGTTCACGCCCGCAACGCCTGGTTAGACGGCTTGAGCCCGAAAGAAAACCGCGAGATCCCGCCGCTGCGCTACGAGTTGGCGTACCGCTTGAAAAACGACTTTCCGGCCTTGACCATCGCGGTCAATGGCGGCATCAAAACCAACGCAGAAATTGCCCAGCATTTGCAACACGCTGACGGCGTGATGATCGGGCGCGAAGCCTATTACAACCCCTGGCTGCTCAGCAGCTGGGACGCGGAGTTCTTTAGCGACAGTCACCCGCTGCCGACGCGCGAGGCGGTGGAAGAAGCCATGGTCGACTACATGGAGCGCGCCTTTGCGGAAGACGGCTGCCCTTGGTACGCGATCGCCCGCCACATGCTGGGCCTGTACCACGGCGAGCGCGGCAGCCGGTATTGGCGCCAGGTCTGGAGCAATCACCAACTCAAACCCTTGCCACCGCGCCAGGTCTGGGCGCTGGCGCGCCAGGCCTTGGCCCGAGGCGCAGAAAAGTCGCTCGATGCCCTCTGATGCCCAGCGCCTGGCGGCGCACACCCGCATCGCGCTGGTGCTGATCTGGCTGACGCCGTTTTTGTGGACCGTGAACCAAGTGTCCGCCCGCATCGCTCCGGGCGTGGTCGCGCCGCATGTGCTGGCTTTTGGTCGCTGGGGCCTGGCCGGTTTGATCCTCACCGTGCTGGCGCGCCATGAGCTGTGGCGCATGCGTGATTGGGTGCGTGCCACCTGGTACCAATCGCTGATTTTGGGGGCCTGCGGCATGTGGGTGTGCGGGGCCTGGGTTTACCTGGCCGGGCAAAGCACCAGCGCCATGAACATCTCGTTGATTTATGCCGCCTCACCGGTGCTCATCGCTGTGGGCTCTGTGCTGTGGCTGGGCGAGTCTTTTGGCAAACGGCAAATGTTGGGCGTGGCGGTGGCCCTGATCGGCGTGGCCCATGTGGTGGTGCACGGCGATTGGTCGCACCTGGCCCAGTTGAAGTGGGTCGCGGGCGATGCCTGGATTGGCGCGGCCGCCGTGGCTTGGGCGGCCTATGCCTTGCTGCAGAAAAAATGGCACAGCCCCTTGAGTGCCACGGCACGCCTGGCCACCATCTGCATGGGCGGCGTGGCGGTGCTGTTGCCGTTTGCGCTGTGGGAGTTGGCCTCAGCCGACACCCCGCCGCTGGGGCCCGCTGCCTATGGTTTGATTGTGTTGACCGCCTTGGTGCCTGGTTTGGGCGCGTATTGGATTTACGGTTGGTCGCAGAAAATTTTAGGCACCAGCCGGGTCGCGGTGAGCCTGTATTTGGGGCCGCTGTATGCGGCGCTGGCCGCGTGGTTGCTGTTGAACGAGCCTCTGGGTTGGCATCACCTGGTCGGCGGGGTGTTGATTTTGACCGGGGTCGCCTTGGTCATGGCTTTCAAGCGCGAGGCTTGAGTCTTGAGTCTTGTGCCCGCAGCACTGCACTGCACGCGGGTCATTGTGCCGCTTGCAAGCCGTTCATGAAATGCGCCGACATGCGCTCGGCGGCCAGTTCGGGCTGGCGCGAGAGCAGGGCCTGCACAATGAGCTGGTGCTCATGCAGGGACTGCTGCAACCGACCCTCTTTGAACAAAGAATGGTGCCGGTTCAGCTTCATGACCTTGCGCAGATCGGCCACCATTTGGTCGCGCCAGCGGTTGTCGGCCATGCTCAAAAGCAGCATGTGAAAGCTTTCATTCAAGGCAAAAAAACGGTCACGGTCGTTCACCGCCGCGGCCAGCTCGTTTTGCAGGGCTTGAATCTCTGCCATTTGCGCCTCGGTGGCAGAACCGGCCACGACGCGCGCGGCATCGGCCTCTAACAAGGCCAGCAGGTGGTATACGTCGCGCAGGTCTTTTTCAGACACTTCGGTCACATAAGCCCCCCGCCGCACCTTCATGGTCACCAGGCCTTCGGCGGCCAAGACCTTCAGAGCTTCGCGCAGCGGGGTGCGGCTGATGCCCAGTTCCTCGGCAATGTGCAGCTCGTCAATCCAGCTGCCGGCTTCGAGTTCGCGCGCAAAAATCCGCTGCCGCAACAGTTCGGCGACTTCTTCGTACAGCGCGCGTGGCGCGAGAGACAGGGCGGACATGCTTAAAAACAGGCTCTAAAGTGGGTTGAAACAGCTGGATTGAGGGCACCGGGCTGGATTTGCGATTGTAAGCCGGTTAAAATATTTTGCATCAATAATTATGAATCACGAAATTTGTAAGCAGGTTTGCAGGCCCAAGCCGCAGAATCTGTCCCAGCTTATTTTTGTCTCGAAAGCGGTCCGCCATGTCGTCCAAACCCTTTGAATTCAACGCCTCCAACCTCGAAGCTTGGCAAAAAGCCGCGATCAAATCGGCCCCCGGTGGCGACGTGAGCGCCCTGAACTGGAAGACGCCCGACGGCATCGTCGTCAAGCCGCTGTACACCGCCGAAGACACGGCCCACCTGCCTTACGTCCATACGCTGCCGGGTTTTGAGCCCTTTTTGCGCGGCCCGCAGGCCACCATGTACGCCGTGCGCCCTTGGACCATCCGCCAGTACGCTGGTTTTTCGACCGCCGAAGAATCCAACGCGTTCTATCGCAAAGCCTTGGCTGCGGGCGGGCAGGGCGTGTCGGTGGCGTTTGACCTGGCCACACACCGGGGTTACGACTCGGACCATCCCCGCGTCGAAGGCGATGTGGGCAAGGCCGGTGTGGCGATTGATTCGGTCGAGGACATGAAGATTTTGTTCAACGAGATCCCGCTCGACAAGGTGTCGGTGTCGATGACCATGAACGGTGCGGTTCTGCCGGTGCTGGCTGGATATGTGGTGGCCGCCGAAGAGCAGGGCGTGAGCCAAGACAAGCTCTCTGGAACGATTCAGAACGACATTCTGAAAGAGTTCATGGTGCGCAACACCTACATTTACCCGCCCGAGCCGTCGATGAAGATCATTGGCGACATCATCGAGTACACGAGCAAGAACATGCCCAAGTTCAACTCGATCTCGATCTCGGGTTACCACATGCAAGAAGCCGGAGCCAACCAGGCACTCGAGATGGCCTTCACCCTGGCCGATGGCAAAGAGTATGTGAAGACCGCGATGGCCAAGGGCTTGGACGTGGACGACTTTGCCGGACGCCTGTCCTTCTTCTGGGCGGTGGGCATGAACTTTTACCTGGAGATTGCCAAGATGCGCGCGGCGCGTTTGCTGTGGTGCCGCATCATGAAAGGCTTCAACGCCAAGAACCCCAAGAGCCTGATGCTGCGCACGCACAGCCAGACCTCGGGGTGGTCGCTGACCGAGCAAGACCCCTACAACAACGTGGTGCGCACCACTATTGAGGCGATGGCGGCGGTGTTTGGCGGCACCCAGTCGCTGCACACCAACTCGCTGGACGAAGCGATTGCGCTGCCCACCGAGTTTTCTGCCCGAATTGCACGCAACACCCAGCTCATCATCCAAGAAGAAACCCACATCACCAACGTCATCGACCCCTGGGCCGGTTCGTACATGATGGAGTCGCTCACGCAAGAGATGGCCGACAAAGCCTGGGCCATCATTGAAGAAGTCGAAGCCATGGGCGGCATGACCAAGGCCGTGGACAGTGGCTGGGCCAAGCTGAAGATCGAAGCCGCCGCCGCCGAAAAGCAGGCCCGCATCGACTCGGGCAAAGACGTGATTGTCGGTGTGAACAAATACAAGCTGGCCAAAGAAGACCCGGTGGACAGCTTGTCGATCGACAACGTCAAAGTGCGTGATGGCCAGATCGAACGCCTGAAACATATCCGTGCCAGCCGCGACAGTGCCAAGGTGCAAGCCGCTTTGGCTGCGCTGACGGCCTCGGCCGAATCGGGTCAAGGCAATTTGCTGGACCTGTCGATCCAGGCCATGCGCCTGCGGGCCACGGTGGGCGAAGTCTCAGACGCGCTGGAAAAAGCCTATGGCCGCCACCGCGCCGACACGCAAAAAGTCACCGGTGTCTACGCCGCCGCCTACGACTCGGCCGAAGGCTGGGAACAACTGCAAAAAGAGATCGCTGGCTTCGCCGATCAGCATGGCCGTCGCCCCCGCGTGATGATCGCCAAGCTGGGCCAAGACGGCCACGACCGGGGCGCCAAAGTGGTGGCCACGGCTTACGCTGATTTGGGCTTTGACGTGGACATGGGCCCGCTGTTCCAGACCCCCGAAGAATGTGCGCGCCAAGCGATCGAGAACGATGTGCATGCCGTGGGCGTGTCCACCCTCGCGGCGGGTCACAAAACCCTG
>CANFYZ010000040.1 GCA_947451385.1 Comamonadaceae bacterium | reverse complement strand
TAGTCTTTGCCAATTTCCTCCATGAACAAGGCGCGGTTGAAGCGCACTTCACCCCCCAGTCGGGCCAAGACGCTGACGCCAATCGGCAGCAATAAAAAACGCCAAGCATCTGTGCCCACATTGAAGCCTGATACGGGCAGCAATTGCATGAGTCGCGCAAAAATAAATTGACCCATGACGATGAAAAACAAGGAAGAAATGGACATGAAGACCACGCACAGCACGGTCCCCCAAAAATCCAGATAGGTTGCTCTGAAAAAGGCCAAGCCCAAAGCCAAGGCAATGGAAATACCCAAACCCATCACGAAGGTGGGCACGGCCAAAGCCAAGCTGGGTCCGGCACGGCGTTTGACTTCAGAGGCAATGTCGCGACCGCTGTCAGCACGGCCAAAATCAAAAGTGAACATGCGCAAGGAACTGTCCACAAACAAAGTGTTCGTCAGCTGCTGCGCACCCTGCTCTTGGTCATTCCAAAACAAGGGTCGGTCATAGCCTCTCTCAGCTTTCCATTTTTCAATCGCGTCTGGCGTGACGCGCTTACCGCCCAGTTGCATGCGCGCCATGTCGTCTGGCGAATTGACTTTGAAAAACAGCACAAAGGTCAGCAAGTTGATGCCGACCAAAATCGCCAAGCCATATAAAATTTTTCGAGTCAGAAATTTCAACATCAGGACTTACTCCAGCTTTGAACCGCGCGTTGATTCTGCCGTTTCTTCCAACCTTGCCAAGCCGGGAAAGCCAAGATCAAAAGCACGAAGGGCAAGGCCACCAAGGGCCAGGCAAAGGCTTGATTCCATTCTTTCAGCTTGGCCTGACGCAGATCCGGATCAATCCGCAAATAAGGCAATTGATCGCGAATGATGTTGGAGGGCTTACCGTTGTAAACCCACTGGTGATACGCGCCGCCGAATTCCTCAGACCAGCCATTGAGCAATGGCGCATCCTCTTGGGAGATTTCAATCATGCGTTTGATTAACGCGGCTCGCTCTGGGGTGTCGTCCAGATCCTTCATCTTGTCAAAGAGTTGGTCGTATTCGGGATTGCTGTAGTTTGTTGAGTTTTCCCCATCAAATTTCGCTTTGGAATTGGGCCCATACAACAAGAACATGAAGTTTTCTGGATCTGGGTAATCGGCTAACCACCCCCAAAAAAAGAATTGCGCCGAGCCTTTGCGCATTTTGTCTTGAAATCGGTTGTAGTCCGTGTTGCGGACTTCCAGTTCGATGTCCAGCTTCGCAAATTGTTTAGTGACCCAATCGATGCGCGCTTTGTAGCCAGGGCCCACGCCCTGAACATCGTAATTAATGACCAGGGGTTTGCCTGTTTTGGCATCTCGTCCTTTGGGATAGCCGGCCTCGGCCAACAAGGCCTTGGCTTTCTCAATGGATTTGCGGTGAATCTTGCCGTCCGCTCCCATTTCATAAATGACGGGGTTGAATTTTGTTTGGTCGTTACCAAAGAGGCCAGGGACCACCACACTGTGGTTGACTTCAGCCCGGTCTTCTTCAAAAACTGAAACGTATTCTTCAAAATCAAAAGCGATGGACAGGGCTTGGCGCAGTTTGCGGTTGCGTTCTTTCTCTTCCGGCGTTTTACCTGCGCCTACGACCGGGTCCAGCCAGTTGAAACCGAAGTGCCAAAACCCGACTTGGATGGTGCTGGGGAGTTGAATTTTTCTTTGCGTCAATTCTTTCGCCATCCCCGTCCCATCTTGGATGGAGACTTGGTAGCCAATGCCGGGCTCGCCCCGTTCCAATTGCGGAATATCGTAGTAGCCCTGAATAAACTTGGTCGCTACAGAGGTGCCCTCTTTTTCAATCACGGAAACGACCTTGTCAATGAAGGGCATGCGTTTGCCGCAATCATTTAACAAGCCTTTTTCTTTGTCGCCCTCCTCTCCTTCGCAGGGGTAGGTCACGCTGCGGAAATTCGGATTGCGCTCCAACACCATGCGCGAGTTGGGCACGTAGTCAGTCAACATGTAAGGGCCGGTGCCCACGGGCCAAGTGTCGGGGTTCAGGTTGCGACGACTCATACCGGGTTGGGCGTAAAAAGCATCCACCTCCCATGCCACAGGCGCAAAAAATGTCATCGCCAGCCAATACTTGAACTGCGGGTATTTGCCATTGACCCGGATTCGCAAGCTGTACTTGCCAGTAGCCTGTACACCTTCAAAGGGGTGCTCTCGAAAATCTAACCAGGGCAAGTGACCAAAGGGACCGAGCTCTCGCGCCGTCTTACCGGCTTTAACTTTGTTATTGAATTCTTTGATCTTCTTGCCGTAATCGGCCAAACCGACGATTTTTTCTGACAGAAACCCAAAAGAAGGTGACTTGATTCGCGGCGTCGCCAGACGCTTGATGGCATACACATAATCATCGGCCACCAACTCTCGCGAGCCCATCTGCGCAAATTGATAGGGCGTGCGCTTGCCGTCCAAGTCCGATTCGGTGAGCTTCAGGTAAAGGGGTTGACCTTGGGTATTTGTTGCGAAAGCAGGGTGCGGTTGAAACTGAATACCGGGCGTGAGGTTGAGTTCAAAAACACTTTCCGCAATCTGTGCTGACGGGGTTTGCGCGGGGACCACTTGACCATTTTTATTCAGGTACGTAACGCGCGGCATCTCCGTCAAAGTACGTGGCTGTAACTCATAGGGTCGCTTCAGGTAGTGGTACTTCAGGGGCGGCTCGTACACCGCATAAGTCCATGGCGTTTCGTTGTTGCTGTACGAACTGGTCGAGTCCAAATGCTTGGGAGACTCAGAGTAAGCTGTAAATAAAATGTTTTGACTCAACCACTCTGCAGGGACGGGGCTGTTTGACAGACCACAAGCGCTCAAAAGCAGCAACGATCCCAGCGCCATCCATTGCATTCGTATGCATCGATTGAAAAAATAGTTCATGATTTCAGTGTACAGACATAAAGCGAATTTGATGAGGTAACAGACCCCGACAGCCATGTCAAAATGGAGGGGTTATCACCATCTAAAGAGACATCATGGGCTTTCTGACTGGAAAAAAATTACTCATTACAGGTGTTTTGTCGAACCGTTCTATTGCCTACGGCATCGCCAAAGCCTGTCACGCTCAGGGAGCTGAATTGGCTTTCAGCTATGTGGGTGAGCGTTTTAAGGAACGCATCACCGAGTTTGCGTCAGATTTTGGCTCGAATTTGATTTTCGATTGTGATGTGGGAAGCGACGAACAAATTGAAAAATTGTTCACCGAATTGTCAACCACTTGGCCTAAATTCGATGGCTTTGTGCACGCCATTGGTTATGCCCCTCGTGAGGCGATTGCCGGCGACTTTTTAGACGGTTTGTCCCGTGAAGCTTATAAAATTGCACACGACATCAGCGCTTACAGCTTTCCTGCCATGGCCAAAGCTGCCCTGCCCTACTTGAACGATAAATCAGCGCTGTTGACCTTGACTTACCTGGGCGCGATACGCACGGTGCCCAACTACAACACCATGGGACTGGCCAAGGCCAGCTTGGAAGCTTCGGTGCGTTACCTGGCCGAGTCCTTGGGCAGTCAAAACCGCGGTCTGCGTGCCAATGGCATTTCGGCTGGCCCCATCAAAACCTTGGCGGCCAGCGGCATCAAAGGTTTTGGCAAAATTTTGTCCGTGGTGGCTGAAGCCTCACCCATTCGTCGCAACGTCACCATAGAAGATGTTGGGAATGTGGCTGCATTTCTACTGAGTGATTTGGCAGCAGGCGTGACGGCCGAGATCACCTACGTAGACGGCGGCTTCAGCCAAGTGGTGGGCGGGATCGCAGAGCCGGCCACCACGGGCGGTTGAAATTGAATGGCAATGGCTGAAATCCCACCCGGGTGCCACCGGGTGAATTCAGCTGGTACGTTTTAAACCTTGACGCAATCTGCAAAATATCGCTTCTTGCCGTCCTCGTCCTTGGTCTCCACCAAACCATGGATATCTGTTTCAAAGCCGGGGCACTTTTCATTGAATTCGCGGGCGAATTTGAGGTAGTCCACGATCTTCTTGTTGAAAACTTCCCCCGGAATCAACAGCGGAATGCCCGGTGGGTAAGGTGTGACCAAGCCCACGGTGATTCGCCCTTCGAGGTGATCAATTTCCACCCGCTCGGTTTTGCGTTGGGCAATGTGGGCATAGGCGTCTGATGGGCGCATGGCTGGGGCCAGGTCCGACAAATACATGTCGGTGGTGAGGATCGCAATGTCATATTTGGCATACATGTCATGCACATGCTGACAAAGGTCGCGCAAGCCCATGCGTTCATAGCGGGGATGCTTCTGGCAGAACTCCGGCATGATTTTCCACATGGGCTGGTTCTTGGCGTATTCGTCTTTGAACTGCTGTAACGCGGTGAGCAAAGAATTCCACCGCCCTTTTGTGATGCCGATGGTGAACATGATGAAGAAACTGTAGAGGCCAGTTTTCTCAACCACCACGCCATGCTCGGTCAAAAACTTGCTCACGATCGAAGCTGGAATCCCGGTTTTGGCAAATTTGCCGTCCAGCCCCAAACCCGGCGTGACAATGGTGGACTTGATGGGGTCCAGCATGTTGAAGCCGTCAGCGAGTTGCTGACCAAAGCCATGCCATTTGCTGGCTTTTTTACGCGGGTCATTGCGCAAAATCCAGTCATCGGCGCGGCCAATGCCTTCGTCCGCAAATTTTTCTGGCCCCCACACTTTGAACCACCAGTCGTTGCCATATTCGGCATCGATCTTGCGCATGGCTCTTCGAAAGTCCAGGGCCTCCGCAATGCTCTCTTCCACCAAGGCGGTTCCCCCTGGCGGCTCCATCATGGCAGCGGCCACATCGCAACTGGCAATGATGCTGTACTGGGGTGAGGTCGAGGTGTGCATCAAATAGGCTTCATTGAAAAGAGGCCGATCGAGTTTGACGCTTTGCGCGTCTTGCACCAACACATGACTGGCTTGGCTGATACCGGCCAGCAATTTATGAATGGACTGGGTGGCATACACCATCGACTCTTTGGGCCGTGCACGCTTTTTCCCCATCGCATGGTAGGGGCCATAAAACGGGTGGAAGGCAGCGTGGGGTAACCAAGCTTCGTCAAAGTGCAAGTTTTCGACATAACCATCCAGCATGTTCTTGATGGTTTCGGTGTTGTACAAAACACCGTCGTAGGTCGACTGGGTCAGCGTCATGACCCGCGGCTTCACTTTTTTAGGGTCGACCCCTTTGAGCAAAGGGTTGGCTTTGATCTTGGCCATGATGGCGGCCGGCTCAAACTCACTTTTGGGGATCGGACCGATGATGCCAAAGTGGTTGCGCGTGGGCTTCATGAAAACGGGCACCGCACCGGTCATGATGATCGCGTGCAAGATGGATTTGTGGCAGTTGCGGTCCACGATCACGACATCGCCAGGGGCCACGGTGTGGTGCCAGACGATCTTGTTGGATGTGCTGGTGCCGTTGGTGACAAAGAAGCAATGGTCGGCGTTGAAGATGCGGGCGGCGTTTCTTTCGCTCTCGCCAATCGCACCGTTGTGGTCCAGCAACTGTCCTAACTCTTCCACCGCGTTGCACACGTCCGCACGCAACATGTTTTCGCCATAAAACTGGTGGTACATCTGGCCCACAGGGCTTTTGAGAAAAGCAACGCCACCCGAGTGACCTGGGCAGTGCCATGAATACGAACCGTCTTCGGCGTAGTCGAGCAAAGCCTTGAAAAACGGAGGCTGCACGCCTTCGAGATAGCTTTTTGCTTCGCGAATGATGTGACGCGCCACAAATTCTGGCGTGTCTTCAAACATGTGAATGAAGCCGTGCAGTTCGCGCAAGATATCGTTGGGCAAATGACGGGATGTTTTGGTCTCGCCATAAATGTAGATCGGGACATCGGCATTCTTGCGGCGCACCTCGTCAATGAAAGCGCGCAGATTGATGACCGCAGGGTCGAGGTCCGGTCCGGGCGAGAACTCTTCATCGTCGATCGACAGGATGAACGCACTGGCGCGGCTTTGCTGCTGCGCAAACTGTGACAAGTCGCCGTAACTGGTCACGCCAAGCACCTCAAAGCCCTCGCTCACAATCGCGTCCGCCAATGCGCGAATACCCAAGCCCGACGTATTTTCTGAACGGTAATCTTCATCAATGATGACAATGGGAAATCTAAATTTCATAGACGGCTCCGAGGGAGAGCAAAAAAAGAATCAGGGGCGAAGTGTAAGGACTATTTATGGCTAAATTTAGGCACAATGAGAGTTGCCTATTAAAGTACTCATTAATCAAGGACTCAAAATGGCGTTGTCAACGATTTGGTGGTTGATTGCAGGTGGCCTCGTCGCCACCGAATTGCTCACAGGTACGTTCTACTTGTTGATGTTGTCCCTGGGCGCTGCCGCTGCCGCCCTGGCGGCCCACATCGACATGAGCTTGACCTGGCAAATGGTGGTGGGCGCCGCTGTGGGCGGATTGGCCGTGACGGCCTGGCACATGCGTCAAACCAGGCGCCATGAGAAGACCGAGGCGTCGAAAAACACAGATATTCATTTGGATGTGGGTGAGTCCGTGCAGGTGAACGAATGGGACAGCGCGGGCTTCGCTTTGGTTAAACACCGCGGAGCACAATGGACAGCCCTGCCCGCGCCGGGCCAGACGCCCACGGCTGGGGCGCACCGCATTGTTGAAATGGTGGGCAACCGCTTGGTCCTTGAAAAAATATAAATTCACGTCCTAAAGGAACCTCATGGAAATCGCAGCTCTCTTCGTCGTCATCATTGTTTTGTTCATCGTCAAAACAGTCAAAGTGGTGCCGCAACAAAATGCCTGGGTGGTCGAGCGATTGGGGAAATACCACGGCAGCCTGACACCGGGTCTGAACTTTGTGGTGCCGTTCGTTGACAACGTGATTCAAAAACACAGCTTGAAAGAAATCCCGCTGGACGTACCCAGCCAAATTTGCATCACCCGTGACAACACCCAATTGCAAGTGGACGGCATTCTGTACTTCCAAGTCACTGACCCCAAGTTGGCCAGCTACGGCTCATCCAACTACATCATGGCCGTGACGCAACTGGCACAAACCAGCTTGCGCAGTGTCATTGGCAAATTGGAATTGGACAAAACTTTTGAAGAGCGCGACATCATCAATGCGCAAGTGGTTGCAGCGATTGACGAGGCGGCATTGAATTGGGGCGTGAAGGTCTTGCGCTACGAAATCAAAGACCTGACCCCGCCGAAAGAAATTTTGCACGCCATGCAATCGCAAATAACCGCAGAACGGGAGAAACGTGCCTTGATTGCGGCATCCGAGGGGCGTCGCCAAGAACAAATCAACATCGCTACAGGCGAAAGAGAAGCTTTCATTGCCCGCTCTGAAGGCGAAAAGCAAGCCGCAATCAACAAAGCCCAAGGCGATGCCGCGGCCATCACGGCCATGGCCGATGCGACGGCCCACGCGATTGAGCGCATCGCCGCGGCCATTCGACAGCCAGGAGGTGAGCAAGCGGTGCAGTTGAAAGTGGCTGAACAAGCGGTGCAGGCCTATGGCAAAGTCGCCTCCGAAGCCAAAGCCACCTTGATCATCCCAGGCAATATGACCGAAGTATCCGGCTTGATTGCCAGCGCCATGAAAATGGTCAACACCGGCAAGTCCTGAGGCCTGGCAACAGGTATCGACTGCTATAATGGCGGGCTTAGGAACGGTGGATGAGTGGTTTAAGTCGCACGCCTGGAAAGCGTGTGTGGGTTAATAGCCCACCGCGGGTTCGAATCCCGCCTGTTCCGCCAAAAATAAAAAAGCCTCGCTGTGATGCGAGGCTTTTTTTTGGGCAAGTGAAGCCGATCAGCGCACCACGGCGATTTGATCTCGCTTGCCGGCTTTGTACGTGTACAAAGTCAGTGCGCCGTTTTTGATGTCGCCCTTGGCATCAAAAGTGATCGTGCCGGTCACGCCTTTGTAGCCCGTTGTTTTTGCCAGTTCTGGCAAGTACTTGGCCGGGTCACTCGACTTGGCGCGCACCATGGCGTCCACCATCACGTTCACAGCATCGTAAACATAGGGCGCATAGACCTGCACATCGGCATTGAATCGGGTTTTGTAACGCGCATAGAAATCATCCATGCCTTTCTTTTGCTGGCCTTCAACACCGCCGGCTTCAGCACAGATGACCTGGCCATCGGCCATGGCATCGCCAGCCAATTTGGCCAACTCGGAGGTGCAAATACCGTCACCGCCCATGAATTTGGCATTGATTCCCAAAGATTTCATTTGGCGAATCATGGGACCCGCCACAGCGTCCATGCCGCCAAAAAACACCACGTCGGGCTTTTTGGCTTTGAGCGTGGTCAAGATGGACATGAAGTCGGAGGCTTTATCGGTCGTGAATTCGTGCCCGACCAAGGTACCGCCAGCGGCTTTGACGGCTTTTTCAAACTCTTCTGCCACCCCTTGACCGTAGGCGGTGCGATCGTCAATCACGGCAATGGACTTGCCCTTGACACTGTTGACTGCATAGCGGCCCAAAGTACCGCCTAAATGAACGTCGTCCGCCACCACACGGAAAGTGGTCTTGTAGCCACTGCGGGTGAATTTAGGGTTGGTGGCTGATGGCGAAATTTGTGGAATCCCTGCGTCGCTGTAAATTTTGGATGCAGGAATAGAGGTGCCTGAATTCAAGTGGCCAATGACCCCATTGACTTTAGAGTCGACCAATTTTTGTGCGGCTGCGGTGCCCTGCTTGGGGTCGGCGGCATCGTCCTCCGAAATCAATTCCAGCTTCACGGATTTGCCGCCAATTTTGACGCCCTTGGCATTCAATTCATCAATCGCCAGGCGTGCACCGTTTTCGTTGTCCTTGCCCAAGTGGGCAATGGCACCGCTGGTCGGTGCCACATGACCAATTTTGACCACTTCTTGCGAGAAGGCCGCACCTGTGACCAAAGACAGAACTGCAACAGCCGTTGCTTTAAATTTCATTTGCATAAGCACTCCGAAAAAAATGATTGCTTCGAATTGAGCAATCAACACGATATCGCAATTTTTGAAGCCCGGCTGAATTCAGCGGATTTCATGACCATTTTTTTTAAAAATGGCCTCGGTGTCAAAGGCTGGATTTCAAATTCAAGTCACGGCGAATCAGGGTGTAACCCAGTTCGGTGTATTTTTTCCAGCGAGCGCGGGCTTCAGCGCGGTCGGAAGGGTCGTCACTCACGACTTCAATCAAACGCTCAAAAGGTTCAAACTGGCTGGGAACCTCGGCCCCCAAATTGATTGCGGTTTTCACCCCTGAAATGGGAGCCAACTGGGGCGCCAGAATGACGCTGGAGTTTTTCACCATCAGCTCATTTTGCAAACCCAGGCAGTGCGAGACAAAGTCATGGGGTGACACGGCCCAGAGCGCGGTGTCCAGTCGCTCTAAGACATCGGCCTCGGCCACCACAAACAGGCGCTGATTTTGAGACGCTCCTTTGCGCAACAGCTTGCAGGCATAGGCCAGCTTATGGGGGGCATTGAAATGAAACTCAATTTGCGTCATTCCAAATTACCGATCAAGCCTTTACTTTGCGCGCAGGAGTCGCTTTGACCGGGGCCGATTTCTCAGCAGCATGCGTCAACACGTAAGTCAACAACATGCCCACGGGGCGGCCCGTGGCGCCCTTGGCTGCGCCACTCTTCCAGGCGGTACCGGCGATATCCAAGTGAGCCCATGGAAACGCTTTGGCAAATCGTTGCAGAAATTTTGCCGCCGATATCGCACCGCCAGCCCGCCCTCCGACATTGGCGACATCGGCAAAATGACTCTTCAATCCTTCGCCGTAGGCGTCGTCTAGAGGCAGGCGCCAGCACAGATCCTGCGACACTTCGCCAGCTTGATACAGGGCTTGCGCCAGTTGATCGTCAGAAGCAAACAAGCCCGTGCGCACGCCACCCAGGGCGATCACGCAAGCGCCAGTCAAAGTGGCGATATCGATCACAGCCGCAGGCTTGAAACGTTCGGCATACGTTAACGCGTCACACAAAACCAAACGCCCTTCGGCATCGGTGTTCAAAATCTCGATGGTTTGCCCGCTCATGCTGGTCACGACATCGCCCGGCTTCACGGCCTGGCCGTCGGGCATATTTTCACAAGCAGGAATCAACCCCACCACATTGACCGCCGGCATCAACTGGCTCAATGATTTAAATACGCCCAGAACACTGGCGGCACCGCTCATGTCGAACTTCATTTCGTCCATTTCGGGCGCAGGCTTGATCGAGATGCCCCCGGTGTCAAAGGTGATGCCTTTGCCGACCAATACCACCGGCGCCACCGAGGCCGCCGCACCTTGGTAGCGCATGACAATGAAACGCAAGGGCTCGCGTGAACCTTGGGCCACGGAGATAAAAGAGCCCATGCCCAGTTTCGCAACCTCTTTGGGACCAAGGACTTCGCAACTGAACTTGCGACCTTGAGCCAAACTTTTGGCAGCCAAGCCTAGAGCGGTGGGGGTCGCATGATTGGCCGGGCGATTGGCCCATTCTTTCGCCACTTCAACCCCCATCCATGTGGCTTTGGCGATGTCAAAGGCTTTTTGAATCATGGGCTCGAGATGCGGCACGCCCAAATACACGTTTTTCAGCTGCCGCCCTTTGGGTTTAGATTGGGTGGTGGTGTAGACGTAAGTCCCGTCACCGACTGCGCCAACCAAGGCCTGGATGGCGCTGGCGTCCGCATTGAACGGAAACAAAATGGTTAATTTTTTGACCTGAAGTGACTTAATCTGTGGCAGCACGGCCGACATCGCTGTTTTGATGTGGACCGCCGACGCGGAGCCTGCGCCGAGCAGCCAAATTTTGGCAGCCGCGATGCCTGCAACACGGTAGGCCGCCAACATTTGGCCCGCTTTCAAGTCGAAGTCTTTGGCCTCTAAGGCGTGCGCAATCAACTGAGAAATCGCATCCTTGCCAGGTTTGAAGGTCTCAGGAACAAGGACAATCAAGGCTTCGGTCTTGTCTTGACATGCGCTTGCGAGTGAAAGTGGGGTGAGTTCGAAGTTCATAATTGGTTCTTTTTCAACCCGTCAATGTTATTCCATTCCGCCCTCCGCAAGGATCTGTCCCGCAGCTTTGGTGCCACCGTGGTCGTGATGGCGACCATCGTGATGACCAACGTCTTGATCAGGACATTGGGGCAGGCGACCGTTGGCAGCGTGAATCCCTCTGAAATTATGCTGGTCATGGGATTTACCGTGTTGGGGCACTTGAACAGCATTCTGACTTTGAGCCTGTTCATTGCCGTCGTTTCCACTTTATCGCGGATGTATGCGGACAGTGAAATGGTGATCTGGTTTTCCAGCGGTCGGGGCCTGGCTTCTTTTGCAGCGCCTATTTTTCGTTTTGCTTGGCCCATTATTTTGGTAATTACCGTATTGGCTTTGCTGGTATGGCCCTGGAGTAACCGCCAAGCCCAAGACCTGAGCGATCGGTATGAGCAACGCAATGACATAGAACGCGTGGCGCCGGGTCAGTTCCAAGAATCAGCCGGCGGCAAGCGCGTTTTTTTCATTGACAAAGACACTCCCGACAACAAAACCGGCACCAATGTCTTTATTTCCAGTGTGGACGGTCCGATTGAAAGCATCACTTCGGCACGGCAAGGCTTGATTGAACTCAGAAATGGGGAACGTGTCTTGAGTTTGAAGTCAGGACAGCAAGTCATACGCGACAGCCAAACAGGGGATGTCCGCGTCATCGATTTCAATCAATACGAGGTGGTGATTGACACAGACATCAAACCCATTTCCGCCAACGCCCCCAGCATGACCTCGAGTCTGGACCTGATCAGAGACCCCCGACCTCAGCATTTGGGTGAACTGGCTTGGCGCTTGGGGCTGAGTCTGTCGGCGATTAATTTCGTTTTGCTGGCCTTGGCCGTCGCCACGGCCAATCCGCGCGTGGGTCGCAGTTACCACACGGCTTTGGCATTGCTGATTTTTATTTTTTACTACAACATGATCAATGTTGGACAAAGTTGGATCAGCCAGAGTCGTGTAAGTTTTGCAGGATTTTTACTGGCCTTGCATGGCGGGGTATTTTTGATAGCCATGCTCTGGATTACTGCGCGACACTTCCATTTTTCGTGGCGAAATCTTGTCTTCCGTTCGACACCGAAGGGCGTCGTGGTGGCATGAAAACCATTCGCAAGCTCATTCACGGCGAAATCATCAAGGCGGTCATTTTTGTCGCTTTTGGTTTTCTGGCCTTGTTTGTGTTTTTTGACATCGTCGACCAACTGCAAGTCCTTAACCGCTTAGCCAAATCGGGTTACCAGTTCAAACACGCCTTGATGTATGTGAGCTTGCTCATCCCCGGTCACCTGTACGAGTTGCTCCCGTTGTCTGTGTTGATTGGCAGCATTTTTGTCATGGCCCGCTTTGCCCAAAGCTCAGAGTTCACCATTTTGCGAACCGGCGGCCTGGGCCCCTGGAGCGCGTTGCGATCACTTTTTAACCTGGGACTGATTTTTGTGGCCATCACCTTTTTGGTCGGGGACTACGTGGCGCCTGTGGCGAACCGCAAGGCGCAGCTCTTGAAAGCCCAGTTTCAAGGCCGCATCACCGTGGGTCAAACCGGGGCCTGGTTGAAAGAAAAACAACAGAACCTGAACTTTGCGGTGAACGTGGCAGCCATGAACAGCGATGGTCAATTGGTGCAAATCAAAATCCATGCTTTCAATGCCGACGGACGGCTGAGTGCCATCACCAGCGCGCCTTCGGCGCAGATTGGCAACAACGAATGGGTGCTGACTGACGCCGAGCAGCGCATCTACCACCTGGACGCCAAAGAGGCGGCACGCATTGAAACCCAACGCTTACCCGAGTTGCGTTGGCCGACCGAAATATCCACAGAAATGGTGGCGGCCGCCTTGCTCAGCCCGGACCGGATGCAGACTTGGGACCTGTTCCAGTACATGCGCCACCTGGACGCCAATGGTCAAAACGCCCAGCGCTATGAAATTGAGTTTTGGCGCAAAGTCTTTTACCCGCTCAGCTGCTTGGTCATGTTGTCATTGGCTTTGCCTTTTGCGTATTTGCATTTCCGCTCAGGCCACATCACCGGCTATGTGTTCGGCGGCGTCATGGCCGGCATCAGTTTTTATTTGCTGAACAATGTGTTTGGCTTCATGGGCAACTTGAACAATTGGCAGCCCTGGCTCACCTCCGCGGCCCCCGCACTGATTTACAGCGCTATTTCACTGGCCACATTCTGGTGGCTGGTCCTCAGGCAATAACATGACACCAGCTTCTCAAAACTCCCATCAGGGCATCATTTTGTTTGCCCATGGCTCGCGCGATCCGCTGTGGAAGTTGCCCATCGAGGCGGTTGCCCGGCGCATCACAGAGCGACAGGCCGGTGCGCAAGTCGCCTGCGCCTACCTGGAGCTGACCACCCCAGACCTGCCCAGTGTGACGGCCCAGATGGTGAACCAAGGTGCCAGCCACATTCGCATCGTGCCCATGTTCCTCGGAGTGGGTCGGCATGCGCGCGAAGACCTGCCCGAACTGCTGACCCAATTGCGGTCCACCCACCCTGGCGTGGTGTTTGAACTGCAGCCCGCTGTGGGGGAAGACCCGCGTCTGATTGACCAAATCGCGCAAATTGCCATAGACACATAAAGCATAATAAGCAGATTCTTTATGGCGATTTCACTGTGAACCTGCACCAATTTAGATTTGTTCAAGAAGCAGCGCGGCGCAACCTGAATTTGACCGAGGCCGCCAAAGCCCTGCACACCTCCCAACCCGGCGTGTCCAAAGCCATCATCGAACTCGAGGAGGAGTTGGGCATTGACATCTTTGCGCGCCATGGCAAACGCCTCAAACGCATCACCGAGCCGGGGATGCATGTGCTGCAAAGCATTGAAGTGATCATGCGCGAAATCGGCAACCTCAAGCGGATTGGCGAGCAATACAGCGCGCAAGACAGTGGCACCTTGTCCATCGCCACCACCCACACCCAGGCGCGCTATGTGCTGCCGCACCCGGTCGCCAAATTGCGCGAGAAATACCCCAAGGTCAACATCAGCCTGCACCAAGGCGCGCCCGACCAAGTCGCCAAAATGCTGCTGGACGACACCGCCGAGATTGGCATGGCCACCGAGTCACTCGCCGCCTATGACGAGTTGGTCACCCTGCCCTGCTACGAATGGCAGCACATGTTGGTGTTGCCGCTGGACCACCCCCTGGCGCGCAAAGAACACCTCACCCTGGAAGACGTGGCCAAAGAACCGGTCATCACTTACCACCCTTCATTCACAGGCCGTACCCGGATTGACACGGCTTTTGCGAGCAAAAAATTGCATCCGCGCATCGCCCTGGAAGCGATCGATTCGGACGTGATCAAAACCTATGTGCGGCTGGGTTTGGGTGTGGGCATCGTCGCTGAAATGGCGGTGAAAGACGACCCGGTGAAAGACCTGGTGATTCGCCCCATGGGCCAACTGCTGGGCATGAACGTGGCCCGGGTGGCCTTCAAGCGCGGCGCTTATCTGCGTAACTTTGTCTACCAGTTTGCCGAAATGCTGAGCGACCGCCTCACCCCTGCGCTGATCGCCAAGGCCATGACCGGCCACGTGGCGGACTACGAACTCTGATTTTTTATTTTCTTTGACCTTCGCGACATGACACCGCACACCCCTGCCCTCGTTTCAAAACACCCCCAGATGGGGACCACCATCTTCACCGTCATGTCCGGCCTGGCCCTGGAAACCGGCGCGGTGAATCTGGGCCAAGGCTTTCCAGACTTTGCCTGCGACCCCCAACTGACCGAGGCCGTGAATGGCGCGATGCAAGAGGGTCTGAATCAATACCCTCCCATGACCGGAATTGCACCGCTGCGGGAAGCGGTCAGCGCAAAAATTCAAAACCTCTATGGTCGGCATTACGACCCGGTCAGCGAAATCACCGTTACCGCCGGGGCGACGCAAGCTATTCTGACCATCATCTTGGCGGTGGTGCACCCAGGCGATGAGGTGATTGTGCTGGAGCCTTGCTACGACAGCTATGTGCCCAACATCGACATGGCCGGGGGCGTGGTGGTACGCGTGCCCCTGACGCCAGGCACCTTCCGCCCGGACTTCGACAAAATCCAGGCGGCCATCACAGCCCAAACCCGCGCCATCATCATCAACTCGCCGCACAACCCCAGCGGCATGATCTGGAGCGAGCAAGACATGCTGCGCTTGCAAGAGATTTTGGCCCCCACCAACGTCCTGCTGATCAGCGACGAAGTTTATGAACACATGGTGTATGCACCCAACCGGCATTGGAGCGCCGCGCAGTTTGAGGGCTTGGCCGCGCGCGCTTTCATCGTGTCTAGTTTTGGCAAAACCTACCATGTGACCGGTTGGAAAATCGGCACCGTGGCAGCGCCCGCCTCGCTGACCACCGAGTTTCGCAAAGTGCACCAGTTCAACGTGTTCACCGTCAACACGCCGATGCAATACGGACTCACCCGCTACATGGCCGATCCCCAACCGTATTTGGATTTGCCCGCTTTTTACCAACGCAAGCGAGACCTGTTCCGCCAGGGTTTGGCCAACACCAAATTCAAGCTCTTGCCAGGTGAAGGCACCTACTTTCAATGCGTCGACATTTCGGGCCTGGCTGTGCCCGAGAAAAATTTGAGCGAAGCCGATTTCTGCAAATGGCTCACCACAGACATCGGCGTGGCGGCCATTCCGCTGTCAGCGTTTTATGCAGACGGCTTTGATCAGCGGGTCATCCGCTTTTGCTTTGCCAAACAAGACGAGACCTTACACAAGGCCCTGAGCCGACTGGCTCAGTTGTAACTCTGCCGGCTGGCTCAGTTGTAAAAATCAATCGTCGGTGTTGTCGTCCAACCCCGGAAACAACACGGAGGTGAAGCCAAACTGGCTGAAGTCCCGCACCCGCATGGGGTAGAGCTTGCCAATCAGGTGATCGCATTCATGCTGCACCACACGCGAATGAAAACCATCGGCGGTGCGGTCTATGGCGCGGCCTTGCACATCAAAGCCGCTGTAACGGATGCGCTGCCAACGCGGCACCATGGCGCGCATGCCCGGCACGGACAGGCACCCTTCCCAGCCGACTTGCTCTTCATCGTCCAAAGGCGTGATCACAGGGTTGAGCAAAATCGTGGCCGGAATGGGCGGCTCTTGCGGATAACGTGGATTGACCGCGCCGCTGCCAAAAATCACCACCTGCAAATTCACACCGATTTGCGGCGCGGCCAAACCGGCGCCATTCACCGCCGCCATGGTTTCCAGCATGTCGGCCACCAAGGCGTGCAACTCGGGCGTATCAAACGCCTCGACCGCAGGGGCGGTGCGCAGCAAACGGGCGTCACCCATTTTCAAAATTTCACGGACAGTCATTTTGTGCTTTCAGTGGTGTTGAGCGCAGGGTCTGTGACCGGGGCCAAGAGTTGTTGCAAGAGTTGTTGTAAGCCGTCTTCGTCCAGTACCGGCACGCCCAATTCACGCGCCTTGTCGAGCTTGCTGCCGGCCTCTGTGCCTGCCACCACATAGCTGGTTTTTTTGCTGACCGAACCGGCCACTTTGGCCCCTTGCGCTTCCAGCAAGGCTTTGGCTTGGTCGCGACTGAGGGTAGGCAAGGTGCCGGTCAGCACAAAGGTTTGTCCAGCCAAAGGTTGCACGGCTTGAGCCGCCGGTTCACCTTCAGGCCAATGCACACCACAGGCACGCAATTGGGCGACCACTTCGCGGTTGTGTGCTTGGTCAAAAAACGTGCGCAAGCTGCGCGCCACCACGGGGCCCACATCGTTGACCTGCAGCAAATCCTCTTCAGCCGCGTCCATGATCCGGTCCAGGCTGCCAAAGTGTCTGGCCAATTCTTTGGCCGTGGCCTCACCCACGTGACGAATGCCCAGGCCAAATAAAAATCGAGGCAACGTGGTGGCTTTGGACGCCTCCAAGGCCGCGACGATGTTTTGCGCCGATTTGTCGGCCATGCGATCGAGTTGCGCCAGGCCGACAAAGCCCAGGCGGTAGACATCGGGCAGGGTTTTGACCACGCCGCTGTCAACCATTTGGTCCACCAGTTTTTCGCCGAGGCCTTCGACTTCCACGGCGCGCCGTTGCGCAAAATGCAAAATGGCTTGCTTGCGTTGGGCGCTGCAAAACAGGCCACCGCTGCACCGGTGATCAGCCTCGCCTTCTTCACGCACCGCGTCGCTGCCACACACCGGGCAGTGAGAAGGCATGGTAAAGACCGGCGCACTGTCCACACGTTTGTCCAGCAACACCGACACCACTTCTGGAATCACATCGCCAGCGCGCCGTACGATCACGGTATCGCCCACGCGCACGTCTTTGCGCCGGGCTTCGTCTTCGTTGTGCAAGGTGGCATTGGTCACCGTCACGCCACCGACAAACACCGGCGCCAATTTGGCCACCGGGGTGAGCTTGCCGGTGCGCCCCACTTGCACGTCAATTGCCAGCACCGTGGTCAACTCTTCTTGGGCTGGGAACTTGTGCGCCACCGCCCAGCGGGGCTCGCGGGTGACAAAGCCCAATTGGGCTTGCAAGGCCAAGTCGTTGACTTTGTAGACCACGCCGTCAATGTCAAAAGGCAAACGGTCACGTGTTTGCGCAATGCTTTGATGAAACTCCACCAAACCCGCCGCGCCCTGCACACACTGAATTTGGTCGGCCACCGGAAAGCCCCAGGATTTGAAGGCTTGCTGCATTTCATAATGGCTTGTGAACTGTGGGCCGCCCTCGCTCACAGGCGTCACATCGCCCAGGCCGTAGGCAAAAAAACTCAGCGGTCGCTCTGCGGCAATGCCCGAATCGAGTTGGCGCACCGCACCGGCCGCCGCGTTGCGTGGATTCACAAAGGTTTTTTCGCCCTTGGCACCGGCGGCAATTTTGGCGCGCTGGCGCTCGTTCAAAGCCTCAAAGTCATCACGGCGCATATAGACTTCACCGCGTACTTCGAGTACCGGCGGAATGGGCCGCTGATGCGCCACTTTCAAGCGCAAAGGAATTTGACCGATGGTGCGGATATTGGTGGTGACGTCCTCGCCACTTTCGCCATCGCCGCGGGTGGCGGCCTGCACCAGCACACCGTTTTCGTAACGCAAGCTCATGGCCAAGCCATCGAACTTCAGCTCGGCCACATAGTCGATCGCCGGATCGCTGTCGCCCCGCCCGAGCTCGCGCCGCACACGCGCATCAAAAGCTTGTGCACCGCTGGATTCGGTATCGGTTTCGGTGCGGATGCTGAGCATCGGCACACGATGCCGCACCGTGGCAAAAGCCTCCAGCACCGCAGCGCCCACCCTTTGCGTGGGCGAATCGGCGGTGAGCAGTTCAGGATGTGCCAACTCCAGCGCTTGCAACTGCTTGAACAAGCGGTCGTATTCAGCATCGGGAATTTCAGGCGCGTCCAGCGTGTAGTACAAATGCCCGTGGTGATGCAACTGATCCCGCAACTGGCGGATTTGCTCACTCACCGAGAGGGCCTGTTGCTGTGCGTTGTGTCGTGAGGAGGGTTCGGGGCTGTCCCCGAAAAGGTCCAAGGTGCTCATGCGCGTGAACGCAAGGCTCAAGAAAACAAACGGCGGGCCTGCGGCGAGCCGGCAGACAGCTCACGCTGGTCGAGCGCGTCGTACAACTGCTCCAAATCGACGGCGATGGCGTCCAGCGCCGCTTCATTCAAAACATGGCCACCGCCGTCGGTCACCACACCGTCCATGGCCTGGGCCAACAACAAAGCCGCATCGCGCAATTGACCAAAAGGCGCTTCAGTGCGGCTGATTTGAGGCACATCCAAGGTCAAATCAAACTCGCGTATGGCAGACAAGGCCGGGTCATCGGCCATGGCCGCTTGGGTGTCAAACGCCAAGGCCAGCACCGGCGGGAGGCCGAGCTGGGCCGCAGGCAAGACCATGCGTCCAGGAATCACGCCAGCCACAAAACCCAGACGCGCAGCGTGTTGTTGGATATAACCCGGACTCCAGGCCGAGGCACGGGCACACAAAGTAAAACTCAGTTGAGCGTCATGTGCGCTGGCAAATTGGTCCAATTCGCGGCCACGGGCCACCTCTTCCAGCATGTCGGGAAACACCGTGTCGCCATTCAAATGGTCAGCGACGGCCTGGGCTTTGATCACGAACTCTGAAAATTCAATTTCATTGATCGCCCCCACCCGGTTGGCCAATTGCACCGAAGCTTGCACGGCACTGTAACGTCGACCGGCCTGTGGCGCTTCCCATTCGCCGGTGGTTTCATTCAAACCCTCCACCGCAAAAGGTTTGGTGCCGACGCGGCGGGTGTGCGGCAAGGCGGCCAAAATGGCGTCTCCTGACACCAAAGATTCCACTTCGATCGGCGTGATGGCATCGATCAAGGCATCAATGGCGGGTTTCTTTTCTGGATGCGGCAAACCGGTCAGATCGTCGTCCATCAGGGGCTCAATCGGCCCTGTCGTTTCAGCCGACAAAGAAGGATCGTTCGATCCCGTGGGCAGGACATCCGCTTGACGTGGGGCGTTTTTACGCGACACCCACAAGTTGTAGCCCACCACCGCCAACAGCGTCAGTCCGCCGATAGCCAACATACTGATTTGCAAAGAAGTCATGCTTTGAATGAGGAATGAGGTAGGTTGTTGATCTACAAGGACTTCAGAAATCGGCCATGGACACGGCAGACTCCATGTCGACCGCCACAATGCGCGACACGCCCTGCTCTTGCATGGTCACACCAATCAGCTGTTCGGCCATTTCCATGGCGATTTTGTTGTGACTGATGAACAAGAACTGCGTCTCTTTGCCCATGCTGGAGACCAACTTGGCATAGCGTTCGGTGTTGGCATCATCGAGCGGTGCATCCACCTCGTCGAGCAAACAAAAAGGCGCAGGGTTGAGCTGGAAAATCGCAAACACCAGCGCAATCGCCGTGAGCGCTTTTTCACCGCCCGAGAGCAAATGGATGGTTTGGTTCTTCTTGCCCGGTGGCTGGGCCAGCACCTGCACACCGGCATCCAGAATCTCGTCCCCGGTCATGACCAGACGGGCGTTGCCGCCGCCAAACAATTCGGGGAACATGCGGCTGAAATGTTCGTTCACGGTGTTGAACGTGCCGCCCAGCAAATCACGCGTTTCCGCATCGATCTTGCGGATGGCATCTTCCAAAGTGTTCATTGCCTCGGTCAGATCGGCGTTTTGCGCGTCCAGGAAGGTTTTTCGCTCACGGGCGGTGGCCAATTCATCGAGCGCCGCCAAATTGACCGCGCCCAGGGCAGTGATCTCGCGATTCAAGCGGTCAATCTCGCCTTGCAGGCCGGTCAGGCGCACCTGGCCTGCTTCAATGGAGCGCGCCACCGCGTCCAGATCGGCCTGGGCATCGGCCAGCAACTGGGTGTATTGCTCCACACCCAAACGCGAGGCTTGCTCTTTCAATTGCAAATCGGTGATGCGTTGGCGCAGCGGGTCCAGCTCACGCTCAAAGCTCAGGCGGCGCTCATCGCTGGCGCGCAATTTGGCGGTCAGGTCGTCGTATTCGCTGCGGCGCGCGCCCAAGGTTTTTTCGCGCTCCAGCTTCATGTTCAAAGCGTCTTGCAGACCGCCCTGGGCGGCCGCATCGTTCAGGCGCGACAGCTCGTCTTGGGCGCGCTGCTCTTCGGCGGCGATGCTGGTGGCTTGCTGACCCGCAGTTTCAATGGCGCGGCTCAATTCGGCACGGCGAGACGCCAGCGTGCGTTGGGCAAATGCCGCTTCTTGCGCTTGGCGCTCCAGGCTGCGCTGCTGCTCGCGGCACTCGGCCAGCTTGCGCTCGCAGTCAATCATGCGGTCGTCCAGTTGCGCGTGGCGCTCTTGGCTGTCGGCCAGTTGCATGTCCAGCTCTTCAAAACGGGCTTCGGCGGTGAGGCGGCGCTCTTGCAGGTCCTCCAGCAGGGCATCGATCTCGGCCATGTCGCCCGCAATCTGCTCGCTGCGGGCTCGGGTTTGTTCGGCCAGTTGCGACAGGCGCAGGGTCTCGACCTGCACCTCATGCGCGCGCGATTGGGTTTCTGAGGCCTCGCGGCGGCCGGTGACCAAGCGGGTGCTGGCATCGGCATAAGCCGCCTCAGCACGCACCAAGGCGGTCCGGCTTTCGTCGCTGATCAGGGTTTGCGCTTTGAGTTGCTTTTCAAAATTTTCGATGTCCTGGGCACGTGCCAACAAGCCGGCTTGCTCAGAATCTTGCGCGTAAAAACTCACGCTGTGCAAGCGAACCGCATGACCGCTTTGCACATACAAAACTTCTCCGGCTTGCAATTGATCGCGCCAGGCCAAAGCATCGTCCAGGCTCGGCGCGGTGTAACAACCTTGCAGCCAGGTGCCCAGCAGGGCCGATAAACCGGCATCGTTCAAGCGCAAGAAATCGGCCAGTGGCTGACAACCCGATGGCAAGCCCTTGCGGGCCTGACCCACGGCCGCCGATGGCGGGCTGTAAAACGACAATTTAGCGGGCGGGGCATCGCTGGCAAATGCGCGCACCGTGTCCAAGCGCGACACCTCCAGCGCCGACAACTGCTCGCGCAGCGCCGACTCCAAAGCGTTTTCCCAGCCCGGTTCGATATGGATGCGGCTCCACAAGCCTTGCAAACCGTCCAAGCCGTGCTTGGTCAGCCAGGGCTTCAGCTTGCCGTCGGTACGCACTTTGTCTTGCAAGGCTTTGAGGGCTTCCACCTTGGCGGCCAAATCGGCCAAGCGTGCGGACTCGGTGTTCACCGCTTGCTGTTGACTGCGACGCTCTTCGTCGAGTTGCGGAACTTGGTCTTGCAGTTCATGCAAACGACCGCTGGCCACGCTGGCGGCTTCTTCGGCCTCGGCCAGTTGCGCACGCAAATTAACCAAACGTTGCTCGTCGGGCGCGGCCAAGGCGTTTTGGTCAACCGCCAAGCGCTCACGTCGCTGGTTCAATTGACGGGCTTGCTCTTCGGTGTTCCGTTGGTCAGCGGCCAGCACCTGAATCTGCTGCTGCACTTGGACCACGCTGGCGCGTTGCTCATTCGCTTTGCTTTGCGCTTGGCGCAAAGCCTCTTCCAAATCGGGCAGAGCCTGAGCTTGGTCTTCCACCTGCGCGGCCAGGGTGATGGACTGGTCCTCGGCCATCACGGCCTGCTCGGCCAGACCTTCTAATTCCAATTGCGCATCCGTCGTGCGCACAGCCCATTGTGCCGCTTGCTCTTTGAGTTGCACCAGGCGCTGCTCTGCGCGTTGACGGCCTTCCACCACGAAACGTATTTCCGCCTCCAGGCGTCCCACTTCGGCACTGGCTTCGTACAAAGCGCCTTGCGCCTGGTTCACCTGGTCGCCCGCCGCGTAATGCGCCTGGCGAATCGTTTCCAGATCGGACTCCACATGACGCAAGTCGGCAATGCGCGACTCCAAATCGTTGGCCGCCTTTTCCACATCGGCCTTCAAACTGCCTTGACCGGCTTCGGCCTCGCTGCGTTTGATGAACCACAGTTGGTGTTGTTTGAGCGTGCTGTCGGCCTTCAGGGTGTTGAAGCGCTGCGCCACTTCGGCTTGCTTTTCCAGCTTGTCCAAATTGGCATTGAGCTCGCGCAAGATGTCTTCGACGCGGGTCAGGTTCTCGCGCGTGTCTGACAGGCGGTTTTCGGTTTCGCGACGTCGCTCTTTGTATTTAGAAACGCCTGCGGCTTCTTCCAAAAACAAGCGCAACTCTTCGGGGCGCGACTCGATGATGCGACTGATCGTCCCCTGGCCAATGATGGCGTAGGCACGCGGGCCCAGGCCCGTGCCCAAGAACACGTCTTGCACATCGCGGCGACGCACGGGCTGGTTGTTGATGTAGTAACTGGAATTGCCGTCGCGCGTGAGCACACGCTTGACCGCGATCTCTGCAAATTGACCCCATTGGCCACCGGCGCGGTGATCCGCGTTGTCAAACACCAGTTCCACGCTGGCACGGCTGGCGGGCTTGCGGGTGGTGGTGCCGTTGAAGATCACATCTTGCATGGACTCGCCACGCAATTCAGACGCTTTGGACTCGCCCAGCACCCAGCGCACCGCGTCCATGATGTTGGACTTGCCACAACCGTTTGGCCCCACCACGCCCACCAACTGCCCGGGCAAGACGAAGTTGGTCGGCTCGGCAAAAGATTTGAAACCCGCAAGTTTGATGGAGTTGAGGCGCACGGCAGTCCGAAAACACTTAAAAAGTTCGCATTTCACCTCAAGCAAGGCAGGACAAGGTGAAAAAAGAGGGCTGCACACCCAGGGCGTGCAGAGCTCGAATATTAACCCACGACCTGCCGCATTGACGCCAACGGGAGCTCACTTTGCAGAGATAAATCGATCGGCTTGCATCCCCGATAATCAGGGGATGAATCCGCTTCTCACGACCCTGCAGCCTTACCCTTTTGAACGCTTGCGACAGCTGTTTGCTGGCGTCACGCCCAACCCGGCGCTGCGCCCCATCAGCTTGGGCATTGGCGAGCCCAAACATGCCACACCCGATTTCATCAAACAGGCATTGGTCAAAGCCTTGGACACCGGTTTGGCCGGTTACCCGGGCACCGCAGGCGAAGCCCCCTTTCGCCAGTCCTGCGCCCAATGGGTGCAGCGACGCTACAACGTGGCACTGGACCCCGCCACACAGATCTTGCCGGTGAATGGCACACGAGAAGCGTTGTTTGCCCTGGCCCAAACCGTGATCGATGCAACACAGCCCGGCGCGACGGTGCTCAGCCCGAATCCGTTCTATCAAATTTACGAAGGCGCGGCCCTGCTCGGCGGCGCGCAGCCTCACTACGTGGCCAGCGTGCCCGAGCGCAACTTTGCGGTGGACTGGGACAGCGTGCCCGCCGAGGTCTGGGCCCGCACGCAGCTGATATTTGTCTGCTCACCGGGCAATCCGACCGGCGCGGTCATGCCTTTGGACGAATGGCGCAAGCTGTTTGCGTTGAGCGACGAATACGGTTTTGTCATCGCCTCAGACGAGTGCTACAGCGAAATATATTTTCGCGACGAACCGCCCTTGGGCGGACTGCAGGCCGCGCAGCTGCTGGGGCGAAATGACTTCAAACGCTTGATCGCCTTGACCAGCCTGAGCAAGCGCAGCAATGTGCCGGGGCTGCGCAGTGGTTTTGTGGCGGGCGACGCCAGCCTCATCAAGCAGTTTTTGCTGTACCGCACCTACCACGGCAGCGCCATGAGCCCGGTGGTGCAAGCGGCCAGCATTGCCGCCTGGGACGACGAGGCCCATGTGGTGGAAAACCGCAACTTGTACCGCACCAAATTTGCCCAAGTGACCCCGGTCTTGGCCGAGGTGATGGACGTGAAGCTGCCTGATGCCGCGTTTTACCTGTGGGCCCAAGTGCCCGCTGCTTGGAACGGACACGACGATGTGTTTGCCCGCGACTTGCTGCAAGCCACTGGCGTAACGGTATTGCCCGGCAGCTACCTGGCCCGCGAGGTGAACGGTCACAACCCGGGGCAAGGCCGTATCCGCATGGCCTTGGTGGCCGAAACCGCCGAATGCCTGGAGGCTGCCCACCGCATCGCCAACTTTTGCCGACAAGCCCGCACCGGCCACGCTTAAATTTTCAGGAAACCGATATGTCCCCCACCTTGCGACTGGCCGAACAACTGATTGCACGCCCCTCGGTCACGCCGGACGATGCGGGCTGCATGGACCTGATCATGGCGCAGCTCCAACCCTTGGGCTTTGAATGTGAAGTGATCGAAAGCGGCCCCGCCGAGTTTCGGGTGCGCAACCTGTGGGCGCACCGCCCGGGTCGCAGCGGCCAAACCTTGGCCTTTGCGGGACACACTGACGTGGTGCCCACCGGCCCGCTGGCGCAGTGGGACAGCGACCCTTTCACGCCCACGCACAAAGACGGCAAACTGTTTGGCCGGGGCACCAGCGACATGAAAACATCGCTCGCCGCCATGGTGGTGGCCACGCAAGAATTTTTAGCAGCCCAGGCCCAACCCGCACTCGGGCTGGCCTTTTTGCTGACCAGCGACGAAGAAGGCCCAGCCGTTGACGGCACGGTGGTGGTGTGCGAGCGCTTGAAACAACGTGGCCAGGCGCCCGACTTTTGCATCGTGGGTGAGCCCACCTCGGTAGAGCGCACGGGCGACATGATCAAAAACGGCCGGCGCGGCACCATGAGCGGCAAGCTCACCGTCAAAGGCGTGCAAGGGCATATCGCCTACCCTCACCTGGCCAAAAACCCGATTCACACGGCTGCGCCCGCCTTGGCCGAACTGGTGGCCATGACGTGGGAGCAGGGCAACGCCTTTTTTCAGCCCACCAGCTGGCAGATCAGCAACATCCACGGTGGCACCGGGGCCAGCAATGTGATTCCGGGCACGGTGGTGATCGACTTCAACTTCCGCTTCTGCACCGAGTCCACGCCCGAGTCTTTGCAACAACGCCTGACCGAGGTGCTGCACAAACACCAGCTGGACTTTGACCTGACATGGACGATTGGCGGGCTGCCCTTTTTGACCACGCCCGGTACTTTGGTGGACGCAGTGCAACAAGCCATCCGCCAGCAAACCGGCATCGAGACACAACTCTCGACCACCGGCGGCACCAGCGACGGGCGCTTTATTGCGCAAATTTGCCCCCAGGTGATCGAGTTGGGGCCGCCCAATGCGACCATCCACAAAATCAACGAGCATGTGGCGCTGGCCGACATCGAGCCGCTGAAAAATATTTACCGCGACGTGCTGCAACGGCTGGACCACAGCCTGCAAGCCTGAGTCTGTCCGCTTTCCCTATGCAACTCACGGACCTGATCGCCGCCTCGGCCGCGCAACTGACCGCGGCCCAAGTGGCCTTTGGCCATGGCACCGCCAATGCCCAAGACGAGGCCGCCTGGCTGGTGCTGTGGCAACTGGGCCTGCCGCTGGACAGCGACCCGACCGACATCGCGCATGAATTGCGCACCGAGCAAATCAATGGCGTGAAAGCCCTGATTCAGCAACGCATTGACACCCGCAAACCCGCGGCCTACCTGACGCGCGAAGCCTGGTTGCAAGGCGTGCCCTTTTACATTGACGAGCGCAGCATCGTGCCACGCAGTTTCATTGCCGAGCTGCTGACGGAAGGCGACATCGACTATTGGCTGGGCGAACACACCCAGCGCGTGATGGATCTGTGCACCGGCAACGGCAGCTTGGCCGTGTTGGCCGCCATGACCTATCCCGAGGTCACCGTGGTCGGCGCCGATCTGTCCAGCGAGGCTTTGGCGGTGGCGCGCATCAACGTCGACCGCCATGCGCTTGCAGAGCGCATTCAGTTGGTGCAAAGCGATGGCTTGAACCAAGTCACCGGCCAGTTTGACCTGATCTTGTGCAACCCGCCTTATGTGTGCGAAGCCAGCATGCAAGCGCTGCCTGCAGAGTATCTTGCCGAACCCGCACTGGCCTTGGCCGGAGGCAACGACGGCATGGATTTTGTGCGCCAACTCTTCGCACAAGCACCGGTCCACATGAGCCCCCCAGCGGTCCTGGTGCTGGAGATCGGCAACGAGCGAGCGCATTTTGAAAAGGCCTTTCCAAACCTGGAAGTGATTTGGCTGGACACCAGCGCGGGTGAAGACCAGGTGCTGCTGGTGACGCGCACCAGCCTTCAAAGCCTGACAACCGCACAGGCATGAAGGCCTTACAGATCCACCCCGTTCAAACCGATTCTGACTGGGATGAACTGGCCAGGTTGCTGCGCACGTACGCGACCCAGGATTTGGACCAACCGCATTTGAGCACCATCTGGAACGACCTGCGCGATCTGCCGGCCCGCTACAGCCCGCCGCAAGGGTTGGCCTTGCTCATGCGTCCAACACTTACAGATCAGGCTAATGCACAAGCCGTCGAACAGGCTCTCGAAAATGCTGTTGCTTGCGGCGCTTATGCCCCCACCCGCCTGAGCGGCACCTGCGAGATCAAACGCATCTATGTGTCGCCGTCTGAGCGCGGCCAAGGACTGGCCTCTCAATTGATAGCCGCCCTGCTGCAACGCGCGCGGCAAGCAGGCTACACTCACGCAGCTCTGAGCACTTGGCGCAGCAACCTGCAAGGCCAAGCACTGTATGCCCGCCTGGGCTTCAAGCCTGTGCCGCCTTTTAAAGAACACCCCAATCCCGATTTGCTGTTTTTAGGCCTGGCTTTGCCAGACCATTGAAGACCGCCCGACCGCCATGATCACCCTGAAGAACGTCACGCTGCGCCGCAGCGCCAAAGTGTTGCTGGACAATACCTCTGTCACCCTCAACCCCGGAGAAAAAGTGGGCTTGGTGGGACGCAATGGCGCCGGCAAGTCCACCTTGTTTGCCCTCTTCAACGGCACCTTGCATGAAGACGGTGGCGACTTCTCCATGCCCAAAGCCTGGCGCATGGGGCAAGTGGCGCAAAACATGCCTGAAACCGACGAACCCGCCTCCACCTTTGTGCTCGAAGGTGACACCCGCTTGGCCGAGTTGCGCCAACGCTTAGCGGCCGCAGAGGCCAGTGGCGACGGCATGGAAATGGCGCATGTCTACACCGATTTGGCCGATGCGGGCGAACACGACGCCCTGCCCCGCGCAGAGGCACTCATCTTGGGCCTGGGGTTCAGCGTGCACGAATTGAACAACCCGGTGAACAGTTTCTCCGGCGGCTGGCGTATGCGCTTGCAGTTGGCGCGCGCTTTGATGTGCCCGTCAGATATTTTGTTGCTCGACGAACCCACCAACCACTTGGACTTAGACGCCTTGGTGTGGCTGGAAGCCTGGCTGAAGCGCTACACCGGGACCATGATTGTGATCAGTCACGATCGCGAATTTTTGGACGCCATCACCGATGTGACCCTGCACATCGAACACGCCAAACTGACGCGCTATGGCGGCAACTACAGCGCCTTTGAAATTTTGCGCGCACAGCAGATGGAGTTGCAACAGGCTTCGTTCAGCAAACAGCAAGACAAAATTGCGCACTTGCAAAAGTTCATTTCCCGCTTCAAAGCGCAGGCCAGTAAAGCCAAGCAAGCGCAAAGCCGGGTCAAGGCCTTGGAGCGCATGGAAAAAGTGGCGCCGCTGCTGGCCGAGGCAGAATTTACCTTTGGTTTTAAAGAACCCAACAACCTGCCCAACCCCATGCTGGCGATCAGTGAGGCGAGCTTTGGTTATGTCGTCGACGGTCAAGACAAACCCATTCTGCAAGGCATCAGCAAATCGGTCTTGGCAGGGCAGCGCATAGGTATTTTGGGGGCGAACGGACAAGGTAAATCCACCCTGGTCAAAACCATTGCCCGCACCATGAAGCCGCTGGCCGGCACATTGACCGAAGGTAAAGGCCTGAATATTGGCTACTT
The DNA here is from genome assembly GCA_947451385.1 of Comamonadaceae bacterium. Classification (GTDB taxonomy): domain Bacteria; phylum Pseudomonadota; class Gammaproteobacteria; order Burkholderiales; family Burkholderiaceae_C; genus Limnohabitans_A. The sequence goes on along the minus strand of CANFYZ010000040.1, from coordinate 2,339 downwards.
CGCGCAACAAGAGTTGGATGTGCTGCGACCGCAAGACAACCCACTTGAACACATGATCCGCTTGGCCAAGGAGATGGGCTCCAACAGCAGCGAACCCAGCCGTGAGCAGGATTTACGCAGTTATCTGGGCTCCTTCAACTTCACTGGCGACATGGTCAAACAAGCCGTAGGCACCATGAGCGGTGGCGAAAAAGCCCGTCTGGTTTTGGCCATGATCGTCTGGCAACGCCCTAACCTGTTGCTGCTGGACGAGCCGACCAACCACTTGGACTTGGCCACCCGCGAGGCGCTGGCAATGGCCCTCAACGAGTTTGAGGGCACCGTGATGCTCGTCAGCCATGACCGCTCTTTGCTGCGGGCGGTTTGCGATGAATTTTGGATGGTGGGCCGCGGCAAGGTGGAGCCCTTTGACGGAGACCTGGACGACTATCAACGCTATCTGCTGGAAGAATCTAAAAGATTGCGTGAAGAAGCCAAAACAGCCGCCGTGCAGCCCGTTGTCCCTCAAACTGCCAGCGATAAAACCTTTGCTTCTGACAGCGAAGTTGCAGTTGCTTTTGAGGCACCGAAACCGGTCCCGGCTCCAAACGTGGCCCCAGAAGCTGCCGTTTTTCGCAGCCCCGAGCAGCGCAAACAAGATGCCCAACGCCGCATCGAGCTAGCCGCACTGACCCGGCCCTTGAAAAAATCTTTGGACCAAACTGAACAAAAAATGGCGCAACTGCAAGCGCAAAAAGACAGTTTAGAGAAAACCCTGTCGACACCGATGCCCGCCCCTGAAATTGTCAAAGCCAGCAAAGAATTGGGCGCTGTCAATTCAGACTTGGAAGCGCTGGAGTCCAAATGGCTGGAGCTGTCAGAGCAGATTCAGCAAATTGAAAACGACAGAGCACCGGCTTAACTCGCCACCCAACTGCCGTCCACGTCCCCTCTGAGGATGCCCACCAAATCGATACTGGTGTGGGTCGCGTCAAAGGTTTGGTCAATTCCATGGGGTGATGTGTTGTCTTTGGCCAAATTGGCACCGTTGGCCCCTAAAAATGTTTTGCCATCCGCACTGAAATCGGCTGCATCTACAAACTGCCAGGTTGGGGTGACCGTGTTCTGCTTGTTCAGATAATACTTGAGCAGTTGTAAAACATCACTGAGTGTGACTGTACCTGACCGGTCAAAATCAGCTGCAATGTAATTCAAAGGGGATGAATAAGTATCTGGCAATGCTTTATTCAAGTACACCTTCAAAGTTGCTAACACATCAGTGAGGGTAATAGCGCTTTTCGCATTACTTGGTGGATCAAGCTGTGGGTCCAAAGTCATATTCCCATCATCAAGCCCATCAAGATCCAAGGCGCCAGTGAGCGAAATCAAACCCGCTGCATTCGATGTGCCGCTCTTTCCACCTTCAGCCAGGGTGACGTTAGAAATTCCAATCGGTTGAGCATCTGAGGATGCGGTCTTCCAAAAAACAACCGTGGAGTTGATGTTGTATCCGTTGGGTTTGACCAATAAATCGAAGTTATCACTGACACTTGCACCAGAAGCATCCGTTGCCGTGACTTCAACCTTGAATGGCATCGCATCAGTACCCACGACTGTGTCGGGGGGTTTAGCGATAAATCTGAGTTCGTTGGGAATAAAAGTCAACCAGTCGGGCAGCTTCAAACCCGAAGCCAACTGAGCCGTATAAGTGAGGCTAGCGCTGTCGATGTCAGCAAAACTTTCGATCGGAAAATTAAAATCAAGGACTTCTGTCTCCATGACCTTTTGATCGGGCAATGGTGTTTTTAAAGTAGGACTGTCATTAACAGAATTTACATTTATTGTTACGGTCGCCGACGAAGAATCGATGATTCCATCATTAACTTTAAAGACAAATGAATCACTACCAAAATAATTGGCTTCTGGCGTGTAAGTAAATGACCCGTTGGTTTGATTCAGCAATAAAGCGCCATGAACGGGGCCTTCAACTTTTTCAAATGACAATGTGATGTCATCTAAATCAAAACCCGTCAATACACCGGAATAAATCTGGTCTTCATCCGCCTTGAAAGTTAAAACATTGGCGACAGGGACATCATTGGTATTTAATATTTCTGCAGTTTGACTGGACTCCACGCTCTCGGCCTGACCGAATCCGTCCGTGTAACTGGCCGCTACCGTCACGGCCATTCCCACCTGCGCCTGGCCCAGCACCAAAGTGCTGGAGGTCGCACCCGTGATGGCCGCCCCGCCTGCGCTCCACTGGTAGCTGACCGTGCCCAGTCCGTCTGCATCCGATAACGTGTTCGCCGCCGTCAGCGTCTCGCCTTGTTTGGCTGTGCCGCTGATCGTCACAGCGC
>CANFYZ010000039.1 GCA_947451385.1 Comamonadaceae bacterium | reverse complement strand
CTCGCCGACAAGAACGGGGCCCAATTTCAACCACCACCGATTTGGCCGGGCTCGTGGCTGGTACGGTCAAAACCCGCGAGCAGGGCCAGAACCCTGCAACGCGGACATTTCAGGCTTTTCGGATTTTCATCAACGCCGAGCTTGAAGAGCTCGAACAAGCGCTAGCAGCCAGTTTGAAAGTGCTCAAGCCCGGCGGCCGTTTGGTGGTCATCAGTTTCCATTCATTGGAAGACCGCATCGTCAAGCAGTTCATTGCCAAGCATGCCAAAGAGGTGTACGACCGGCGCACGCCATTTGCACCGCCTGTGCCCATGCGGCTCAAGGCGCTGGAGCGAATTCGGCCTTCGGCAGCCGAGGTGGCTGGGAACCCCCGTTCGCGCAGCGCCATCATGCGGGTGGCAGAGCGTACAGAGGTGGCGGCATGATGCGCTTGAGCATCTGCTTGCTGGCGGCGGTGGTGGCCAGTGCCATGGTCTTGGTGCACAGCCAATATGAAACGCGCCGCCTGTTTGTTGAGCATGAAAAGGCCATGAAAGAGGCTGCGCGCTTGGACATGGAACTCGAGCGCTTGACCGTTGAGCGCCGTGCCCAGGCCACGCCGCTGCGCGTCGAGCAGTTGGCGCGCCAGCAATTGCAGATGCGCAATCCGCCGCCGGGCATCACGCAATATGTAGCGGCACCGGGCGGCGCTGCAGCCCCAGCATTGAGGGAGGCATCGCGATGAGCAGTCGCAGCGTGCAGCTCAGCTCGAGCCCATTGCTGACCAGCAAAACGCCGGTTTGGCGCAGCAAATTGATTGTCGCGACGATCGCCATCGCTTTTGCCGGACTGGCTGTGCGTGCCGCCTATGTTCAGGTGATTGAAAACGCTTTTTTCAAGCGACAGGGTGAAGTGCGTTTTGCGCGCACCCTGGCCTTACCCGCCAGCCGCGGACGAATCTTGGACCGCAATGGTTTGCTTTTGGCTTCCAGCGTACCCGCGCCTAGTATCTGGGCCAACCCGGAGGATCTGGAGCGCAACCCTGCCAAATTGGCCCGTTTGGCGCAATTGCTGGAAATGGCGCCGGGAGATTTAGAGAAGAAGTTGGCCAACGAGGACAAGACTTTCGTCTGGCTCAAGAGGCAATTGGACGAGTCGGTGGTGAAAGACATCCTGGCTTTGGACATCAAGGGTGTGTATTCGATCAAAGAATACAAGCGCCTTTACCCCGAGGGTGAAGCGGCCGCCCACATTGTGGGCTTTACCAATGTGGAGGACGTCGGCCAAGAAGGCATGGAGCTGATGTTCCAAAAACAATTGGCCGGTCGGCAGGGCTCGCGCCGCGTCATCAAGGACCGTTTGGGCCGTGTGGTCGAAGATGTGGGTGACGCCGTGCAGCCCGTGGATGGCGAAGATCTGCAGCTGAGTATTGACAACAAAGTGCAATTTTTTGCCTATCAAAAATTGCGTGATGCGGTACTCGAAAACAAAGCCAAAGCCGGCAGCGTGGTGGTGCTGGATGCCCAGACGGGTGAAGTGCTGGCGCTGGCCAATTACCCCAGTTACTCGCCGGCCAAGCGGATCAATTTGAGTGGCGAGCAGTTGCGCAATCGCGCGTTGACCGACACCTTCGAGCCCGGCTCGACCATGAAACCGATCGTGATTTCTTTGGCGTTGGAGAAGGGGATTGTCAAACCTGAAACCCGCATCGACACCTCGGGCGGACATTTGACCATTTCAGGCTCCACCATCTCGGATTCGCATGCCCATGGCACCTTGACCGTGAATGAGGTGATTCAAAAGTCCAGCAACATTGGCACCGTCAAGATTGCCTTGCAAATGCCACCGCGCGACATGTGGGAGATGTACACCCAGGTGGGCTTTGGGCAAAAGCCCCAAGTGCCTTTCCCGGGGGTGGTCAGCGGCCGCTTGCGGCCCTACAAAACCTGGCGTCCGATTGAGCAAGCCACCATGAGCTATGGCTACGGTTTGTCGACCAGTTTGTTTCAGTTGGCCCGGGCCTACACCTTGTTTTCCCATGATGGCGAAGTCATTCCCGCCAGCCTCATGAAAGTCAATCAACCTGGCGTCGGCGTGCGCGTCATCAGCCCCGAAAACGCCTTGGTGGTGCGCAAGATGCTGAACATGGCCGCCGCACCCGGCGGCACCGCGCCGAAAGCACAAACCATTGGTTATTCGGTGGGCGGAAAAACCGGCACGGCCCACAAACAAGAAGGCAAAGGTTACGCCGGCAAAAAGTACCGAGGATTTTTTGTTGGCCTGGCGCCCATTGATAAGCCTCGGATCGTTGTCGCGGTGATGATCGATGAACCCAGCAATGGCCGTTATTTCGGTGGCGATGTGGCTGCACCGGTGTTCAGCGAAACCGTGCAACAAACGCTGCGTCTCATGGGTGTTCAGCCCGATATGTCAGTCAAGCCACAGACTTCGGTCCAGGCCGTAGAGGAGTCTTTCTGATGCTGGAACTGCGCACCCCCCATGAAGTCGCCGACTGGCTGCGCCAGCGCGTGACGGGGCAATTGCAGACGGACAGTCGACTGGTGCAACCGGGAGATGGCTTCCTGGCCTGGTCCGGCGCATCGGCCGATGGTCGTTTGTTCGTTTCACTGGCGCGTGCGCAAGGCGCTGCGGCCTGCGTCGTTGAAAAACAAGGTCTGGAAAATTTGGACTTGGGTGACTCCCCTGACGTCGCCTGCTACGACCAACTCAAGGCCCATGCGGGGTGGATTGCGAACACGTTTTACGCGTCCCCTAGCGAATGTCTCGGACTGATTGCGGTCACCGGCACCAACGGCAAAACCTCCACCACCTGGTGGTTAGCGCAAGCCTTGAACCATTTGAAGGGCCAAGACGCTTGTGCGGTGATTGGCACCTTGGGCACGGGCGTGGTGTCGGCTTTGGCATCCACCGGCATGACCACCCCCGACGCCGTCTTGCTGCAAAGCCAATTGCGTACTTTTGCGGATCAGCAAGTGAGCTATGTGGCCATGGAGGCGTCGTCTATCGGCATTGAAGAGCACCGCTTGGATGGCACGCAGGTGCGTGTGGCCGTATTTACCAACTTGACGCAAGACCATTTGGACTACCACGGCGACATGGCGGCCTATGGTCAGGCCAAGGCGCGGTTATTCAGCTGGGCAGGTTTGCAGTCTTGCGTGATCAATATTGAGGATCCGTTTGGCGCTGAGTTGGCGCAGTCGTTGCAAGATAAGAGTTTGGATATCTGGACTTGTTCTCGCTTCGGCGGTGCAGGTCGCTTGCAGGCACGTCAAGTGCTGTCGGTGCATGCCGGATTGGCATTGGAAATCAGGGAAGGCGAGCAGACCGAATCCCTTCAGACGGCGGTGATTGGTGAATTCAATATCGACAATCTGTTGGGAGTGATTGCGGTCTTGCGCGCGGTGGGTTACGACTTGAAAGCAGCGGTCACAGCCTGTGCGCAACTCTCGCCGGTTCCCGGTCGCATGCAAATGATTCCCGTTGCGGGCGGTAATTTGCCAATGGCCGTGGTGGACTATGCCCACACCCCCGATGCCGTAGCCAAGGCTTTGCAAGCCTTGAAAAATGTGGCGACCCAACGCCATGGACAATTGTGGTGTGTGATGGGATGCGGGGGTGATCGCGACCCGTCTAAACGGCCTTTGATGACCCGTGCCGCCGAGCAGGTGGCCGATCAGGTGGTCCTGACCAGCGACAACCCACGGTCCGAAGATCCGGTGCATATTTTGGAGCAAATGTCCTTGGGCATGCGCAACCCCTTGGATGCGCGGGTGATCGTCGACCGCGCCCTGGCGATTGAGAAAATTTTGTCTGAAGCCGGTCCGTCCGATGTCGTTTTGATCGCCGGAAAAGGGCATGAAGACTACCAAGATATCGGCGGGGTTCGACACCCTTTCTCTGACATCGAACATGCACAACGTGTGTTACAGCGCTTGGCTGCTTTGCAAGCTGGAGAGGGCGCGTAATGGGCATGCAATTGTCGCTGAATACGTTACTGCCTTGGCTGTCCGGCGCCGTCCTGCAAGGCGAGGGTGAGGTCCAAGTTCAGCGTGTGCACACCGATACCCGTACCTTGCGTGCTGGTGATTTGTTTGTGGCCTTGCGCGGTGAGCGTTTTGACGGCGCGCAGTTCATTCCACAGGCCCAGGCCATGGGCGCGGTGGCCGTGTTGTGCGAATCCTCGGGTCGCGCTCAAGCCCAAGCGATCGGCATGCCTGCCGTGGTGGTGTCAGATACGCGTTTGGCTTTGGGTCAGTTGGCCGCAGGCTGGCGCCAGCAATTTGAATTGCCCTTGATTGCGGTCACCGGCAGCAACGGCAAAACCACGGTGACGCAAATGTTGGCCAGTATTTTGCAGTGTGCCCAGCCGAAAGCCAGTTTGGCGACCCAAGGTAATTTGAATAACGACATTGGCGTGCCACTCACTTTATTGAACTTGCGTTCGCACCACAAAATTGCCGTGGTCGAGTTGGGCATGAACCATCCGGGCGAGATCGCCTACCTGGCACAAATGACCCAAGCCACGGTGGCCTTGGTGAACAACGCGCAGCGTGAACACCAAGAATACATGGGCACGGTCGAAGCCGTGGCACGTGAAAACGGCGCGGTCATCAGCTTGCTGCCCGTCAGTGGCCGCGCGGTCTTCCCTGTGGACGATGACTACACCCATTTATGGCAAACCCTCGCGGACGCTCGCGCGGTCATGACCTTCGGTCTGGGCGCAGGCGATGTCTTTAGCAGTCAGCCGCAGTGGGTCAATGGGGCTTGGCATTTTGAATTGCGCACATCGGCTTTGTGCAAGCCGTGCCGCGTTCATGTGGCTGGGCGCCACAACGTGAAAAATGCGCTGGCTGCGGCTGCGGCCGCCCTGTCTGCAGGTGTGCCCGTTGAGGCCATTGTGCAAGGTTTGAATGCATTTGAGCCGGTCAAAGGCCGCTCGCGCGCCTTGGCATTGCAAGTGCTTATGCCGCAAGGCGTGCATGCCTTGACGGTGGTCGATGACACCTACAACGCCAACCCCGATTCGGTTCGCGCAGCCATCGATGTGCTGTCTGAATTGCCTGGCCCTCAGTTGCTGGTGTTGGGCGATATGGGCGAAGTGGGTGACCAAGGACCCGAGTTTCATGCCGAAGTAGGCGCATACGCACGATCACAAGGTCTGACGCAAGTCCTGACCCTGGGCCAGATGAGTGTCAACACCACCCAGGCTTTTCAAGGCGGTGAGCACTTTGAAGACATGGCCTCCTTACAAGCGCATATCTTGGGCGTGCTGCCTCAGTTCAACAGTGTTTTGGTCAAAGGCTCGCGCTTCATGAAGATGGAGCGTGTGCTGGATATTTTGAACGCACAGACACAGCATCGAGGAGAACTCAAACATGCTGCTTAGTTTGGCGCAATGGTTGCAAACGCTGTCGCCCGAGTGGGGTTTTTTGCGTGTTTTTCAATACATCACGTTCCGTGCCGTGATGGCGGCGATGACTTCCTTGTTGATGGGTTTGGTCGCCGGCCCATGGGTCATCCGCCAATTGACGTCGCTGAAAATTGGACAACCCGTGCGCGGCTATGGCATGCAAAGCCATTTGGCCAAAAGCGGCACCCCGACCATGGGCGGCGTGTTGATATTGTTGTGCATCGCCCTGTCCACCTTGCTCTGGTTTGACCTGTCCAACCGGTTTGTCTGGATCGTACTGTTGGTGACGTTGGGCTTTGGTGCCATTGGCTGGGTCGATGACTGGCGCAAAGTGGTGAACAAGGACCCGGAGGGCATGCGTTCACGCGAAAAGTATTTCTGGCAGTCGTTGATCGGTGTCTTGGCGGCTTTGTATCTGGTGTTCAGTATTTCCGAGAACTCGAATATGCGGGTGCTGGATCTGTTTTTCAAATGGGTGATTTCCGGCTTTGATGTCAGTTTGCCGCCCAAGGCCGGTTTGTTCTTGCCCTTCTTCAAAGAGGTCAGCTATCCGCTGGGGGTGCTTGGTTTTGTGGTGCTGACCTATTTGGTCATCGTGGGCTCCAGCAATGCCGTGAATTTGACCGACGGCCTGGACGGACTGGCCATCATGCCTGTCGTCATGGTGGGGTCGGCCTTAGGCGTCTTTGCCTACGTCACCGGCAGTTCGGTGTACTCCAAGTATTTGATCTTTCCCTACATTCCTGGCTCTGGCGAGTTGATGATCTTTTGCGCCGCCATGGCGGGCGCAGGATTGGCATTTTTATGGTTCAACACCTACCCCGCGCAAGTCTTCATGGGCGACGTGGGTGCCTTGGCCTTGGGCGCCGCGTTGGGCACCATCGCTGTGATCGTGCGGCAAGAAATTGTGCTCGCCATCATGGGCGGCATTTTTGTGGTCGAGGCTGTGTCCGTCATGCTGCAGGTGAGCTACTTCAAGTACACCAAGAAAAAATTTGGCACAGGGCGGCGCATTTTGAAGATGGCCCCATTGCATCACCACTTTGAAAAAAGCGGGTGGAAAGAAACCCAGGTCGTGGTTCGGTTTTGGATCATCACCATGTTGCTGTGTTTGGTGGGTTTGTCGACCTTGAAGCTGAGATAAGTCATGCTGCAACTTCAAGGCCAATCCATCCTCATCCTCGGTCTCGGCGCTTCCGGGATGGCCATGGCGCGCTGGTGCGCGCGCTTTGGGGCCCAGGTCCGCGTGGCCGATACACGCACCGATCCGCCTCAGTTGCCGGTGCTGCAGCGGGAATTGCCTAACGTCCAATTTGTGGGTGGGGCTTTGACTGCAGACTTGATCGAAGGCACGCCGATTCGCGCGGTGTTCACCAGCCCCGGCCTGTCGCCAGAGGTCACAGCGCCGGTCTTGAATGCCGCCCGTGCCAATGGTTTGTGGGTGGGCGGGGAATTGAGTTTGTTTGCACAAGCCCTGCAAGACCTGCAGGCCGAGCGCGGCTATGCCCCGCAAGTCTTGGCCATCACGGGCACCAACGGCAAGACCACGGTGACCTCATTGACCGGTCAGTTGGTGGCGCGCGCTGGCAAAACGGTGCAAGTGGCGGGCAATATCGGTCCGACCTTGCTCGATACCTTGGCTTTGGCCATCGACCATGACTTGCCCGAAGTCTGGGTGCTGGAGTTGTCTAGCTTTCAGTTAGAGCATGCCGGCGCGTTTGAGCCCACTGCAGCCACCGTGCTCAATCTCAGTCAAGATCATCTCGACTGGCATGGCAGCATGGCCGCTTATGCGCAGGCCAAGGCCCGGATTTTTGCTCAAAAGGCTTTGATGGTCTTGAACCGCGACGACGCCGCGGTGATGGCCATGTTGCCCGAACCGGTGCGCGTGAAATTGCAAAAACCTCTGCAGCGTCGGCATGTCACCTTCGGTGCGGGGATGCCGCTGCGCCCTGGCGATTTTGGCATCGAAATGCAGAACGGGATGGCCTGGCTGGTGCGCGCCTTGGAAGCAGACGAAACAAGCAAACTGCGCAAAGGCGAAGTCGAGGAATTGCACATTCAGCGCTTGATACCAGCCGATGTCTTGCGTATTTTTGGCCGTCACAACGCGGTCAATGCCCTGGCGGCTTTGGCCCTGGCGTGCAGCGCGGGTTGTGCTTTGGCGCCGATTTTGTTCGGTCTGCGCGAATACCGCGGTGAGCCGCACCGGGTCGAATCGGTGGGCGTCATCCACCAAGTTGAATATTTCGATGACAGCAAAGGCACCAATGTGGGCGCCACTGTAGCGGCGCTGCAAGGCCTGGGGTTGGACCGCCGGGTGGTGGTGATTTTGGGTGGGGAAGGCAAAGGACAAGACTTTGCTCCGTTGGTTCAGCCTGTGTCAACTTATGCGCGTGCGGTGGTCTTGATCGGTCAGGACGCCCCGGCCATTCGGCAGCATTTGCAAAATACGGGTGTGCCTTTGATCGATGCACACACCATGCCGGATGCGGTTCAAAAGGCCAGTGCCGCAGCGCAAGCGGGCGATGCCGTTTTGCTGTCGCCAGCGTGTGCCAGCTTTGACATGTTCCAGAATTATGAGCACCGCGCACAGGTCTTTTGCCAAGCGGTGGCGACCTTGGCCGAAGGTGCCGGCGTGGTGTTGGAGGCGCTGGCATGAACGCCATACAGCCCAACATGATGCGCCACCTGGCAACCCAATGGGCCAGCGCCTTGTATGGTTTGACCGGGGGTTGGATGGGTTCGCCACCGGCCGCCGAAGGGGCGTTACCGGTTAATTTGGGCAACTACGATTACGCCCGCACCGGCCCTGCAGTGGGTAAATTGCAAGGGATTGACCAAGCCTTGGTGTGGGTGGTGGTGGCCTTGCTGATGTGGGGCATGGTGATGGTCTATTCCGCCTCCATCGCCATGCCTGACAACCCCAAATTTGCGCGCTACACGCAGACGCATTTTCTGTTTCGCCATGTGGTGTCGATTGCGATCGGCTTTGCCGTGGCCTTACTCGCTTTTCAGGTGCCCATGGAAACCTGGGAAAAAATCGCGCGCCCCTTGTTTGTGGTGTCCTTGCTGCTGCTGCTGGCGGTGTTGATACCCCATGTGGGCAAAGGCGTGAATGGTGCGCGGCGTTGGATTTCACTGGGCATCATGAATTTCCAGCCTTCTGAATTTGCCAAACTGGCGGTCATCATTTATGCAGCCGACTACATGGTGCGCAAAATGGATGTGAAAGAGCGATTCTTCCGCGCGGTCTTGCCGATCGGCACAGCGGTTGCGTTGGCAGGGATTTTGTTGCTGGCCGAGCCCGACATGGGGGCCTTCTTGGTGATCGCCATCATCGCCATGGGCATCTTGTTTTTGGGCGGTGTGAATGCCCGGATGTTCTTTTTAATTTTGGGCGTGTTGGTCATGATCTTCGCCATGATCATCATGACCTCAGAGTGGCGTCGTGAGCGGATTTTTGCCTACCTCGATCCCTGGGATATGAAACACGCGCTGGGCAAAGGCTACCAGTTATCGCACTCCTTGATTGCCATTGGTCGAGGCGAGATTTTTGGCGTTGGGCTGGGTGGCAGTGTGGAGAAGCTGCATTGGTTGCCAGAAGCGCATACCGACTTTTTGCTGGCCGTGATTGGAGAAGAGTTTGGTTTGATCGGCGTGCTGAGCGTGATCTCTTTGTTTTTGTGGTTAAGCCGTCGCATCATGGTAATTGGCCGGCAAGCGATTGCGCTCGACAGGGTGTTTGCCGGTTTGGTGGCCCAGGGTGTGGGCATTTGGATTGGTTTCCAGTCCTTTATCAACATGGGCGTGAATTTGGGCGCGCTGCCCACCAAAGGTTTGACCTTGCCTTTGATGAGCTACGGTGGCTCGGCGATTTTGCTCAATTTGGTGGCCATCGCCATCGTTTTGCGCATTGACGCTGAAAACAAACAAATGATGCGCGGAGGTCGCGCATGAGCTTGAATCCCTGCGCATTGATCATGGCGGGCGGCACCGGGGGGCATATTTTCCCGGGCCTCGCGGTCGCCGAAGCGCTGCGCAACAAAGGCTGGCGAGTGCATTGGTTGGGAACGCCGGCCAGCATGGAAAGCGAGTTGGTGCCGCAGCGCGGATTTGCGCTCGAGACCATCGAGTTTGGCGGTGTGCGCGGTAAGGGTTTGAAAACTTTGGCTTTGTTGCCATGGCGCTTGGTCAAGGCCTTGGTGCAAAGTGCCGCCGTGATGCGTCGGGTCAAACCCAATGTGGTGCTGGGCCTGGGCGGGTACGTGACCGTGCCTGGCGGTTTGATGGCGGTATGGGGTGGGGCGCCCTTGGTTTTGCATGAGCAAAATTCCGTCGCCGGCATGGCCAATCGGTGGTTATCCAAGCTGGCCAAGCGGGTTTTTACGGCCTTCCCTGCGGTCATGCCCGGGGCTGAATGGGTGGGCAATCCATTGCGCCAAGCCTTCACACTGCAAGCGACACCGGCCGAACGGTTTGCTGGCCGCACCGGCCCTCTCAAGGTGTTGGTGGTGGGCGGCAGTTTGGGCGCCAAAGCCTTGAACGAGGTCGTGCCGCAAGCCCTGGCGCTGCTGCCCGAAATGGAGCGCCCGCAGGTGACTCACCAAAGCGGAGCCAAGCAAATTGAGGCCTTGCGCGCCAACTACCAGGCCGCCGGTGTTCAGGCCGAGTTGACGCCTTTCATTGAAGATACGGCTTCGGCATTCGCCCAAGCCGACTTGATCGTCTGCCGCGCCGGTGCCAGCACGGTGACCGAAATAGCCGCTGTAGGTGCTGCAGCGCTTTTTGTACCTTTCCCCTTTGCCGTCGACGACCATCAAACCACCAATGCGCAGTTTTTGGTGCAGCAGGGCGGTGGCTGGTTGGTTCCGCAGCATGAATTGAGCGCCGCTGCTTTGGCCGCCCATTGGCGCGCATTGAGCCGTGATGAACTGTTGTCCAAAGCCGAAGCCGCTTGGGCGCAGAAAAAAAACCATGCCACACAAGACGTGGTGGCCGCCTGCGAGGAGCTGGCACGATGAAGCACGCGATCCGACATATTCACTTCATTGGCATTGGCGGCTCTGGGATGAGTGGTATTGCCGAAGTACTTTTGAATTTGGGTTACACCATTTCAGGCTCTGACCTGCACGACAGCGCCACGCTGCGACGTTTGGCGGCCTTGGGTATTCAGACTTTTGTGGGACACGGTCCGGACCATGTGCGCGGCGCCGATGCGGTGGTCACTTCCACCGCGGTCAAAGCCGATAACCCCGAAGTTCAAATGGCGCGTGAGCGTCACATCCCGATCGTCCCCCGTGCGGTGATGTTGGCTGAGTTGATGCGCATGAAGCAAGGCATTGCGATTGCGGGGACGCATGGCAAAACCACCACCACCAGCCTGGTCGCTAGCGTGTTGGCCGAAGCCGGCCTGGACCCGACCTTTGTCATCGGCGGCCGTTTGAACAGTGCCGGTGCCAATGCCAAGTTAGGGACCGGTGACTACATTGTGGTGGAAGCCGATGAGTCAGACGCCTCGTTTTTAAATCTGCTGCCGGTGATGGCGGTGGTGACCAACATCGACGCCGACCACATGGAAACCTATGGCCATGATTTCGAGCGGCTGAAATCGGCTTTTGTAGAGTTCTTGCACCGCATGCCTTTTTACGGCACCGCCATTGTGTGTGCCGACGATGCCGGTGTGCAAAGCATCTTGCCGCAGCTGGCGCGCCCCGTGACCACCTATGGTTTGAACGAAGGTGCACAGGTGCGTGCGGTCAATGTGCGGGCCGCCAATGGGCAAATGCATTTCACAGTGCAGCGTCGCAACGGTGTGACTTTGCCCGACTTGGAGGTGGTGTTGAATCTGGCCGGTGTGCACAACGTGCTGAATGCCTTGTCGGCCATCGCAGTGGCAGTGGAATTGAATCTGCCCGATACCGCCGTGGTGCGCGCCTTGGCGGGCTTCAAAGGCGTGGGGCGGCGCTTCCAAAGCTACGGCCCCGTGGCGGTGTCTGCTTTGCAGGGCGGGGGTTACTTCACCGTGATCGACGACTACGGACATCACCCTGTGGAGATGGCGGCCACGTTGGCTGCTGCACGCGGCGCCTTTCCTGGGCAGCGCATTGTCCTGGCATTTCAGCCCCACCGTTACAGCCGCACCCGGGATTGTTTTGAAGATTTCGTCAAAGTCATCGGCCAGGGCGCTGATGCCGTGTTGCTGGCCGAGGTTTACGCCGCTGGCGAAACCCCCATCGTCGCGGCCGACGGTCGCTCTTTGGTCCGCGCCTTGCGCGTGGCGGGCAAGGTCGAGCCCGTATTTGTCGACGCAATTGCCGACATGCCGCAAGCGATTGTCGACATTGCCCGCGCCGGGGATGTGGTGATGTGCATGGGCGCAGGCTCTATTGGTGCGGTGCCCGCACAGGTGGTCGCCATGGCCTTGGAAGCAGGAGGCCAGTCATGAGCGCATTGGCTGCGGGCTTGGGCAAAGTGGCGGTCTTGATGGGCGGACGCTCGGCTGAACGTGAAGTCTCGCTCATGTCGGGCCAGGGCGTGCTCAACGCGCTGCGTGCGCAAGGGGTGGACGCGCATGCTTTTGACCCCGCCGAGCGTGACCTGAGCGCATTGAAAGAAGAGGGTTTCAGCCGCTGTTTCATTGCTTTGCATGGCCGCTTTGGCGAAGACGGCACGGTGCAGGGCGCGCTCGAGTTGCTTGGCATTCCCTACACCGGCTCGGGCGTGATGGCCTCGAGCATCGCGATTGACAAAATCATGACCAAGCGGGTGTGGATCGCCGAAGGAGTGCCGACCCCTGCTTATGCTTTGGTGCGCCGCAACCAATGGCGCGATCTGGATGTGGCCGCCCTGGTTGCGCAGCTGGGTCTGCCGATGATCGTAAAGCCCGCCAGCGAAGGTTCTTCGATTGGCGTTTTCAAAGTGATGAATGCCACGGAATTGCCCGCCGCCTTGGCGCAAGCCGCGGCGTGTGATGCCGATATTTTGTGCGAGCAATTTATTGCGGGTGACGAAGTGACTTGCCCGGTGTTAGGTGAGGGTGATCAAGCGCAAGCCCTGCCGGTGATTCGCATAGTCGCACCGGAAGGTAATTACGATTACCAAAATAAATACTTCACCAACGACACGCAGTACCTGGTGCCTTGCGGTCTGCCCGCAGGCGAAGAGCAGGCCATCCAGGCTCTGGTACTCAAAGCCTACAGTGTCCTGGGTTGCAAAGGCTGGGGCCGGGTGGATGTGATGATCGATGCGACCACGCGCCAACCCTATTTGCTGGAAATCAACACCTCACCCGGCATGACCGGTCATTCACTGGTGCCCATGTCGGCCCATGCCGCAGGCATTTCTTACGAAGCGCTGTGTTGGCAGTTGCTGTGCAGTGCGGGGCTGGAGCATGCCACGCTGGGAGGAAAGGCACCGTGAAAAAGCTGGTACCTGCGCCTTGGGACATCCGCATCATGAATATCACTTCGGGGTTGTTGGTCATGGCGGTGTTGTGCCTGAGTCTGGTCGCAGCGCTGTGGTGGGCTTTGCGTCATCCGGTTTTTGCAATTCAAAAGATTGCGGTTTATGGCGACACATCACATCACAACGAAGTGACTTTGCGTGCCAATGTGATGCCGCAACTGTCCGGTAACTTTTTTACCCTCGATTTACAACACGCCAAAGAAGCCTTTGAAGCCATGCCTTGGGTGCGCAAAGCGACCGTGCGACGTGAATTTCCAAACCGTTTGCGCGTGCGTTTAGACGAGCATTTGCCGGTGGCCTTGTGGGGTGACAACAGCGAAACCAGCATGGTCAACCAAGACGGGCTCGTGTTCGAAGCGAATGTGGACGACATTGACGCCGACAAACTGCCTGTGCTCTCGGGCCCCACCGGTCAATCGGTGCTGGTTTGGCAGATGTACAACTATTTGAAACCGATTTTTGGCACCGTATCGATGGGTGTGGACAAGCTCGATTTGTCGCCCCGGGGCAGTTGGCGCGTGCAGACCGATAGCGACGCCGTCATCGAATTGGGGCGGGGCACACAAGAAGAAGTGGGCCAGCGACTGCGCGTCTTTTTGAATACTGTGGCGCAAGTGACTTCGCGTTACCAGCGCACCACCAACTCGGTGTTGGCGGCTGATTTGCGTCACAACAACGGGTATGCGTTGCGTTTGCGCGGCGTGACGACATTGGGCAATGACGGCAACAAGAAACCATAAATCAGGGTTTAAAAAAGAACGGTTGGAACTATGGCAAAAGAGTACAAAGACTTGGTGGTGGGACTGGACATTGGGACATCCAAAGTCATGGTCGTGGTGGCCGAGGTGATGCCAGGCGGCGAGCTGAAACTCGCGGGCATGGGCGTGGCCCCGGGCAATGGGCTGAAACGCGGCGTGGTGGTCAACATCGATGCCACGGTGCAAAGCATTCAGCAGGCCTTGAAAGAAGCCGAATTCATGGCCGACTGCAAGATCACTCGGGTGAACACCGGCATCACCGGTGCACACATTCGCGGCCTCAACTCCAGCGGCATGGTGGCGGTGAAAGACAAAGAAGTTTCGGCCGGCGATGTGGCGCGCGTGATGGAGACGGCGCGTGCCATCAACATCTCTACCGACCAGCGTTTGCTGTTGGTGGCGCCGCAAGAGTTTGTGATCGACAGCCAAGACGTGAAAGAGCCGATCGGCATGAGCGGCATGCGCCTGGAAGCCAAGGTGCACATCGTCACCGGCGCGCAAAGCGCGGCGGAAAACATCATCAAATGTGTGCGCCGCTGCGGCCTGGAAGTCGACCAGCTGCTGCTCAACCCCTTGTCGTCCAGCTTGGCGGTGCTGACCGAAGACGAGCGCGAACTTGGCGTGGCCTGTGTCGACATTGGCGCCGGTACCACCGATGTGGCGATCTTCACCAACGGGGCGATTCGTCATACCGCGGTGATCCCGATCGCCGGGGACTTGATCACCAGCGACATCGCCATGGCGCTGCGCACACCGACCAAAGACGCCGAAGACATCAAGGTCGAAAGCGGTTATGCCAAACAACTCTTGGCCGATCCCGACGCGCAAGTCGAGGTGCCAGGTTTGGGTGATCGCGGCCCGCGCATGCTCAGCCGCCAAGCCTTGGCGGGCGTGATCGAGCCCCGGGTCGAAGAAATTTTCTCGCTGGTGCAGCAAGTCATTCGCGAGTCCGGTTACGAAGAGGTGTTGTCGTCCGGCATTGTGTTGACCGGTGGCAGCGCAGTGATGCCCGGTATGTTGGAGCTGGGCGAAGACATTTTCTTAAAGCCCGTGCGCCGGGGTGTGCCCAAGTACACCGGGGCACTGGCCGACATGGTCAGTCAGGCGCGCGCCGCCACGGTGATGGGTTTGCTTGAAGAAGCCCGCATGGCCCGCATGCGCGGCTTCAAAGTGCAAGAGCGCAAGAGCTCGATGAACAACGCCTTTGGCCGATTCAAAGATTTCATTGTGGGGAATTTCTGATGCGATTCCATCACTTCAACCAAGCCCGCGGCAGTCCCTTGTGGCGATGTCGATGTTGACCACTTTTTCCCCTTTCAATAACAAAACGTATTTTTCAGGCAACTGCAGCAATTTAGGAGTTAAACATGATTGAAATGATCCAAGTCGAAGAGTTCAACCAAGGCACCCGCATCAAAGTGATCGGTGTCGGCGGTGGCGGTGGTAACGCCGTGGAGCACATGATCGAGCGCAACGTGCAAGGCGTGGAGTTTGTCTGCGCCAACACCGACGCACAGGCCTTGACGCGCAGCGCAGCACATCGTTTCATTCAACTGGGTCACACCGGTTTGGGCGCCGGCAGCAAGCCTGAAAAAGGCCGTGAGGCCGCTGAAGCGGCGGAAGAAGATATCCGCGCCGCCATCGAAGGCGCGCACATGTTGTTCATCACTGCCGGAATGGGCGGCGGCACCGGCACCGGCGCGGCCCCTGTGATCGCCCGCGTGGCCAAAGAGATGGGTATTTTGACCGTCGGCGTGGTGACCAAGCCTTTCGAATTCGAAGGCGGCCGCCGCATGTCGAACGCCGAAGCCGGCATGACCGAACTCGAAGCCAATGTGGACTCCTTGATCGTGGTGCTGAACGAAAAGCTGTTGGAGCTGCCTGGCGGTGAAGACATGACCCAGGACGAGGCTTTTGCCCATGCCAACGACGTGTTGAAAAACGCTGTCGGCGGCATTGCCGAAATCATCAACGTGCCTGGCCATGTGAACGTCGACTTTGAAGACGTGCGTACCGTGATGGGCGAACCCGGCAAAGCCATGATGGGCACCGCCGCGGCCAGCGGCCCTGACCGTGCGCGTATCGCTGCGGAGCAAGCCGTGGCCTGCCCGCTGCTCGAAGGCATTGACCTGTCGGGTGCCAAAGGCGTGTTGGTCTTGATCAGCGCGGCCAAGGGTTCGCTCAAATTGAGCGAGTCCAAGCAAGCCATGAACACCATCCGTGCCTACGCTTCTGAAAGCGCGCATGTCATCTACGGCACCGCGTATGACGAAGCCCTGGGCGACGAAATCCGTGTCACCGTGGTGGCCACCGGCTTGTCGCGCCAAGGTGCGGCACGCCGTCCAACCCTGGTGCAGCAACCCATGTTGCGCACCGGTACCCACGACATGCCTTTCCAAATGGGCGGTGCAGACGCAGTGGCGACCAGCCCCATGACCGCCTCGGCCATGGGCAACGACTATGGCCGCTTGAACACGCCCAGCGTGTGGCGCACCAACCGCACCCAAGCCGCCGACAAAGTCAATGGCATGTCGTCGGCCGGGATGGATGACATTGAGATTCCTGCCTTCTTGCGCAAGCAAGCTGACTGATTGAACTGCTGCACAGCCTGAACAGGGGGTTGAACGCAGACCTTGCGTTGGCCCCCTTTTTTGAGGCCAATTAAAATATTTGCATGCTGGCGCAACGCACTCTCAAAACCTTGACCCAAGCGGTAGGCGTGGGCCTGCACAGCGGCCAACGCGTGGAGTTGACGCTGCGCCCGGCCCGCCCGGACACGGGGATTGTGTTTCGGCGTGTCGATTTGCCGGACCCGGTGGACATTCCGGTCAGCGCCCAAGCCGTGACCGACACGCGCTTGGCCTCGACCATTTCGCGCGGTCAGGCCAAGGTGCACACGGTGGAACATTTGATGTCCGCCTGCGCGGGCTTGGGCATTGACAATCTGTATGTCGACATCACCGCCGAAGAAGTGCCGATCCTCGACGGTTCGGCCTCGTCATTTGTGTACCTGCTGCAAAGCGCGGGCATCGAGTTGCAAAACGCGCCCAAGCGCTTCCTTCGTGTGTTGGAAACAGTGGAGGTGTCTGAGGGCCAAGGCGACAACGTCAAGTGGGCCCGTTTGGAGCCTTATGACGGTTACCGATTGAGTTTTGAAATTGATTTCAAACACCCGGCGGTGGACTCCACCGGCCAGCAGGTGGTGTTTGACATGGCCCACGGCACCTATGCCCGTGACATTGCCCGGGCGCGTACCTTTGGCTTCACCAAAGATGTGGAAATGATGCGCTCCAACGGCCTGGCGCTGGGCGGTGGCCTGGACAATGCCATCGTCATGGACGATTACAAAGTGCTCAACAGCGATGGCTTGCGGTATGACGATGAATTCGTCAAACACAAAATACTCGACGCCATGGGCGACTTGTTTTTGCTGGGCCAACCGATGCTGGCGGCCTACGCCGCATTTCGCTCTGGCCATGCCATGAACAACCAGTTGCTGCGGGCCCTGCTGGCGCGCCCGCAAGCGTATGAGGTGGTCACCTTTGCCGATGAAACCAAAGCCCCTGCCGGTTTGGCTTGGGTGCAGCCTGCTTGGTGATCCGTGCCCGACGCTAGTTTGAAGGTCCTGCTCGGGCAGCAAGCCTTTGTGCGCTTTTGGCTCTCGCGCCTGCTCGGTATCTTGGCCAACCAGATGCTGATGGTGGCCGTGGCATGGCACATGTACGACATCACCCGCAGCGCCTGGAGTTTGGGGCTGGTGGGTTTGTGCCAATTTGTGCCTGCGCTGGTGCTGACCTTGCCAGCCGGTCATGTCGTGGACCGCTTTCACAAAGCCCGCATTTTTGCCACCTGCATGGGCGTGCAAGCCGCGGTGGCTGGGCTGTTGATTGCGGCCACGCAGTGGCAGTTTGCCAATGCCACTTTGATTTACGGCGTGTCGATGGTGCTGGGCGCGGTGCGCGCGTTTCAGATGCCGGCCCAGCAAGCGCTGACCCCTCAGCTGGTGCCGGCCAGCCTCTTGCCCCGCGCCATTGCCATGAGTTCCAGTGGGGTACAAATCGCCATCATTGGTGGCCCGGCCCTGGGCGGCTTGTTGTATGCGCACGATGTGGTCACGGTGTATGCCGTCTGCGCGGTGTTGCTGGGGTGTGCCTTGGCTTTGGCTTTGTGGGTGCGCTATGTCCACACGCCCTCGCGGGCGGCCACCGATTTGCGTTCAGTCTTGGCCGGGGCGGTGTTTGTTTGGCAGCACAAACCGCTGTTGGGCGCCATGACTTTGGACCTGGTGGCCGTGCTGTTGGGCGGCGCCACCGCATTGCTGCCGATCTTTGCACGTGACCTCTTGCACACCGGCCCGCAAGGCTTGGGCTTGCTGCGCGCCGCACCGGCCGTGGGGGCTTTGCTGATGTCTGTGGTCCTGACCCGCTGGCCTTTGCAGCGGCGTGTGGGGCACAGCATGTTGGCCGCGGTGGCGGTATTTGGTTTGGCCAATGTGGTCTTCGGCTTGTCAGAGCAGTTGTGGGTGTCGTTGCTGGCCTTGGCCGTCACCGGCGCAGCCGACAGCATCAGCGTGGTGACCCGCATGACCTTGATGCAACTGGAGACACCAGAAGACATGCGCGGCCGTGTCTCGGCGGTCAACTCGATCTTCATTGGGGCCTCGAACCAGCTGGGCGAGTTTGAATCCGGCGTGACGGCCGCGATGTGGGGCCCCGTCCCTTCGGTGGTTGTAGGCGGTGTGGCCACCATGACCTTGGCGGTTGCCTGGCTGCGCTGGTTTCCGGCGCTGGCGCAACGAGATCACATGCTGGTGCAGCGCTGAACACGCGCCAGACCTGCGGCTCAATCCTGCTGCTCAGTGGCTGCGCCCGCCCCGGTACATGCCGTGTGTTTTTCGGCTCAGGGCATTCACTGCCGCCAGCTTGTTCATGGACGTGCTGGCGTGCGCATGGGTGATCGCTAAACCCAGCGCATCGGCGGCATCTTGGCGCGGCAGCACGGGCAAACGCAGCAGCCGTTTGACCATTTCTTGAATCTGCGATTTGGCGGCACGGCCATGCCCGGTGATGGCTTGTTTCATTTGCAAGGCCGTGTATTCGGCCACCCCCAAATCACAAGACACCAACGCCGTCACGCAGCAACCCCGGGCCTGGCCCAGCAGCAAAGTGGCTTGGGGGTTGACGTTGACGAAAACGATCTCCACGGAGGCTTCATCGGGTTGGTACAGCGCGGTGACTTCACGCACGCCGTCGTAGAGCACTTTCAGGCGCGCCGGTAAATTGCCCATGTCTTGCTTGGTGGTTTGGATCACGCCACTGGCCACGTAGGTCAGGCTCGCACCTTCGACATCGATCAAGCCAAAACCGGTGGTTTGCAAGCCAGGGTCAATGCCTAAGATTCTCATAACCAAAGCTGTCCAGTGTTCATGGCGCGACCACATCGTTCATGCGGGTGACGATGGTTTGGGTGCGGTCCAACAAATACGTTGATTGCGGTCGTTTTTCAAAATAACGGGGCCGCGGCAGCATCACCGCCAGCCGCGCTGCTTCCCACGGGCTGAGCTGTGCGGCCGGTTTTTTGAAGTAGTGGCGCGCCGCGGCTTCAGCGCCAAAAACGCCTTCGCCCCACTCCACATGGTTGAGGTAAATCTCCAAGATGCGTTGTTTGGGCAGCAAGGCTTCCAGCGCCAAGGTCAGCACAAACTCCTGGCCTTTGCGCAGCAGGGTGCGCTCGCCACTGAGCATCAAATTTTTGGCCAACTGTTGGGTGATGGTGGAGCCGCCGACAATTTTGGCCGCTGGCGCCGATGCAGCAGCCTGACTGCCTGTTTGGTCGGCGCGTTTGGCAGCTTGTTGCGCGGCTTTGGCCTTGGCTTTTTCATTCCGGCCCCAGGCTTTTTCAATCGACTCCCACCAGACACCGTTGTGCTGCAAAAACGCACTGTCTTCAGAAGCCATGACCGCCCGTTTCAAGTGGCGAGAGATCTGGCTGGCGTCCACCCAGTCTTGCCGCCAGGGCAGGCGCCCTTGCTGCCGCACGATCTGCCAGATTTGCGAGCGCTCAAAAGCCGTGGACGGTGGGTCCATGAAATGCATCAACCCGATGAGCGCCACAAAAACCAATTGCAGGCTGAGGCCCACCCACAGCACCATGCGCAGCCAAGCGAAGATCGCTTGCATGGCGCTGGACGCTTTCATGCCACGGGCTCCAAGGGGGGAGCGTTCAAATCGACTGCGATGGTCAAGGGACCCGCCGACACTTCGTCCTCGTCCCCTTCGTCATCGCTTGTGTCGGCCGGCATCGACGTGGCCGGACTGTCGAGGCGCTGCAAAACCGTGCCGTTCACATCCAGCGCCATGGTGTCGATGTGACCAAGTTGGACGCGAACTTTGGCACCCCGCTCCATGCCCTGTGCGCCCAGCACGCTGAGGACCAGCGGCAACTCGTCGGCGCGCACCAGCCATTGCCCGCCAGCCGCTTCTTTGAACAAGGTGGCGTTGAGTTCGGTGATGTGTTGCTGCGACAGGTACTGCAGCGTCCAGAAACGCTCCATGCCCGACTGGTAGCTGTTGTAGGCGCTGTAGGCGGCATCAAAGCTGCTGATGATGGCGAACAGCTGCGCATCTTTGGGTTTAAACGGGGCGGCCAAAGCGGCCGTCGCGCCATGACGGACGCAGGCAATGATCTGCCACTGGTTCACCAGGTCGGTGTAACGGCGCAGCGGCGAGGTGCTCCAGGCGTAGCTGGGCACGCCAATGCCGGCATGCGGCAAGGCCTTGGTGCCCATGCGCACTTTGACGCCAGGCGCCAGGCTGGCCTGACTGCGGTAAATCGCCGGCACCCCCAAGCTGGCCAGCCATTGCCCCCAAGTGCTGTTGGCCAGAATCATCGCCTCGGCCACGATCAAGTCCAGCGGTGCGCCGCGTTGGCGTGTGCCAATACTCACCGCTTCGTTGCCCGTGGGCGGCAAGCTCTGGTCTTCGCGCGCCAGGCGGAAGGTGTAATCGGGTCGATTGAAAGTTTCGGGTTTGCCGCGGACCACTTCGCGCTCGGCTTTGAGGTGCTGTGCCAGACGCCAAAAGAAGGCCAGTTCGCTGTGGGGCATGGGCAGATGCACCGGCGTGGTGGTTGGCATCCCTTCCGGGGTCTCCAGCCATTCAGGGGTGACCAGGTCATCGAGCTGATCGTGGCGCAAATTTGCCGCGATGTGGACTCGCTCGATGCGGGTTTCGCTGCCCAGCACTTTCAGACTGGTTTCGTCAAAGCGCACATACAAGGACACCGCGGGGCAGTCCTGGCCTTCGGCCAAGGTGTAGTTTTGCACCACATCGTCGGGCAGCATGGTAATTTTGTAGCCCGGCATATAGACCGTGGACAAACGCTGGCGACCCAGTTGGTCGATCGGGCTGTCAGGCAAAACAGCCAGGCCCGGGGCGGCAATGTGAATGCCCACAGTGACCGTCCCACTGCCCAAGCCTTGCAGCGACAAGGCGTCGTCAATCTCGGTGGTGTGTGAGTCGTCAATCGAGTAGGCCCGCATCGCGGCTTGTGGCAAGTCGTCGGTGATGGCCGGTGCCGAGAGTGCAGGAAAACCGGTGCCCTTGGGAAAATGGTCAAACAAAAAGCGCTGCCAATGGAAGTCATAGGCCGACTCAATGGCACCGGCCTGTTGCAGCAAGTCGAGCGGTGCGGTTTGGGTGGCGCGACTGGCCTCGACCACGGCTTTGTACTCGGGGGCATTTTTGTCGGGGCGGAACAATATTTTGTACAGCTGCTCCCGCACAGGGGCAGGGCAGCGGTGCTGCGCCAATTCAGTGGCCCACGTGTCGATTTGCGCCAGCACTTGTTTTTTCTTTTCGATGCCTGCCAAGGCCAAGGCCAGGGTTTCGGACGAGGCTTTGCGAAAACGCCCTTTGCCAGCGCGGCGAAAGTAATGTGGCGCTTCAAACAGGGCCATCAGCGCGGCCACCAACTCGGTGGTGCTGGCATGGGCGCTGAAATACTCGTGCGCCAAATCGGCAAAACCAAACTCGGTTTCGGGGGCAAACTCCCAAGCCAAGTTCAAATCGATGCTGGAACTCAGAGCCTGACCTTGGTCCAGCAGCGCGGCAGGTTCCGGTTTGTCGAATTTGAGTAGCAAATTCGCGGCTTTGACTTTGACGCGTTTTCCGCTGTCCAGCTCCACCTGGCTGGACGCCTCGGCTTCAGACAAGATGCGACCGGCCATGAATTTACCGGCTTCTTCAAACAATGCAAACATAGGCCCGATTGTCCCATGCCCTGGCGTCAGGCCAGCTGCAAGAAATCCAGAATGTCCGCGCGGTGCGTGTCGAAATCTGACAAGGCATGGTCACTGCCTGGGAGCAACTTGATCCGCGCCTGCGGAAGATGGCTGACCATTTCCTCCCAGCGCAACACTTCGTCCCCCTTGGCCACGATGGCGAAGGTCTCTGGCGCTGGCCCGACGAGACTGGACTGCAACTGCGTCAGTTGTTCAACATATTCGGGTTGAAAGTAGAACGACTGGCTGGGATCGTGCCACGCCTGCTGCAGACCCACATGGGACGCCAGGTCGCGCGCTGGCTCTACTGCCGGGTTCAGCAAGACCGCGCGGCAGCCGGTGGCAGCGGCAAAGCATTGCGCATAAAAACCGCCCAGCGACGAACCGATGACCGCGGTCTGCGCCCAAGGCCAATCGGCCGTGCCTTGCCGCACCAGGTCCATGGCCTCCTGGGGCGAGGGCGGCAGCTGCGGACACCACCAATGCACCCGCGGGTGGTGTTGGCTGACCCATTGCGCCATTTTTTGCGCTTTCATCGACAGGGGCGAAGAGCGAAAACCGTGCAGGTACAGCAAATGGGTGGTCTGGGCTTTGGGCGACATGATGGACATTATCCAAGCAGTCTGAACGGGGATAATGCGCCGATGCAACCCGTGATCCAAAAACAGACCCTGAGCCAGCGCTTGTTGTTCTGGTTCGAAGGCTTTGACGGTCCTTTGGCCCTGGCGGTTTTGTTGCTGGCCTGCGCCGGTTTGTTGATCATGTTCTCCTCGGGCTATGACCATGGGACTCGCTTTGTCGATCACGCCCGCAACATGCTGATCGCCGCGGTCATCATGTTTGCTGCCGCACAAATTCCGCCGCAAAGATGGATGAGCTTGGCCGTCCCGCTGTACACCGTGGGCGTGGTTCTTTTGATCGCGGTGGCCATTTTCGGCATTACCAAAAAGGGCGCTCGCCGCTGGGTGAATTTGGGGGTGGTGATTCAACCCAGTGAAATTTTGAAAATCGCCATGCCTTTGATGCTGGCCTGGTGGTTCCAAAAACGTGAAGGGCAGTTGCGGCCGCTGGACTTTGCGGTGGCCGGGGCTTTGCTGGCCTTGCCGGTGGGTTTGATCTTGAAACAACCCGACCTGGGAACCGCCATGTTGGTGTTGTCCGCGGGTTTGTCGGTGATTTTCTTTGCGGGCCTGAGTTGGCGCTTGATCGTCCCGCCCATGCTGCTGGGGTTGTCAGGTATCGTGCTTTTGGTGGTGTTTGAGCCCACGTTGTGTGCCGAGGGCGTCAACTGGCAGGTGCTGCACGAATACCAGCGGCAGCGTGTTTGCACTTTGCTGGACCCGACCCGTGACCCCTTGGGCAAAGGCTTTCACATCATCCAAGGCATGATTGCCATCGGTTCGGGCGGCTTTTGGGGCAAGGGCTTCATGCAGGGCACGCAGACGCATTTGGAGTTCATTCCCGAGCGCACGACCGACTTTATTTTTGCTGCTTACTCTGAAGAGTTCGGGCTGTTCGGTAACGTGCTGCTGATCTCGGCTTTTCTTTTTTTGGTCTACCGCGGGCTGATGATCGCGCTGGACGCTGCCACCCTGTTTACACGCTTGCTGGCGGGCAGTGTGACCATGATTTTCTTCACCTATGCCTTTGTCAACATGGGCATGGTCAGCGGTATTTTGCCGGTCGTCGGTGTGCCCTTGCCCTTCATCAGCTATGGCGGCACGGCGATGGTGACCTTGGGCCTGGGCCTGGGCATCTTGATGTCGGTGGCCAAAGCCAAGCGCCTGGTCCAAACCTGAGCCCCCTCTGTCTCGAAAGCCCGTCCCTCGCCCCGTGGATCGTTCGGCCTTGCGGCGCGCTGAGGGGTCTTTCTCTACAATTGGTCCATGACCTCTCGCGAACCCACCCTTGAACGCCTGGCCACGGCCCGGTCCCTGCTGCTTGAACCTTTTGGTTTGGACGAAACGCATTTGACGCAGGCCTTGTCTGCGATCAAGGCGCACCAAATTGACGATGCGGATTTGTACTTTCAATACACCCGATCAGAAGGTTGGAGCTTGGAAGAGGGCATTGTGAAAACGGGAAGCTTCAGCATTGACCAAGGCGTCGGTGTGCGTGCTGTCTCGGGTGAGAAAACCGCCTTTGCCTATTCAGACGATATTTCAATGGCGTCCTTGATGGATGCCGCCCTGACGGTGCGCAGCATTGGCAGCGCCATGCAAAACCGCCGTATCAAGGTCCCGGCGCGCAAAGTGGCAGTGAGCCGCTCGCTGTACCCCTCCATGGACCCCATGGGCAGCATGGACAGCGCGGCCAAAGTCGAGCTGCTTGAGAAAGTTGAACAACTGGCCCGAGCCCAAGACACCCGCATCGTCCAAGTCATGGCCGGCTTGGCCACCGAATACGACGTGGTGATGGTGGCGCGCGCCGATGGCACCTTGGCTGCCGATGTGCGGCCCTTGGTGCGATTGTCGGTGTCGGTGATTGCCGAGCAAGGTCAGCGCCGTGAATCGGGCAGTGGGGGCGGGGGCGGCCGATTTGGCTTGGCGTATTTTGACGATGCCATGATCCAAAGCTATGTCAATGACGCGGTGCATGCGGCTGTGACCAACCTCGACGCCCGTCCGGCACCCGCTGGCGAAATGACAGTGGTTCTGGGCCCTGGTTGGCCAGGCGTGCTGCTGCACGAAGCCATTGGCCATGGTTTGGAGGGGGACTTTAATCGCAAAGGCTCTAGCGCCTTCAGTGGCCGCATTGGCCAGCGCGTCGCGGCCAAAGGGGTGACCGTTTTGGACGATGGCACCTTGGCCGATCGCCGTGGTTCTCTCAATGTGGATGACGAAGGTCGTGCCAGTCAGCGCAATGTGCTGATCGAAGACGGCATCTTGAAAGGCTACATCCAAGATGCGATGAATGCCCGACTGATGGGGGTCCCACCCACAGGAAATGGCCGGCGCGAAAGCTACGCCCATGTGCCCATGCCGCGCATGACCAACACCTATATGTTGGGTGGCGACAAGGACCCGCAAGAAATTGTGGCCAGTATCAAAAAAGGTTTGTATGCCACCAACTTTGGGGGCGGTCAGGTGGACATCACCAGCGGCAAATTTGTCTTCTCGGCCAGTGAAGCGTATTGGGTGGAGAACGGCAAAATTTTGTACCCCGTCAAAGGCGCCACCTTGGTCGGCAGTGGCCCCGAGTCATTGAAAAAAATCACGCTGATCGGCAACGACATGCGTCTGGACAGCGGCGTGGGCACCTGCGGCAAAGAAGGCCAGAGTGTGCCTGTGGGCGTGGGTCAGCCGACCTTGCGTATCGATGGTTTGACGGTGGGCGGCACGGCGTGAGCACGTTGGCGACAAACTGTCAGATGGCGTCAGCAACTTGTGCTACATTGAGCGCCATGACTTCGCGCATTGCCTTTTACTTTTACTTTGGATTCTCAGTCCCCGGCGGACGAGAGGCGAACGCGTAAGCAACCCCACTCAGTCAAAACCGCCGGTGCCACAAGCCCGGCGGTTTTTTATTTTGTTTTCAGCATGTTCATTTTTCTAGGAGTTTCACGATGACCGATAAAGCCAAAGCGCAAAGCGATGCTTGGTATGCGAGCCAAGTCGACAAAACCGGCCAAACCGACGACGAACGCATCAAGGACATCACCGTGCTCCCCCCCCCAGAACATTTGATTCGCTTTTTCCCGATTGCCCACACCCCCGTGGAAAATCTGATTGCCCAAACTCGCAAAAACATCCACCGCATCATGCACGGCAAGGACGATCGTTTGTTGGTGGTGATTGGCCCCTGTTCGATCCACGATCCTGCAGCCGCACTGGAGTACGCCCGTCGCTTGAAACCCTTGCGTGAAAAATACGCGGACACCCTCGAAGTCGTGATGCGCGTGTACTTTGAAAAACCGCGCACCACCGTGGGCTGGAAGGGCTTGATCAATGACCCCTACCTGGACGAGAGTTGCCGGATTGACGAAGGTTTGCGGATTGCACGCCAGTTGCTGATCGAGATCAACCGCCAAGGCTTACCCGCTGGCAGTGAATTTCTTGACGTGATTTCGCCTCAGTACATCGGCGACTTGATCAGTTGGGGGGCCATTGGCGCCCGCACCACAGAAAGCCAGGTGCACCGCGAGTTGGCATCGGGTTTGTCAGCGCCCATTGGCTTTAAAAATGGCACCGATGGCAACATCAAGATCGCCACCGACGCGATCCAGGCGGCTGCAAGGGGTCACCACTTTTTGTCGGTGCATAAAAATGGTCAGGTGGCGATTGTGCAAACCCAAGGCAACAAAGATTGCCATGTGATTTTGCGCGGCGGCAAAGTGCCTAACTACGACGCGGCCAGTGTGGCGTCAGCCTGTCAAGAGCTGGAGGCGGCCAAGTTACCCGCCACCTTGATGGTCGATTGCAGCCACGCCAACAGCAGCAAACAGCACCTGCGCCAAATTGAGGTGGCCAAAGACATCGCCGCTCAAATTGCGGGGGGTTCCAAGAAAGTGTTTGGCGTGATGGTGGAAAGTCATTTGCTGGGCGGTGCGCAAAAGTTCACTCCCGGCAAGGACGATGTGAGCAAGTTGACTTACGGTCAGAGCATCACCGATGCCTGTATCGGTTGGGACGACAGCGAGGGTGTTTTGAAGGTGTTGTCGGATGCGGTGAAGGTGCGTCGCTCGCGCTAACCCCTGGGGGGGGTGCGCGCTGCGAATTACTTGGCCAGCGCGGCCATCAGCTTGGCGTGAATCCCGCCAAAGCCGCCGTTGCTCATGCACAGCACATGGTCGCCAGGTTGCACCTGGGTCAGCACCTGGGCAAGCACTTCGTCGATATCGCTGCCCACATGGGCGCGCTCACCCATGGGCGCCAGCGCGGCGCGGGCGTCCCAGTCCAGTCCCCCGCTGTGGCAAAAAGCCAGATCGACCTCTTCCAGGCTCCAGGGCAATTGGGCTTTCATGGCGCCCAATTTCATGGTGTTGCTGCGCGGTTCGAAGATCGCCAGAATCCGCGCCTGATCGCCAACCTGGCGCCGCAGTCCGTTGACGGTGGTGCGAATGGCCGTGGGATGGTGCGCAAAGTCGTCGTACACGGTGATGTTGTTCACCACGCCGCGCACTTCCATGCGGCGTTTGACGTTTTCAAAACTGGCCAGTGCTTGCGCTGCCACGTCCGGGGCCACACCCACATGTTGCGCAGCGGCGATCGCGGCCAAGGCGTTGAGCTGGTTGTGCACGCCGCCAAGGGACCATTTCACCTGGGCCACCCTCTGCCCTGATTGCAGCACCGCAAAGTCAGAGGGCTCCCCTTGGGCAGTGAAATCACTGACCGCTGCGCCAAAGCTGCGGACGTCACTCCAGCAGCCTTGTGCCAACACCCGGTTCAAACTTTCTTCTAATCCGTTCACCACAACACGCCCTGTGCTGGGCACAGTGCGGACCAAATGGTGAAATTGACGCTCGATGGCAGCCAGATCGTCAAAGATGTCAGCGTGATCGAACTCGAGATTGTTCAAAATGGCGGTGCGAGGCCGGTAATGAACAAATTTGCTGCGCTTGTCAAAAAAAGCCGTGTCGTACTCGTCAGCCTCGATCACAAACAGCGAAACCGCATCCGCGCGACGGGGCGCACCCAATCGGGCTGAAACGCCAAAGTTCAGGGGCACGCCCCCGACCAAAAAGCCGGGTTGCAGGCCGGCTTGCTCCAAAATCCAAGCCAGCATCGAAGTGGTGGTGGTTTTGCCATGGGTGCCTGCCACCGCCAGCACATGGCGGTCTTGCAAGACATGCTCTGCCAACCACTGCGGGCCGCTGGTGTAGGGCAAGCCGGCATCCAAAATGGCTTCCATCAGTGGGAATTTAGGGCTGCCGTCACGCTGTCGAGCGCGACTGACCACATTGCCGACGACGAACATATCGGGTTTGAGTTGCAGTTGGTCTTCCGAAAACCCCTCAATCAATTCAATGCCCAAGGCCCTCAGTTGGTCGCTCATGGGCGGGTAGACCCCCGCATCGCAACCTGTGACTCTGTGTCCCGCTTCACGCGCCAACGCGGCCAGTCCCCCCATGAAGGTGCCGCAAATACCCAAAATATGAATGTGCATAGACATCGATTCTAGGCGCACGTGGGGCCTGCAGTGCACAATCACCCGATGGACGAATGGATGCAAGAGATCGCCGCTTCTGCGGCCCGTTTGGTGGTGGAAGAAGGCATGGAATACGGCGCGGCCAAACGACGGGCCGTCCATGCGTTGGGCTTGCCGCAGCGCACCGCTTTGCCCTCCAATGACCAGGTCGAAGACCAGGTGCGTGAGTACATTGAATTGTTTTGCAGCGAAACGCAGCCGCAGGAGCTGGCGGCCTTGCGGACCCACGCTTTGTTGTGGATGGACCGTTTGCAAGATTTTCGCCCGCATTTAGGGGGTGCTGTGTGGCGCGGAACCGCGACACGACTTTCTGATATTTACTTGCAGTTGTTTTGCGATGACTCCAAATCGACTGAAGTTGCGCTCATTAATATGAATTTGTCTTACGACGTTAGCACTGTCAAAGGGTTTCATGGCGAAGCCGTCGATGCTTTGAGCCTGCACAGTTTCTGCGCCGAATTGGGCGAAGACATTGGGGTGCATTTGCTGATTTATGACCGCGACGATGTGCGGGGCGCCTTGAAGCCAGATGCCAAAGGGCGCACGGCACGGGGTGATGCCAAGGCATTAAGAAAACTGATGTGCAACGACAAAGAGCATGAAGACCATGAATGAAAGTGAATCCCGCCCTCCAACCGCGTTGAACAAGCGCAGCCTGCTGGCCGGCGTGGCTGCTGCTGCTGGCTTGGCTGGTGCGGGGTTCGCTTGGTGGCGTATGACGCCGGTCACCGCGGCCGACCCGATGGTCGATGCATTTTGGCAACTCAGCTTTGAGCAACCGGACGGCAGCCCCTTGACCATGCAAAGCTTCAAGGGAAAGCCTTTGTTGCTGAACTTTTGGGCCACCTGGTGTCCGCCGTGTGTTGAGGAATTGCCTTTATTGGAGTCCATTTGGCGTCAAAACCGTGATAAAAATCTGCAAATGATTGGATTGGCCGTAGATCAACCCAGTTCGGTGAGGCGTTTCTTGGCGCAAAATCAGTTGACATTTCCCATGGGGCTGGCTGGTTTGACGGGGACCGAATTGGGGCGCAACCTGGGGAACACCGCCTCTGCACTGCCCTTCAGTGTGTTGTTCAATGCCCGGGGGCAGGTCATTGCGCAGAAAATGGGCAAGCTGGAAACCCATGATCTGACGGACTGGTTGGCACGCTTGCGGTAATTTTTGACCTTATTTGAAACGCGGCAGCCAGCCTGAGCGACTCAGGCAATAAATGTAATTCCCGGCAAAAGCCAGTGAATTAGGGCGTATTTGGTGTAAATTACTGCTTTTACGTTGGCTTACGCGGGAGGTCCTATGGATTTGCGAAAACTTAAAACTTTGATTGACTTGGTGTCTGACTCGAATGTGTCGGAGTTGGAAATCACGGAAGCCGAAGGCAAAGTGCGCATCGTCAAGAGCAGTCCCCACGCCGCACCGATGGCCATGAACGCGGTTCAGTATGCCGCTGCCCCGGTGGCTGTCGCGCCGGCGGCCCCCGCGCCGGCGCCCGTGGCCGAGATCGTGGCGGGTGAAGCGGTGGTTGCCGCAGGTCATACCGTCAAGTCGCCGATGGTGGGGACTTTCTACCGATCCTCCAGCCCCGGTGCCGCCTCGTTTGTCGAGATCGGCAGCGAAGTCAAAGAAGGCGATACCTTGTGCATCATCGAAGCGATGAAGATTTTGAACGAGATCGAAGCCGACAAATCGGGCAAAGTGACCCAGATTTTGTGCGAAAACGGCCAGGCTGTGGAATACGGCCAACCCATGTTCATCATCGAATAATCCACCCCGGGGATTGCATGTTCAAGAAAATATTGGTGGCCAACCGTGGCGAAATTGCTTTGCGTATCCAACGTGCTTGCCGCGAGTTGGGTATCAAAGCGGTCATGGTCTATTCCGAGGCCGATCGCGAGGCCAAGTATGTCAAGTTGGCCGAAGAAGCCGTTTGTATTGGCCCCGCGCCTTCGGGTTTGAGTTACCTGAATATGCCGGCCATCATTTCGGCGGCCGAAGTGACCGACGCCGAGGCGATCCACCCTGGTTATGGCTTTTTGAGTGAGAACGCCGATTTCGCCGAGCGCGTCGAAAAGAGCGGTTTCCAATTCATCGGCCCGACGCCGGAGTCGATCCGCATCATGGGCGACAAGGTCTCGGCCAAGCAGGCCATGATCCGTGCGGGTGTGCCCTGCGTGCCGGGCTCTGAAGGGGAGTTACCCGATGATCCGGCGCAAATCCGTCGGATCGCCAAAAGCGTGGGCTATCCGGTGATCATCAAAGCGGCCGGGGGTGGCGGCGGTCGCGGCATGCGCGTGGTGCACACCGAGGCGGCTTTGATCAATGCGGTGCAAATGACCAAGGCCGAGGCCGGCGCGGCTTTCAATAATCCTGCGGTCTACATGGAAAAGTTCCTGCAGAACCCGCGCCATATTGAGATTCAAATCCTGGCGGACAAGCACCGCAACGCCGTGTATTTGGGCGAGCGCGATTGCTCGATGCAACGGCGTCACCAAAAAGTGATCGAAGAAGCACCCGCTCCAGGCATCCCGCGCAAACTGATCGACAAGATTGGCGAACGTTGTGTCGCTGCATGTAAAAAAATCAACTACCGCGGCGCAGGCACATTCGAATTCTTGTACGAAAACGGTGAGTTCTATTTCATTGAAATGAACACCCGCGTGCAGGTGGAACATCCGGTGACCGAATGGATTACCGGCGTGGACATCGTCAAGACCCAGATCATGGTCGCGGCAGGTGAGAAATTGCCTTTCACACAAAGGCAAATCCAGATTCATGGCCATTCGATCGAGTGCCGCGTGAACGCTGAAGACCCGTTCAAGTTCACGCCCTCACCCGGTCGCATCACCACATGGCATGCGCCAGGGGGGCCGGGCGTGCGGGTGGACTCCCATGTCTACAACAATTACTTCGTCCCGCCCAATTACGACTCGATGATTGGCAAAATCATTGTCCATGGGGACACCCGTGAACAAGCCATTGCCCGTATGCAAACGGCATTGGCCGAGACCGTGGTCGAAGGCATCCAGACCAACATTCCGCTGCACCGGGAGCTGATGGTCGATGCCAAGTTCATGGCCGGCGGTACCAATATTCATTATTTGGAAGAGTGGCTTAGCAACCACAAGCGATAGCCATGTTTGAGTTGTGTCTCTTGTGTCCCGAAGACCGCGTGGAGGTCTTGAGTGATGCGCTCGATGCCTTGGAGGCATTGAGTGTGTCGGTCGAAGATGCCGATGCAGAAACCGCCGCCGAGCAAGCCCTGTTTGGCGAGCCCGGGATGCCCGCCCCCAAGGACGGCTGGTTGCGCTCGCGCATGGTGGCCTTGTTTCAGGAAGAATCTGGCGCACGTGAGGCGGCACAGTTGCTTTCGGCACAAGACTTTTTTGAAGGTTGCCACATCGTGGCCGTGGTGCCTGTGGTCGAGCAAGATTGGGTGCGTTTGACGCAATCTCAATTTGCACCCGTTGACATCACCCCCGACTTTTGGATCGTACCGACCTGGCACGAGCCTCCGTCTGAAGCCAAACACATCATCCGTCTTGACCCCGGTCTGGCCTTTGGCACCGGCACCCACCCCACGACCCGCATGTGTTTGCGCTGGATCGCTGCACACAAGCTCACCGGTCAGCGCGTCTTGGACTACGGTTGCGGCTCGGGCATCTTGGCTATTGGCGCCGCCAAATACGGTGCGCAAGTGATTGATGCCGTGGACATTGACCGGGCCGCCGTGGAGTCCACTGTGCTCAATGCACAAGCCAATCATGTCAGCTTGAATGCCGGTTTGCCCGAATTGGCGCAAGGCAGCTACGACACGGTGTTGGCCAATATTTTGGCCACCCCTTTGAAAGTTCTGGCCCCTTTGTTGTGTGCCCACGTGGTGGCTGGCGGGTCGTTGGTTTTGGCAGGGATTTTGGAGCGCCAGGCTGACGAGCTCAAGTTGGCTTACGCCCCCTACCTGGATCTGCAGGTCAGTGACACGCAAGAAGGGTGGATTTTGATGACCGCGACGTCCCCCGCGGCCCCAACCTGAAGGACCACAGCGCATGAACTTGGTGACACAGTGCCCCCGTTGCGCGCTGCTTTTCCAGGTGGCGCCAGAGGTTCTTGCGGCTTCCAAGGGCCAAGTCCGCTGCGGCCAATGCGCTCATGAGTTTGAAGGTCAAGCCCACGCCCTCACCGAGCCCTGGCTGGAGTCAGCCACCGACTCCCCTGCCGATTCTTTGCTCAGCTCACCTCGGATCGATGTCGAAGCGTTGTTGCGGCGTCAGGATACGCCCTCAGAGTCGGTGCCTGTGTCCCCGCCCACGCCAGCGCGAGTGCCAGTGCCTTCATCTTCTCCGGCTTCAGGGCTTGCTCCTGCATCCTTGCCACGGGAGTCGGAAAAAACACGCGCACCCGCCTTGCCGTTGAAAACCGATGTACAAACTCAGTCTCCCGTTGTCTCTGCCGTGCGGTGGGATGTCTGGATGCTGCGCGGTATGGCTTTGCTCCTGACAGGTGGCCTGATTGTTCAGGCGCTGGTTTTTTTCAGAGATGAACTGGCAGCGAGGCTGCCGAACAGCAGACCGCTGCTGGAGGCCCTGTGTGGGCCCGCCGCGTGTACTTTGGCCCCCTTGCGCCTTGGCAATGGCATCGTCATTGACAGTTCTTCCTTGGTTCGTGGTGACGCAGGTTTGACCTTCCATGTGTCGTTGAGAAATTCACTGGAGGTTCCTTTGGCCATGACGGCCTTGGAGCTGACGTTGACGGACGACCAAGACCGCGTGTTGATGCGCCGTGTGCTGAAACCCCATGAACTGGGGGCCCCTGCCGAGCTGGCTGCAGGTCAAATGTGGACGCGCGCCTTGGGAGTCGAGCCTGGCAAGGTCGATACCGAGATTACCGGTTACCGACTGGTCAGCTTTTACCCCTGATTTTTCCTTCAGCGATAAAAAAACCCGATGCTGTGAAGCATCGGGTTTTGTTTTGCACTTTTGAGGGTGCTGAACTCAGGGCTTGGCGGCCGAAGGAAACGGCCAGGCAGCTTGTGGGTTCAAAGTGGTTTGCGCCGCAGGGGCAGCAGGGGCAGCGGGTGCTTTGGCCGCCTTTTTAGGGGCAGGCTTTTTAGCCGCTTTCTTAGCAGCTGGTTTTTTAGCAGCTGGTTTCTTGGCAGCTGCTTTTTTAGCGGCTGGCTTTTTGGCGGCTACGGCTTTTTTGGCTGGAGCGGCTTTCTTAGCGGGAGCTGCTTTTTTAGCGGCTGGCTTTTTGGCGGCTACGGCTTTTTTGGCTGGAGCGGCTTTCTTAGCGGGGGCTGCTTTTTTAGCGGCTGGCTTTTTGGCGGCTACGGCTTTTTTGGCTGGAGCGGCTTTCTTAGCGGGAGCTGCTTTTTTAGCGGCTGGCTTTTTGGCGGCTACGGCTTTTTTAGCTG
>CANFYZ010000038.1 GCA_947451385.1 Comamonadaceae bacterium | reverse complement strand
GAACTGCCTGCCTTCATCAGCAACCGCGGCGGCGTGGCGCTGCGCCCAGGTGACGGTGTGATCCACTCTTGGCTCAACCGTTTGTTGTTGCCCGACACCGTGGGCACCGGCGGTGACTCGCACACCCGTTTCCCGATCGGTATTTCCTTCCCCGCCGGTTCTGGTTTGGTGGCTTTCGGTGCCGCCACGGGCGTGATGCCTTTGGACATGCCCGAGTCGATCTTGGTGCGTTTCAAAGGCGAAATGCAGCCCGGCGTGACCCTGCGCGACTTGGTGCACGCGATCCCGCTGTACGCGATCAAGCAAGGTTTGTTGACTGTGGCCAAAGCCGGCAAGATCAACGAGTTCTCTGGCCGCATCTTGGAAATCGAAGGCCTGCCCAACCTCAAGGTCGAGCAAGCGTTTGAATTGTCTGACGCGTCTGCCGAGCGCTCGGCCGCCGGTTGCACGATCAAGCTCAACAAAGAGCCTGTGCAGGAATACCTGCAGTCCAACGTGGTGTTGATGAAGAACATGATTGCCGACGGCTATGCCGATGCCCGCACCCTGGCGCGCCGCATCGAAAAAGTCGAGCAATGGCTGGCCGCGCCGAACCTGCTCGAAGCCGACAAGAACGCCGAATACGCGCACATCATCGAAATCGATTTGGCCGACATCAAAGAGCCTATCGTCTGCTGCCCGAACGATCCCGACGATGCCAAGTTCTTGTCTCAAGTCTCTGGCACCAAGATCGACGAAGCCTTCATCGGTTCTTGCATGACCAACATCGGCCACTTCCGTGCAGCGGCCAAGTTGCTCGGCGGTCAACGCGACATTCCCGTCAAGCTGTGGGTGGCCCCACCGACCAAGATGGACGAGAGCGAGTTGATCAAAGAAGGCCACTACGCCGCCTTTGGCACCGCCGGTGCGCGCACCGAAATGCCAGGCTGCTCGTTGTGCATGGGCAACCAAGCGCAAGTCCGCGAAGGCGCCACCGTGGTGTCCACTTCGACCCGTAACTTCCCGAACCGCTTGGGCAAGAACACCAATGTGTACTTGGCTTCAGCGGAATTGGCGGCCATCACCTCCAAGATGGGTCAATTCCCCACCGTGGCCGAATACCATGCGGCCATGGGCGTGGTGAACGCCGACGGCGCAGCGATCTACAAGTACATGAACTTCAACCAGATTGAAGAATATGTGGAAAACGCCAAAGGCGTGGCCGCTTAAACTTTGGCCTAGCGCATGAAAAAACCCCCAAGGCGCAAGCCGAGGGGGTTTTTTAATGGGGTGCTGGTGCTCAGTTCAATTTGGCTGGGCAGGTGTTGATGCCCAGCATCGTGTACAGCGGGCACCAGCCGATGGCGCCGGTAATGAGGGGCACTACGCCGATCCAGCCCCATGGGCCGATGCTGTTGTTGTAGGTCAGGGCCAGCAGCAAAATGCCGACGGCAATACGCACGAGACGATCGATGGTGCCTGCATTGGGTTTCATGGGGAAGTCCTTTTCATTGAGAGTGGAAGATGACGCTATTTGACGCTCGGGTCCAGTCCCTGTAAGTGACTTAGATCACATACCCAATGAGGGCAGAGGGGGGTCAGTGATCTGTCCGATTCGCCAGCGCCCGCAGGGCCTTGCTGTCGTGAATCAGAATGCGCTCACGCGCCAGTTCGACCCAGCCCTCTCGTTCAAAGCGACGCAACAGGCGCGACACTATTTCACGCACCGTACCCAGCTCATCGGCCAGTTGCTGGTGCGTCACCGACCGCTGTTGCCCGTGCCCCAACAAAGCTGAGGCCAGGCGTTGGTCCAAGCGTTGGAAAGTCACCGCGTCGATCAAACTGGTCAGATCGGCCATGCGGTCAGCAAACAAGCCCAGAATCTCGTCGCGAAAGGTGGGGGTGGCCATCCATTGGTGAAAAAAGGTGGGGGGAATCATCATCAACCGGGTCGGGCGGGTGGTGATGCCCTGGGCGGACAGGGGCGACTTGCCAAACAGACTGGCACTGGAGACCAGACACAACTCGCCGGGTACCACGCGGTACAGCTCAAGCGCACGACCATCGCTGGAGTGGCGTGAGACTTTGATTTCTCCCTCCAACACCAACGGGAAGCCTTGGCATGACTTGTTTTCGTCAAATAAAACAGTTTGTGCAGGCACCGAGAGTGTCTCGTCACTGAGTGCTTCCCAACTGGGCGTGACGTCGGCCAAGGCCGGATAGAGTTCAAGCAGCATGGTGGTCTTTTACTTATCAAAATTGTAATAATGTGATGATCGCATGCCAAATCGGTAGAACTTCATTTTTGGCAAATTGATTTGACCCACAGGTCTTCTTCAATGCGCTGTTGTCCGGCAGTCAGCGTTCAGGGCCGTTCTAACAACGGCACAATCAGGGCATGAGAAATTCCATCGCGATCGCGGGTGGCGGCATTGGCGGTTTGGCTGCGGCTTTGTGCTGTGCGCAAGCTGACCAAGAGGTCCAATTGTTCGAGCGGGCCGCTGCGTTTACTGAGGTGGGGGCTGGGATTCAACTGGGCCCCAATGTGACGCGCATCTTGCAGGCCTGGGGGCTGGGGCAGGGCTTGCAATCGGTGGCCGCTTTTCCGCCGCAATTGCAGGTTCGCCAGGCCTTGACGGGGCAATGTACCGGTCAGCTGCGCTGGGGCGCACAGGCGGTCGCGCGCTACGGTGCGCCCTATGCCACGGTGCACCGCGCTGATTTGCACCAATTGCTGCTGGACGCTGTGCACGCCCACAGCTCGGTGCGCTTGCACTTGAACCAGGGCGTGACCGGCTACAGCACCCAGGCCGACGGTGTGCGGGTGGGCCTGGACGATGGCGCGCCGCTGAACGTGCATGCCTTGATCGGGGCCGATGGCTTGTGGAGCCGGGTGCGCGGTCAGTTGTTGGGCGATGGGCCAGCGCGCTTTAGCGGTCACTTGGCCTACCGCGCCTTGCTGAACCAAAGTGATCTGCCTGCTGCACTGCGCAGCCCGGATGTCACGGTGTGGATGGGCCCGCACTTGCACGTGGTGAATTACCCGGTGCGGGGTGGCGAGCTGATGAATCTGGTGGCCATCGTGAACGGGCCTGAGCCGCAAGATCTGTCGTCTTGGGACCATTCTGCCAACGCGGCCGACTTGCAGCGCGCGCTGGGAGGCGTGTGCCCGGCCTTGCAGGCCTTGATCGACGCCGTGCCTGCCTGGCGCTTATGGCCGCTCTGCGACCGCCCGCCCATGCGCAGCGCCACAGAACAAGCCCAGGGTCGTGTGGCTCTGCTGGGCGATGCGGCCCACCCGATGCGACCCTACATGGCGCAAGGCGCCGGTATGGCGATCGAAGACGCCGATGTTTTAGGCCGCTGCCTGGCCCAGCCGGGGTTGAATCTGCCCGAGCAATTGGCGCACTACGCCCAACAACGCTGGCAGCGCAACGCACGTGTGCAACAACGCGCGGTTCGCAACGGACAAATTTTTCATGCCACGGGCATGGTGCGCTGGGGGCGCGATACGGCCACGCGACTCTTTGGCGAGCGCTTGCTGGATGTGCCTTGGCTTTACAACGGCCCTTGAGCCAGGGCGATGCAAGCCTGCCGCTTCAGACCTTGAGTGGCAAAGCCCGCAACCGCTTGCCTGTCAACGCAAACAACGCGTTGGCCACGGCGGGTGCGATGGGCGGCACGGCCGGTTCACCCACACCACCGGGCTTTCGGGTGCTGGCCATGATGTGGGTCTGCACCTGCGGGCTCTGGGCCAAATTCAGCATCGGGTAACTGGGGAAGTTGCTTTGCTGCACCACCCCACCCACGATGTCAATCTGCCCAAACAAGGCCGCGCTCAGGCCGAAAACAATGCTGCTTTCCATCTGTTGCGCCACGATGGCGGGGTTCACCACGGTGCCACAGTCGATGGCGCAAACCACGCGGTGCACACGAACCTGGCCCTGGTCGATGGACACCTCGGCCACCTGGGCCACGATGGAGCCAAACGACTCGTGCAGCGCCAAACCCTGCGCGCGGCCTGCGGGCAGGGGCTTGCCCCAGGTCGCCAGGTCAGCGGCTTTTTGCAGCACCGCCGCATAACGCGGCGCCTCTTTGAGTAAGCCCAAGCGAAAGGCCAGGGGGTCTTGTTGCGTGGTTGCCGCTAATTCGTCCATGAAACTTTCAGAAAAGAAAGCGTTGTGCGAATGGCCCACTGAGCGCCAAAAGCCCACGGGCACGCCTGATTTTGTTGCCACATGGCTCATGTGTTGGCTGGCAAAACCATAGGGCAGATCGAACAGGCCTTCGGCTGTGGTTTTGTCGGGCGTGTCGATCGGGCCAGACAGCGCAGGCACGGCGCGCGCCATCCAGCGCGGCGTGATGGCATCGCCCGCCGACTTGATGCGCAAACTGGTCACCGTGCCTTGGGCGTCGAGCGCGGCTTGGAACTTGGCCAGGTGCATGGGGCGGTAAAAGTCGTGGGTCATGTCTTCTTCACGCGACCAGCTCAGCTGCACCGGCGCGCCCTGGCAGGCCATGGCCACTTGCACGGCCTGGCCGACAAAGTCCACCTCCAGTCGGCGGCCAAAGCCGCCGCCCAGCAACGTGACATGCACCGTGACCTGGTCTTCTTTCACGCCCGCCACTTTGGCCGCCATGGCGCGGGCCATGAGCGGCACCTGGGTCGGCGCCCAAACTTCCACCTTGCCGTCTTTGACCTGCGCGGTGCAGTTCATGGGCTCCATCGTGGCGTGCGCCAAATACGGTGCTTGGTACAGCGCATCCACACGCCGGGCGGCGGCTTTCTCTGCTTCCAGGGGCACGCCCTGTTCATGAAAAGTGAAGCCGCTTTCGGTGTTCAAGGCCTTCAGCAGGTCGGCTTGAATGCGCTGGCTTTCCAGGGGTTCAGAAGAGGGCGCTTGCCATTGCACCTGAACGGCTTGTGCGCCTTGCCGGGCTTGCCAGGTATTGGCGGCCACCACGGCCAGACCGGCGGTGCCACCGCCCCAAGCGTCCAGCTTCACGACCTTTTGCACACCCGGCACAGCCAAAGCCGCCTTCGTGTCCATGGCAGCGGCTGTGCCACCCAGCGCCGGGCTCATGCGGACCGCGGCAAACAGCATGCCGGGCAGGCGCATGTCCAGCCCGAATGGGGCTTGACCCGTGACCTTGGCCGGGATGTCGCTGCGCGGGGCGGGCTGGCCGATCAGCTTCCAGTCGGCGCGCGAACGGGGCCTCACGCCCTCGGGCGTGCGGCCTGCAGCGGCGCTGCTCATCTCCCCGTAATGCGCTGATTTGCCTGACGCGTGGCGCATCACGCCATCGGCCACAGTGACTTGGTTGGCCGGCACGTTCCAAGCCGCTGCGGCGGCTTGCGTCAGGCTGGCACGTGCGGTGGCGGCGGCCATGCGCAGCGGCTCCCACAGGTCGACGATGGTGGACGAGCCGCCTGTGGCGTTGATGCCCAATTCGCGGGCAACTTTGCTCACCAGCCATTCGGCCATTTTGATTTTGGTGGGCTGGTGCTCGCCTTCGCTGTCCAGCGGGTGAAAGGGCAGGGAGCCCAGCAGCATGGCGACGTTGCCATAAATGCTGTCGGCACCGGCTTGCTCCAGGCGCACACGACCCAGGGGCACATCCAATTCTTCGGCCACCAGCATGGCCAGCGCGGTGTGCACGCCTTGCCCCATTTCGCTGCGCGGCATGGCCAGCACCACAGCGCCGTCTTGGGCGATTTTGATCCAGCCGTTCAGGGCCACCTCGCCGGGTGTTTTCAGCATCAGATCGGGTGCGCCCATGCGCGAGCGCGCGGGCAGCACGCCCCAGCCAACCACCAATGCGCCGGTGGTGCCCAGCGCGCTCAAAATCCAGGTACGGCGCTTCATGCGGCACCGCCTTTCATGGCGGCTGCAGCACGGTGAATGGCGGCACGCACCCGTGGGTAGGTGCCACAGCGGCACAAGTTGGTCATGGCCGCATCGATGTCGGCATCGCTGGGTTGAGGGGTTTTGGCCAGCAGGGCGGCGGCGGCCATCAACATGCCGCTTTGGCAATAACCGCATTGCGGCACCTGCTCAGCAATCCAGGCCGCTTGCAAGGGGTGCAGTTGGTCGGCTGTGCCCAAAGACTCGATGGTGGTGATTTTTTGCCCCGCCACCGCCGACGCGGGAGTCACGCAAGATCGCACCGCCTGGCCATTGACATGCACCGTGCAGGCGCCGCAAGCGGCCACACCGCAACCGAATTTGGTGCCCGTCAAATTCAATTCGTCACGTAGCACCCAGAGCAAGGGTGTGCTCGGGTCCGCTTGGGCCTCACGGCTTTGGCCGTTGATATTCAGTTGCATGGTGTGGTCTCGTCAGAATGTGGCGCGATGGGAAGGCAATGGTTTGATTGTGGCATTACCCCAATGGCGGCAAGCCGTGCGTGCGCCGGGCGTGTGCGCAGGCTTCGCTGCCTTCGGCAAATTCTCGGCAAGGGGAGGGGCGCCATTCGTAGATGCCGCACAGGGCTTGTTCGCCGGTCTTGCC
The DNA here is from genome assembly GCA_947451385.1 of Comamonadaceae bacterium. Taxonomy (GTDB): domain Bacteria; phylum Pseudomonadota; class Gammaproteobacteria; order Burkholderiales; family Burkholderiaceae_C; genus Limnohabitans_A. The sequence goes on along the minus strand of CANFYZ010000038.1, from coordinate 27,208 downwards.
GTAAAGCGCTGCGCAGCGGGGCGGGCTGTGGTCGGTGCCGCGCATGCGGCAGGTGTGTTCGGTGATCGGTGAGGCCAGGCCTTGCGGCACCGAACCCCCGCCGTCTTCGTATTCAAAGACCGAAAAATCCACCCTGAAACTCACGCAGCAAGCGCCGCAGGTGGTGCAGGCGGACATGGTGCGCGTCCTGGCTCTGATTCAGTTGTGAACGCGGCCGAGCAGCAAAAATTCCATCAGTGCTTTTTGCACATGCATGCGGTTTTCGGCTTCGTCCCAGACCACCGACTGCGGGCCGTCGATCACTTCGGCGCTGACTTCTTCGCCACGGTGGGCGGGCAGGCAGTGCATGAACAAGGCCTGGGGCTGGGCCACTTGCATCATGGCTTCGTCCACGCACCAGTTGGCAAAGGCTTTTTTGCGCGCTTCGTTTTCGGCCTCGTAGCCCATGCTGGTCCACACATCGGTGGTCACCAAGTCGGCGCCCCGGCAGGCGTCTTGTGGGTCTTTGAAGACTTTGTAGCTGGCGTTGCTGCGCAAACCGGCCACCGCCTGGTCCACCTCGTAGCCGCTGGGCGTGCTCAGGTGCACGGTAAACCCCAGCAGTTCGGCGGCTTGGAGCCAGGTGTTGGCCATGTTGTTGCCGTCGCCGACCCAGGCCACCACTTTGCCCTGGATCGAACCCCGGTGCTCGATGTAGGTGAAGATGTCGGCCATGATTTGGCAGGGATGGAATTCGTTGGTCAGGCCATTGATGACCGGCACTCGCGAGTACTGGGCAAATTTTTCGATCTTGTCTTGGCCGTAGGTGCGGATCATGACCAAGTCCGTCATGCGGCTGATGACGCGGGCGCTGTCTTCGATGGGTTCGGCGCGGCCCAGTTGGCTGTCACCGGTGGTCAGGTGCACCACCGAGCCGCCAAGTTGGTACATGCCCGCTTCAAAGCTGACCCGGGTGCGGGTACTGGCTTTTTCAAAAATCATGGCCAGCGTGCGGTCGGCCAGCGGATGGTATTTTTCGTAGATCTTGAATTTGCGTTTGATTTCGGCGGCGCGCGCAAACAGGTGTGCGTAATCGTCAGCACTCAGGTCGCTGAACTGCAGATAGTGCCGGACAGGTTGCAGAGGCGCGGTCATGCGGATTCGGCCAAGAAGGCGTGAATCAGCGGCAGCAAGATGGCCAGCACCTCGTCGGCTTCGGCCACCGTCATGATCAGCGGGGGCAACAGACGCACCACGGTGTCGGCGGTGACGTTGATGATCAGGCCCGCATCGGCTGCGCGCTTGAGCAACACGCCGCAGGGCTTGTCAAACTCCACGCCAATCATCAAACCCTGGCCGCGGATTTCTTTGATGCCCGGCTGGCCGCCCAGCGACGCAGTGAGGCGATCGTGGAAATGCGCGCCCAGTTGCGCGGCGTGGGCCAGCAGACCGTCTTTTTCCATGATGCGAATGGTTTCCACCCCGGCGCGCATGGCCAAGGGGTTGCCACCAAAGGTAGTGCCATGGTTACCGGGCTGAAAAATGTGAGCGGCTTTGGGGCCGGCCACCACCGCGCCGATCGGCACACCCGAGCCCAGGCCTTTGGCCAAGGGCATCACGTCGGGCACGATGCCGGCCCATTGGTGGGCAAACCATTTGCCGGTACGGCCAATGCCACATTGCACCTCGTCGATCATCAGCAACCAGTCTTGCTGATCGCACAGGGCGCGCACCTCGCGCAGGTATTCGGCGCGCATCGGGTTGATGCCGCCTTCGCCTTGGATGGTTTCAAAAAACACGGCCACCACATCGGGGTCGTGGAGTGTGGCTTGCTTCAGCGCGTCGATGTCGTTCAGCGGCACGCGCACAAAGCCTTCTAGCATGGGGCCAAAGCCCTGTTGCAGTTTCACATTGGCGGTGGCGCTCAGGGTGGCGATGCTGCGGCCGTGGAAGGCTTTTTCGTAAACCACGATCTTGGGGTTCGTGATGCCTTTGTCATGGCCAAACTTGCGCGCCAGTTTGATCGCCGCTTCGTTCGCTTCCAAGCCGGAGTTGCAAAAGAACACATTGGTCATGCCCGACAGTTCGGCCAATTTGGCGGCCAGCACCTCGGCGTTGGGCACATGAAAGTAATTGCAGGTGTGAATGATTTTTTGCACCTGGTCTTGCAGGGCGGGCACCAACTCGGGGTGGTTGTGCCCCAGGGTGTTGACGGCAATGCCGGCCAGTGCGTCCAGATACTCTTTGCCATTGATGTCCCAGACGCGGCAGCCTTGACCGTGAGTCAGCGCGATGGGCAAGCGCCCATAGGTGTTCATGGTGTGTGGCGAGGCGGCTTCAATGAAAGCGGACATGCGAATGGACTCCTCAAAAAAAACAGGCCCCACAGGGCCACTGAGGCATGATTTTAGAGGCAATTTGAGTGCATCCCGTCATGAATGGGTCACAAATGTCACGCACCTGAAGGTCCAGGAGAGCCTGCTTGGGATGTCGCTGGGCGGGCCGCAAGTCTTATATAAGATACAATCATGGTGCGATGCAGCATAGGGCGATCCCCGGTGCTGCGATTGTTTTGAAAGCCCCTCTACCCGATGGTCCCCACCCCCTCCAAAGAAGTCTTCATTCAGGGCCTGACCCTGGACGGCAAGACCTTTCGCCCCAGCGACTGGGCTGAAAGACTGGCTGGGGTCATGAGCCCTTTTCGCCCAGGCGGTGCGCAACCGGGCAGCCATTTGAGTTACTCGCCTTGGTGCATTCCGACCACCATGGGCGGCGTCAAATGCGTGGTGGTGAACCGCGATTTACGCGATTACGAACCCATGGCCTGGGACTTTGTGATGAACTTTGCCAAAGACAACCAACTGCAAGTGGCCGAGGTGTGCTTGCTGCCTGATATCCCGCCCAAGGCCTGAAGCGCACCGGGGTTGGCCTCTTAACGCACGAGGCCGCGAGAAAAATCCATGATCAAACGCGAAGCCAGATAAAGGCGTGGCTCAATGGAGTCGATCAAAATGTATTCGTCGTCATTGGAGTGCGCGCCAAAACTCAATAAACCAAAGCGCTCGAGCACTGGATTTTTGGTGTTCAGTGCCGCAAAAGCGGCATCGGTTCCGCCGCCGGCGACGCTGTCCAAAACTTTCAAAGACCGATCGATCTCACTGTAGATTTTTTGGGCATGGCGGCCAACGACCAATTGCGCAGGGTTGAACTCCAAGGGCGGACGGCGTTTCTCAAAGTTCATGGCGACTTTGGTGCCGGTGATCAATGGCGTTTGAATCGTGCTGGCTATTTTTGATTCCAAATTGGCATAGTCTTCCACTCTTTCCACCCGAACATCGGCGGCAGCGGTGGCTTCGGCGGGAATCACATTGCGGTTGGTGCCGCCTGAAATCAAAGTCCAGTTCATTTTGACGCCCTTGCTGGGGTCGGAAAAATGGCGCGTTTGCAGGATCTGGTGCGACAACTCGTAAATCGCATTCAGACCTCTTTCAGGCGCGCTGCCGGCATGGGAAGCCTTACCTGTGACTTTGAGGTTAACGGCTGCGATGCCCGCGGTGGCCAAAGACAATTGATCGGAGTTGGTTGGCGAGCCCTCATGGGACATCGTCAAGTCGTGCTCCTGACCCAACTGGGTCAGCGTCTGACGTGAGGCCGGAGAGCTGATTTCTTCGTCGCCATTGATCAGCACGGTGATCTGACCGTAGTCTTTGAAGTTGATGGCTTGAAGTGTTGCCAAGGTATGAAAGATGACAGCAATTCCTGCCTTGTCGTCGCCAATGCCCAAACCATAGGCCCTGTTGCCCTCTATGCGAAAGGGTTGCTTTGCCCCCATGCCCTTCAGGTAGACCGTGTCCATGTGCGCGATCAGCAAGATTTTTTTACTGCCGGTGCCCTTGAACGTGGCTTTGACCATGCGGCCGATGTGCGCAGGCGTGTCCTGCATGCGGTAGGCATTGGCCGGCGCATCGATGAATTGAACTTCCCCGCCCAAGGCTTGCAGTCGATCGAAAATGAGCTGCGAAATACGGTCCAAACCTTCGCGGTCGCCACTGCCGGATTCAATCGCCACCAAGTCGCGCAAAGAGCTCAGTAGCGGTTGTTTTTGTTGTTGTACGGCGGCCCAGACGGCTGCGTCGGGCGCAGCCCAACTGCTGGCACTCAAGCCCAGCAATGTGGCCACGGCGAGTTGACGCCAAATTTGCCGGAAAGTGGTGCGGGAGTTGTGCATTTCAGTCCACCTTCGCGCCAGAGGCTTCAATCAACTTGCTCCACATCGGCGCTTCACGCTGGTTTTGCAGCCTGAAATCTTGCGGCGAGTTGCTGGGCAGGGGGTCCATGCCTTGGGTGGCCAGTTTTTCGCGGATGTCCTGGCGCTTGAGCACTTTGACCGCGGCTTCGAAAATCTTTTTCAAATCTTCCGGCGGTGTTTTGATGGGTGCATACAGTCCAAACGAGAAACTGATGTTGTAGTCGGCCAGGCCCGCTTCCCTCATGCCCATGATGTTCGGGATCGCCGCAGAGCGTTCTTGCGTGGTGATGGCCAGGGGCCGAATGCGCCCGCCGCGCACCTGCGGCAGCACCACCGGTGAGGTGCCGAAAATCACTTGCGTGTCGCCCGCGATCAAAGACTGCACCGCCGGTGCGCCGCCTTTGAACGGAATGTGCAACATGTCGGTTTCTGCCACGCTGTTGAACAGAATGCCCGCCAAATGCGGTGCCGAGCCGTTGCCGCTGGAGCCAAAGTTGAGTTTGTCGGGGTTTTTCTTGGCGTAGGCAATCAGTTCTTTGATGTTGTTCACCGGCAAACTGCTGTTGACCGCGATCACCATCGGACCGTTGCCCAGCAGCGTGAGGGGCTGGAAATCTTTCTCGATGTCATAAGGCAGTTTTTTGTACAGCGCCTTGTTGATGTAAGGGTTGCTGCCCACCAGCAGGGTGTAGCCATCGGCCGGGGCTTTGTTCACCACCTCGCTGGCCAGATTACCGGCCGCGCCAGGGCGGTTGTCGATCACGGCGGTTTGACCGAGTTCAGCGGCAATCGCTTCGCCCACGGTACGCGTCACAAAGTCGCCTGACCCCCCAGGTGGGTAACCGACCACGAATTTGATCGGCTTGTTCGGGTACGGCTGGGCCAGCGCGGCGCACGCCGCCAAGAGACCCCAAAGCAACAGAGGGATGGAACGTGTTCGCATGGTGTGCCCCTTCATCGACCTTGGAATTGCGGTGTGCGTTTTTCAGCAAAGGCTTTGCGGCCTTCTTTGTAATCTTCACTTGTGAAGCAGGCGTCCACCATGGCCTGCACGCCGGCCATGTCGCGCTCGTGCGGGTTTTTGCGCAGCTCCAGCAAGGAACGCTTGGCAGCGGCCAGGGTCATGGGCGCGTTTTCGCAGACCATTTGCGCATAGGCTCCGACCACCGCATCCAACTCCGCCAACGGAATCACCTGTTTCAGCAGACCGATGCGCAGGGCTTCATCGGCCCCAAAAATACGTGCGCTGAAAAACAAATCCGCCGTGTTGGCGGTGCCCATGATTTCGGTGAAGCGCTTCACGCCGTCAAAGGCATAACCCAGGCCCAAGCGACCAGCGGGCATGCGGAATTTGCCATCGGCAGCGGCCATGCGCACATCGCAATTGAGGGCCAAACCCAAACCACCGCCCATGCAGATGCCGCGAATTTTTGCCAGCGTGGGCTTGGGGCAGTCGAGTACCGAGGCGTACCCGGCCTGTGTGGCTTCGTTGTAATGGGTGCTGGCATCGCCGTTGCGGTGCGTGTTGAATTGCGAAATGTCGGCGCCGGACACAAAGGCTTTGTCGCCTGCGCCTTGCAAAATAATCAGGCGCACTTGCGGGTCGTCGACCAGGGCCTGCATGGCCACCGGCAGGGCGCACCACATGTCGTAGTTCATGGCGTTGAATTTGGCCGGATTGTTGAAGGTGACGTAGCCGACATGGCCTTGCACATGGTGTTCCAGGTGGCCTGCGGGAAGGGTTGTGTCGTTCATGTTCAGATGACTTTCTTCAGTTTGAATTGCGCAATCGTGTCGGGTGAATAACCCAACTCGCTCAGGATATCGTCATTGTCTTCGCCCAGATCGCGTTGCGTGAAGCTGACGGCACTGGGCGTGCGGGAGAGTTTGAAAGGCTGCGACAGCACCTGGATGTCGCCGCGCCGCGGGTGCTTTAGCGGTACAGCCGCCTGCAGGTGTTGCACCTGCGGGTCTTCAAAAACCTGCTGCATGTTGTAGATTGGGCCAGCGGGCACGCCGGCATCGTTCAGCGCTTGCACCCAGTGCGCTGTGGGGTGCTGGGCAAAGCCTTTGTTCAGCTCGGCATTGATGTAGGCCCGGTCTTTCAGCCGCTCCGGATTTTTTTGGTAACGCGGCTCGTCGCGCAAGTCCGTGCGGCCCAAAACTTCGCACAAGGCACGGTATTGGTTGGTGCCTGACGCGCCAATGTTGAAATACCCATCACTGGCTTTGAAAGTGCCCATGGGCGTGGCAAACGGATGGTCGTTGCCTGCTTGCTCGGGGATCTCGCCGTCAATCAAATAGCGGGCGGCTTGAAAGTCACACAGGCTGATCATCGAATGCAACAGGTTGGCCTGCACCCATTGGCCGCGCCCAGAGTTTTCGCGCTCCAGCAATGCAATCAGAATGCCGGTGGCCGCAAACACGCCCGCGCCCGAGTCGGCGATGGCAATCCCGGCGCGCACCGGGCCCTGGCCGGGCTCACCGGTGACCGACATCAGGCCGCCCATGCCTTGGGCAATTTGGTCAAAGCCCGGGCGCTTGCGGTAAGGGCCGTCCTCGCCAAAGCCGGAGATGCTGGCCAGCACGATGCGGGGGTTGATGGCGGCCAGCGTGTCGTAATCGATGCCCAAGCGGAACTTGACATCGGGGCGGTAGTTTTCCACCACCACATCGGACTGCGCCACCAGTTTGTAAAAAATCTCCCGCGCTTCGGGCTCTTTCAGGTTCAGGGTGATCGAGCGTTTGTTCCGGTGCAGGTTGAGCATGTCATAGGTTTCACGACCGCCCAAAGCACCCTCGTTCGGGTCGAGGCCGGCCGGGGACTCGATGCGAATGACCTCGGCGCCAAAGTCGGCCAGGGTGCGGACACAGGTTGGCCCAGAACGAATGCGGGTCAAATCCAAAACTTTGAATCTTTTCAACGCTTGTGAGCCGGAACTGTGGGGATGCATGGCGTCTTGTCCTGGTGGCAGAATCAATTTACACTGCCAAAAATATTTGTCCGGACAATAGAGTGGGCGGATGAAAAAGTCAATCGCCTGAAGCTCACGTAAGGGTAAATCATCACCCAACACCTCATCACCATGAACGCACACTCCGACGCACACATTCAGCACCTCTACGTGATCACGGGGGCTTCCAAAGGCATGGGCTTGGAGATGGCGCTGCAATTGTTGTCGCCTCAGCACCAGGTTCTGTGTATCTCCAGAACTGAATCCACCGAGTTGGCCCAGGCGGCGGCCCGGGCCGGCGCTTTCCTCACGCAATGGTGTGAAAACTTAGCCGAACCCGAGGGGGTGGCGCATCGGCTGGCGGCTTGGCTTGGGACAATCGACCGAGCCCATTTGCGTTCAGCGACATTGATCAATAACGCTGGCACCTTGGGCGCCATGGCGCCGTTGCAGACGGTGGCGCCAGCCACCATCACACAGGCGATCATGGTTGGCTTGGTCGCGCCATTGCAGTTGACCGCTTCCTTTTTGCAAGCAACGGGCGATTGGTCCAGTGTGCAAAATGTCTTGAATATTTCCTCGGGCATGAGTCAACGGGCGATGGCCGGTGCCGCCTTGTATGGCGCCGGTAAAGCGGGGATGGATCAATTCAGCCGTTGCGTCGCCTTGGACGAAGCGAGGCGGTCGCCTGGCGCGCGCATCGTTTCATTGGCGCCGGGCGTGATCGATACCGATATGCAGCGTGAATTGCGCAACGGAGACGATGCCTTGTTCCCAGACAAAGCCAGGTACATCCAACTGCAAGCTACGGGGGCTTTGACCTCGCCCAGCGAAGCTGCACGCCAAGTGTTGGCTTACTTACATCACCCCGAATTTGGCACTGAATCGGTGGTCAATATCGTGCAAAAGCGCGATTTGTTGACGTGATCAGCGTGGGCTTATCAGCGTGTGCTCTTGGGGGCTTTGATCGGTGATTTGGGCAACATCCAGGCGGTCTTGAGCCTGAACCGACTGGCCGCGTACACGTTGGATGACACCGCCAGCAGCCGGCCTTTGGCATCCAGGTAGGCTCTGCGCAAATGCAGTGCGGGGCTGTTTTTGGGCACATCCAATAATTTGGCGGCTTTCAAAGGCATCAACTGCGCTTCGATATTTTGTTGAACCTGCGCAATGCGTTGGTGGTGATCTTCTTCGAGCATTCTGAAAATGCTTTTGTGACGCCCATGGAGTTGATCGGCAATGGCCGCGAATTCGGGCCTCAGGTAAATCTGAGTGAATGAAATCGCGGTGGCATTGTCCAGCGTCAGACGCTGCGTATGGAGCACAATCCACGCAGAATCTCGCTCGCAGCCAAACGTTTGCGCCATGGCCGTGTCGGCGGTGATGTGCTGGGATTCCAACACTTCCAGACGGGTAGCCTCGGTGTACTTGAACAATTCATCGACCGTTCCCAGCGCTGCCACATAGGGGGCTGCAGCCTGTTTGGCGCACACCACGGTGCCAAAACCTGCACGCTTGGCAATCAAGCCGCGCTCTGCCAAAGTCCGCGTGGCTTCGCGCACGGTGTGCCGGCTGACTTGGTAAGTCAGTGACAGCTCTGCTTCAGTCGGAAAGACGCTGCCGACAGGGTAAGTGCCTTTGGCAATATCGTGCTCCAGTTGTTCGCGCAGACGCAAATAGCGAGGTTTGGCGTCAGAAATTTTCGGCATGGCATCAATCAGAGGCAGGGTTGACAGCTTTATTATGTCGGATCAGAATGTACGGACATTTGATGTTGATCAAAAAATTTTTTACTTATGAGTATGCCGCCTTTGCCATCCACACCCTCCGCCCTCAGACCTTTTGAAGGGTTGGTGGTGGTCGAGTTGGGCCACAGCGTGGCCGCCCCCTTCGCCGGGCACATTCTGAGTGAGTTGGGGGCACGGGTCGTCAAAATAGAAAAGCAAGAGGGCGACGATGCCCGACACTGGGGGCCGCCATTCTGGGAGGGGGCTTCTGCCCTGTTTCAGGCACTGAACCGAAGCAAAGCGTCGGTGGTCTGTAACTTTCGTGACCCTGCGCACGTCGAGGCAGTCAAGTCATTCATCCAAACGCAAGCCGATGTCGTGCTGCAAAATTTGCGGCCAGGTCAGGTGGACAAACTGGGTATCGACGGTCCCAGTTTGTGTGCACTCAAGCCCAGCTTGATTTACTGCAATTTGGGTGCCTTTGGCAGCGAAGGTCCTTTGAAAGACCGACCCGGCTACGACCCCTTGATGCAAGCTTTTGGCGGCATCATGAGCACCACAGGTGAAGAAGGACGGCCCGCTGTGCGCGTCGGTGCTTCCATAGTGGACATGGGCACAGGCCTGTGGGCCATCATTGGAATTTTGACGGCTTTGTACGAGCGGCAAACCACGGGGGTGGGGCGCGTGGTCGATGTCTCTTTGTTCGAAACCGCCACGTCTTGGGTCTCCCTGCTGGCCTCGCAATACCTGGCTTCGGGTCAGGTGGCGCAAAAACAAGGCTCAGGCGCCACCGGCATTGCCCCTTACAAAGCCTATACCACCCGCGATGGCGAAATCGTGGTGGCGGCAGGCAGTGATGGCTTGTTCAAGCGCTTGGCCCTGGCGGTGGGCCACCCGGAGTGGCTGGAGGATCCTCGGTTTGTCGACAATCCCGCCCGCGTGCAAAACCAGGTGGTGTTGTACGGCATGCTCGATGCCCTGTTGGTGACACAGGAAACGCAGACCTGGGTGGCGTGTTTTGAGGAAGCTGGCATACCGTGCTCGGCGGTGCAAAACATCGCCCAAATGGTGGCACACCCCCAAACGGAGGCTTTGAAGTTGATTCAGGATGTCCCAGGGACGGGCATGCGATTTTTCGGCTTGCCTTTGCGCTTCGATGGTCAACGCCCTCAGTCCACCAGTGCGCCTCCTCAACTGGGCGAGCATCAAAACCAAATATTCAACACAGGAGAAAGTAAGGTATGAACTGGCCTGCTTATGAAACTTTATTGACCCAGATGGTGGACAGCCATGTGCTGTTGGTCACCATCAATCGCCCGCACATCGGAAATGCACTCAATACCCAGATGGGCGCTGACTTTTTGGATTTGTGGACGCGCTTGACCGAGGAGCCTGGCGATGTGCGATGCATTGTGCTGACCGGGGCGGGGGACAAGATTTTTTGTGCCGGTGGAGATTTGAAAGAGCGCAACGGCATGACCCAAGCGCAGTGGATCAAGCAGCATCAGCTGTTTGAGCGCATGTACTGGGCGCTGACTGATTTGCCCATTCCTGTCATTGCCGCGGTCAATGGCCATGCTTATGCGGGCGGTTTTGAAACCGTGTTGTCGTGTGATTTTGCCTATGCATCCACCGCTGCGCGGTTTGCTTTGACCGAAGTGACCTTGGGCATCATGCCGGGCGCGGGCGGGACACAAAACCTGCCGCGCGCCATTGGCGAGCGCAAAGCCAAAGAAATGATGTTGACAGGTCAGCCGATCAACGCGCAAAAGGCACTGGAGTGGGGCATTTTCAATGCCATTGCCGAGCCGGCCGAAGTCTTGCCCATGGCGATTAAAACCGCACAAACCATTGCCGGCAATGCGCCTTTGTCAGTGCGTCAAATTAAAAAATCAGTGCGCTATGGCCATCAAATGGAATTGCGCACAGCGTTTCGTTTCGAGGTGGAAGCCTATAACCATCTGGTGGAAACCGAGGACCGTTATGAAGGCGTGTTGGCCTTCAACGAAAAACGCAAAGCTGTATTCAAAGGGCGCTGATGGCGCGTCCAGACCAGGAGATTGAAATGCAAGAAGTGGATGTGATTGTTCGCGAAGTGGGATTGAGAGACGGGTTGCAAATTCACCCCGTTTTCATGCCCACAGAGACCAAACTGGCGTGGATCCGTGCGGAAGCCGCTGCGGGTGTGTCTGAAATCGAAGTGACTTCCTACGTCCCCGCCAAGGTGGTACCGCAATTCGTTGATGCCGAAGCTGTGACGGTCGAGGCTTTGAAAATTTCAGGGCTGCGGGTTTCTGCCCTCATTCCCAATTACCGTGGGGCAGAGCGTGGCATCGAATTGGGCGCGCAAAAACTCAATTTTGTGATGTCGGTGAGCAAGACCCACAATTTGAAAAATGTCCGTCGCGAGCGTGAAGAATCACTGGCCGACTTCATCCGCATCGCACAGCTGGTAAGCGAGCAGCCTGAGGCGCATCGCCCCATTCTGGTGGGGGGCTTGGCCACATCGTTTGGTTGCTCTTACGAGGGCCGTGTGCCGGTGGCCGATGTGGTCAAGTACGCCGTGGCTTTTGCCGAGGCGGGTGCGCAAGAAATTGTGGTTCCTGACACCGTGGGCTATGCCGACCCTCAACAAGTGCGCACCGTGTTCAAAGCGGTGATGGATGCGGTGGGTCCGATCCCGGTGGCCGCGCATTTTCACGACACACGGGGCATTGGGTTGGCCAATGTCACCGCAGCATTGGACTGTGGCGTACGCCGTTTTGACGCTTCTTTGGCGGGTATGGGCGGCTGCCCCTTCGCCCCCGGTGCCACTGGCAATATCGTGATGGATGATTTGTGTTTCATGCTCGAGTCCATGGGCTTGAAAACGGGCGTTGATTTGGCACAACTGTTGGCGATCCGAGAGATGGTGCGCCATGCCTTGCCCGACATTGAAATGCACGGCGCACTGGCCCGCGCCGGATTGCCCAAGCACTTTGACAAACCCGGCAGACGCCAACTCGAATCCGAGTTGGTTTGAACTTGAACCGAAACAGGATGGCATGGCATGACTGACATGAACGCAGGCGATGTGCAAATGGACTTGGGCCAAGACTTCCCAGAAATCCGCGAAAGCATTCGCAGAATTTGTGCTGGCTTTCCGGGTGCGTATTGGCGCGACCTGGAGGAGCGCACGGCTTACCCCACCGAGTTTGTCCATGCCCTCACCGAAGCGGGTTATTTGGCCGCGTTGATTCCGCAAGAGTATGGGGGCTCCGGTTTGCCGCTTCGCGCTGCGGCGGTTATTTTGGAAGAAATTCATGCGGCCGGTTGCAACGCCGGCGCTTGCCATGCGCAGATGTACATCATGGGCACCTTGTTGCGGCACGGTTCGCCCGCGCAAAAAGCCCAGTACCTGCCCAAGATCGCCTCGGGCGAGCTGCGCTTGCAAGCCTTTGGTGTCACCGAGCCCACGTCTGGAACGGACACCACCAAACTCAAAACCCGCGCGGTAAAAAACGGCGACCACTATGTGGTGCATGGCCAAAAAGTCTGGACCTCACGCGCGCTGCATTCTGATTTGATGCTGTTGTTGGCGCGCACCACGCCGCTGGACCAAGTGAACAAAAAGACCGAAGGTTTGTCGGTTTTCTTGGTGGACATTCGCGAAGCCCTGGGGCAAGGTTTGGAGATCAAACCCATCAAGGCCATGATCAATCACCATGCGACCGAGGTTTTTTTCGATGGCATGAAAGTGCCTGCGGCCAACTTGATTGGCGAGGAGGGCAAGGGCTTCAAATACATTCTTGATGGCATGAATGCCGAGCGTATTTTGGTCTCCTCAGAATCGATAGGTGACGCCCGTTGGTTTGTCAGAACCGCGGTGAATTACGCCAAGGAGCGCGTGGTGTTTGACCGTCCCATCGGACAAAACCAAGCGATTGCATTTCCCATTGCACGTGCCCATGCAGAGACGGAGGCCGCTGAGTTGCTGTTACGCAAAGCCAGTGCCATGTTCGCCGCCGGTCAAGCCTGTGCACCCGAAGTCAATATGGCCAAGCTGTTGGCATCCGAGGCGGCTTGGCATGCCGCTGAAGCCTGCATGCAAACCCATGGCGGCTTCGGCTATGCCCGTGAATACGATGTTGAACGCAAATGGCGTGAAACCCGTTTGATGCAGATTGCGCCGATCTCCACCAATTTGGTGCTGTCCTATGTGGCTGAGCACGTGTTGGGTTTACCTCGCTCATTCTGAAACCAGAAAGGTCAACGACATGAATGGATTGACTGCCTCACTGGCCCAATTTGCCAGCCAGCCGAACTTTGCGCCCTTGCCTGACCGTGTGGTTGAGATTGTGCAGTCCGGTTTCATTGACACCATAGGCACCATGCTGGCCGGCCGAGACGAACCGGTGGTGCAGATGGCGCAATCTTTTGTGGCGGACAAACAGTCCTCTGTTCAAGAGGCCTCTGTGTTGATGGGGGCCACGCGCGTCAGCGCCAGTGATGCGGCCCTGATCAATGCCACCGCAGGCCATGCCTTGGATTTTGACGATGTGGCTCTGGGCGGGCATCCCAGTACCGTGTTGGTGCCAGCGGTATGGGCTGCCGGGCAGCATGTGAAGGCCACTGGTGACCAGGTTCTGCGCGCCTATTTGATTGGTTATGAGGTGTGGGCAGAATTGTTTGTGCGCGAACAAGATGCTTACCATTTGAAAGGCTGGCATCCGACGGCCGTGCTGGGCACGGTGGGCGCGAGCGCGGCCGTCGCTAATCTGTATGGCTTGAATGCGCCGCAAATTCAGCATGTGGTGGCTTTGGCGGCCAGCATGGCCAGTGGCTTGGTGGCCAATTTCGGCACCATGACCAAACCTTTGCATGCGGGTCGCGCAGCAGCCTGCGCTATCGAAGCCGTGCGCTGGGTGCAAAAAGGGCTGACAGCCTCGCCAGATGCGCTTGAGCATTCGGCCGGCTTCTTGTCGGCCTTGTCACCCCACGGCGCGGTGGACCGAAGCACGGCAGTGCCTGATTTGGGAAAGCGTTTTCGCATTCTCGAGTCGGGCTTGTCGATCAAAAAATACCCCACGTGTTACGCCACGCACCGCGTCATCGATGGTGTTTTGGATTTGTGTGCCCGCCATGCTGTGGGCTTACACGATGTGGCCCAGGTCCATACCCACATTGGTGTGGCGCAAGCGTCGATGTTGCGTAACCACCAACCCCAAACCGGCTTGGAGGCCAAATTCAGCATGGAGTTTGCTGTCGCCGCCTCTTTGGTGCGTGGCAAAGTGGGATTGAGCGAACTGAGCGACGGATTTGTGCAAGAGCCTGCCGTCAAAGAGGCCATGACCCGCGTCAGCATCAGCACGGTCGACACCCAGTGCCCGATCGAGCCCGTGTTTGCCTTGCATGACAAGGTGCAAATTGAATTGAAATCCGGCCAGGTCCTGGATTCAGGCGACATCCGATTCGCACGGGGCAATGCCATGATGCCTTTGCGCCCTGTGGATTTGCAGACCAAGTTCATGGACTGCGTGCATGCGGCACCCGTCGACGGCGCAGCCTTGTTTTCGCAATTGTCCAACTTGACCGCGCAACCCGCTTTGCGCTGAGTCCAAATACAAGTACAGATTCATCATGAATTCACCCTATGGAGACACCATGAAAAAATTCGCAGCAGCCTTGTTGTTGGGCTTGATCGCATTCACGGCCCCAGCCCAAACGGCTTACCCCACCAAGCCGGTGAAAGTGATTGTGCCGTTCCCTGTGGGGCAGGCAACCGATGTGATTGCGCGGATTTTGTCGCAAGACTTCACCGAAACTTTGGGGCAAAGCTTTTATGTGGACAACAAAGGCGGTGCAGCTGCCATCGTGGGCATGGAGGCGGCCAAGGCTGCGCCCGCTGACGGCTATACCTTGCTCATGGCCTCCAGTGGCCCACTGACCATCAACCCCGCTTTGTATTCCAAACTGACGTATGACACCTTGCGTGATTTCCAGCCGATCGGTACAGCGGTGATCGTGCCGCAGTTTCTGGTGGTGAACAAAGAATTTCCCGCCAACAACCTGAAAGAGTTGATTGCCTATGTGAAGCAAAATCCTGGCAAAACCAACTATGGCTCGGGCGGCAGTGGACTCACCAATCACCTGACCATGGAGATGCTCAAAAGCCAAACGGGGATGCAAATCACGCATGTGCCTTACAAAGGCGCTGCTGCGGCTTTGACCGGCTTGATTGGTGGCGAAATCAACATGATGTTCGAGTCCGGACCCCCGGTCATTCCGCACATCAAGAGTGGCAAACTCAAAGTGATTGCCGTGGGCAGCAAAAAACGCTCGGTGTCCATGCCCGAGGTGCCGACCGTGGCCGAAGCCGGGGTTCCTGGCTTTGCAGCCCAAACCTGGGCTGCCCTGTTGGCGCCCATTCAAACACCCAAACCCATCATCACCAAAATGAATGCCGAACTGGTGACCGCTTTGCAAAAGCCCGCCATCAAAGAACGCCTGATGACTTTGGGGGCTGAGACTTTTGAAACCACGCCAGAGCAGGCGGTGGAGCACATCAAGTTTGAATTGGCCAACTGGGCCGCGGCAGTCAAGGCGTCGGGTGCCAAGGCCGACTGATCTGTTCAAGCCCCGGCGCACTGGATCAGTACATGTAATGGCCCCCATTGACGTGAATCACCTGTCCTGAAATAAAGGCGCCACGCTCAGAGCAGAGCAGATCGCAAGCGGCGGCCACTTCGTCAGGTTTCCCATAGCGGCCCAGTGGGATTTCGGACTCAATTTTTTGCCGGTCTTGGTGGGTGTATTGCGTCCAATCGCGCACGGTGTCAATGGCACCCGGTGCCACGGTGTTGGCCGTGATGCCCTGGGCGCCGAACTCCCGAGCCAGGGCCATGGCCAGGCCGTGCAGCCCTGATTTGGCTGCAATGTTGTGGGCACGTTCAGGGACTTGACCCCAAAAACCATCAAAGCCAGAAATGAACACCAAACGCCCCCATTTCTTTTCCAGCATGTGCGGTAGGGCGTGTCGGGCTAAATAAAAAGCCGGGGTTAAATTGGTTTGCAAGACGTCTTGCCAATCTTGGGGCGTGATGTCCAAAAAGTGTTGTTTGCGCCGAATGGCCACATTGGAAATGATCATGTCGGCGCTGCCGTAGGTCTCGACCGCGCGCTGCACCAACTGCTGAACTTGCTTGTCATCCGACACATCGGCCATGATGCCCAGAGCCTGGCCCCCGGCCTCTTGGATTTCCTGGACCACGGCATCGACGGCCGCGCGATCGCTGTGCCCGTTGACCACCACCTGGGCGCCTTGGCGGGCCAAGGAGAGGGCAATCGCGCGTCCGATATTGCGGCCCGAGCCGGTCACTATGGCGGTGCGACCGATCATCGTCAGTTCTGAAGGAGTCTGGTTCATGGGTGCCTTTGCGACTGAGGTGGATTGACAACCTGCATGAGACCATTATATTGTCCGTACATTCAGGCTTCAGACGCACATGCAGGCGTTCAGGACTCCAAGACCATTCGTGCAACCAATGCGTCGAGTCATCGCTGAATTCACAGGAGACTTTAGATGAATGGTCATTTTCTCAAAAACGCACTGACGGGGCTGATGCTGATGCTGGCCTGTGCAGCGGGCGCGCAAACTGAATTTCCAGCCAAACCCTTGCGCATGGTGGTGCCGTATCCGCCCGGCGCGTCGACCGATAACTTAGGAAGGATCGTGGCCCAAAAGTTGTCTGCCAGCATGGGACAAGCGGTGATCGTGGACAACAAGGGCGGCGCCAGTGGCAACATCGGCTCTGACTTTGTCGCCAAATCCCCCCCAGATGGTTACACCTTGATGGTGGGCACGGACGCCACCCATACGGCCAATTTGTTTTTGACCGCCGCTCCGACCTTCCATCCTGTCAAGGATTTCACAGCCCTGACGCAAGCCGTAGCCAACCCGATTGTCTTGGTGGTTCACCCCGGCATCCCTGCTAAAAATTTGCCCGAACTGATTGCGTTCTGTAAACAGCATCCCGATCAATTGTCTTATGGCAGTTCGGGCACCGGATCGCCGCACCACCTGGCCGGTGAGTTGCTCAAGCAGTTCACGGGCGTGCCTTTTGTGCATGTCGCCTACCGTGGCGGTGGCCCTGCCGTGACAGATTTGCTGGGTGGACAAATCCCGATGGTCTTTTCCAGTTTGATCACCGTGCTGCCGCATATCAAAAGCGGCAAACTCAAAGCCATCGGTTTTACACAGTCGACGCGCTACCCCGGCCTGCCGCAGGTGCCGACATTCGCTGAAACGCTGCCCGGATTCGAGATGAACTCTTGGCTGGGATTTTTTGCGCCTGCCAAATTGCCGCCACCAGTCACCAAGCGTCTGCATGGTGAATTGATCAAAGCCCTTCGTGACCCTGAGGTCTCGGGTAAATTGGATGGCATGGGATTGATGGTGGTGGCCAACTCCTCAGAAGAGTTTGCAGAGCAAGTCCGCAAAGAATTAGAGCAACGGGGCAAGTTGATTCAACAAGCCGGTATCAAGCCAGAATAAGGACTTCCAGTGCATCACAACCCAGCCGAGGTCAGCATCGCTTTGGGCGATGATTTCCCTGAAATTCGCGACAGTGTCCGCAAAATTTGTGCTGCCTTCCCAGGCAGCTATTGGCGTGAGCTCGATGAAAAAGAAGGCTACCCCCATGCTTTTGTCCAGGCCCTGACGCAGGCCGGCTACTTGGCGGCCTTGATTCCAGAGGCCTATGGCGGGGCTCAGTTGCCCCTGCGTGCCGCAGGTGTGGTGCTCGAAGAAATCCATGCCAGCGGCGCCAATGCCGCGGCGGTGCATGCCCAGATGTACACCATGGGCACTTTGCTGCGCCATGGCAGCGCCGCGCAAAAAGAAAAGTACCTGCCCGCCATTGCCCAAGGCGAGTTGCGCTTGCAAGCCTTTGGGGTCACCGAGCCCACGACCGGCACAGACACGACCAAACTCAAAACCCGGGCTGTGCGTGATGGCGATCACTATGTGATTCACGGACAAAAAATTTGGACCTCGCGCGCTTTGTTTTCAGACTTGATGTTGCTGTTGGTGCGCACGACCCCTTTAGAGCAGGTCACCAAGAAAACCGATGGCTTGTCTGTTTTTCTGGTGGACATGCGTGAGGCGGTGGGGCATGGCATGACCATTCGTCCGATCAAAGCCATGATCAATCACAACACCACCGAAGTTTTTTATGATGGCTTGCGCGTGCCAGCCGCCAATTTGATTGGCGAAGAAGGCAAAGGCTTTCGCTATATCTTGGATGGCATGAATGCCGAACGCATTTTGGTTTCGCACGAGTCCATTGGCGATGCCAAATGGTTCATCCGCACCGCGACGCAATACGCCAATGAAAGAGTCGTTTTCGATCGCCCCATCGGCATAAACCAGGGCATTCAGTTTCCCATCGCCAAATCCTATGCCGCATCGCAAGCGGCTGAGCTGATGCTGCGAAAGGCGGCGGCATTATTTGAAGCCGACCATCCTTGCGGCGAAGAAGCCAATTTGTCCAAGTTGCTCAGTGCGGAGGCCGCCTGGGAGGCGGGTGAGGCGTGTGTCCAAACCCACGGCGGCTTTGCCTATGCCCGTGAATACGATGTGGAGCGTAAATGGCGCGAAGCGCGGGTTCAACGCACCGCACCGATCTCGACCAACTTGATTTTGGCCTACATTGCCGAGCACGTGATTGGCCTGCCCAGATCCTATTGATCCTGCCAACCCGTCGTCGTCCACGGAGATCATGGTGGCTTGAGGGAATAAGGGGTGAAAAATCATGTCCAATAGAGGCATGTCTCCAGAATCCCCCACCGACGAGCGCCTGATCGCCCTGGAAATCAAATCCAGCTACGCCGAAGACCTGCTTGAACAACTGAACCAACAGGTGTACGAGCAGCAGCGCCAGATCGACGCCTTGTTGGCCGAAGTGGCGCAGTTGCGCCGCCAAATGCCAGAAGGCGGCCCCTCGGCTGAACGCAATTTGCGCGACGAATTGCCACCGCATTATTGAGCCCGCCATGCCAGCGCCCGCCCCCGCCCTGAAACTGGACACGTTGCGTGCGCGTTTGCGGGCGGCTGGGGCCAACCCCTTGCATGAGGCCCGGGTGCTGCGCCTGTGGAGTCAGGCCAAGCCCCAAGACAGTGGCCGCCGCGCCCTGGAGAGCTTCATGCCCGCCAGCTTGCGCCAGGTATTGCCGCAGATCGGTGCCGAGCTGGCAGGCCTGGCCACCTTGCGGTCACAGCATCTGGCCCAAGATGGGTCTTCGCGCTTGCTGATTCAACTGCAAGACGAGCAAACGGTGGAAAGTGTGTTGCTGCCGCGCGATGGCCTGTGCGTGTCCAGCCAGGTGGGCTGTGCGGTGGGATGTGTGTTTTGCATGACCGGCAAAGAGGGCTTGATTCGCCAAGTCAGTGACGCCGAAATCGTCGCCCAAGTGGCTTTGGCGCGGACGCTGCGACCGGTCAAAAAAGTGGTGTTCATGGGCATGGGCGAGCCTTCGCACAACCTGGACAACGTGATGCAAGCCTTGGATCTGCTGGGCACCCAAGGCAATATCGGCCACAAGAATTTGGTGTTTTCTACTGTGGGTGATGAACGGGCTTTTGCGCTGTTGCCGCAAGGCCGTGTGAAACCGGCGCTGGCCATTTCTCTGCACACCACCCGGACTGATTTGCGCGCCCAATTGCTGCCCAAAGCGCCGCACATCAGCCCGCGCGATTTGGTCGAAATGGGCGAGGCCTATGCCCGCGCCACCGGTTACCCGATCCAATACCAATGGACCTTGCTGGAGGGCATCAACGACACCGAAGAAGAGATCGATGGGATTGCCCAGTTGCTGCAAGGCAAATACGCTTTGATGAACATGATTCCCTACAACGCGGTGGACGGTTTGGCGTTCCAGCGACCGAGCTGGGAGCGCGCCGCGCAGATCGCGCGCAGCCTGCAACAGCGAGGCATTCTGACCAAGCTGCGCCAGTCCGCCGGGCAAGACGTGGACGGCGGCTGCGGTCAATTGCGCGCCCGCGCCACGGCTGTGCCCCAAGGCGTGGGTATTCCGGTGAAAGTGGCCCATGCGTGATTTTCACCATCCCACCCAGGTGCTGCGCATCGGCTGTGGCGCTGGCTTTTCGGGCGATCGCACCGACGCGGCGGGTCCGGTGGTGCAAGACTTGGTGGAGGGTTTGCAAAGCCAAGGCGGCGCAGCGGTGTTGATTTTTGAAACCCTGGCCGAGCGTACCCTGGCCCTGGCCCAGTTGGCGCGCCGCGCCGATCCGCAAGCCGGTTACGAGCCCTTGCTGCGCGATCTGTTGCGCCCGGTGCTGGCCACTTGTTTGACGTATGGCATTCGCATCGTCAGTAATTTTGGGGCGGCGAACCCGCGGGCCGCAGCGCAGGTGATTTTTGAATTGGCGCTAGAGCTGAACCTGACCCCGCCCCGCATCGCGGTGGTGCTGGGCGACGATGTGCGCGAACATGCCGACGTGCAAGCCCTGGCCCACAGCCTGCCCAGCCCCTTGGTCAGCGCCAACGCCTACTTGGGCGCGCAGGGCATTGCCGAGGCCTTGAATCATGGCGCGCAGATCGTGGTGTGTGGCCGCGTGGCCGACCCGGCGTTGACGCTGGGCCCGGCCTGGGCGCACTTTGGCTGGGCCGACGATGATTGGCATGCCCTGGCCGGGGCCACCATGGCCGGTCATTTGCTGGAATGCGGTGCCCAAGTGACCGGGGGGTATTACGCCGACCCCGGCTTCAAAGACCTGCCCGATCTGGCCCATGTGGGTTTCCCGATCGCACAGATCGAGGCCGACGGCGTGTGCACTTTGAGCAAACCGGGAGGGACCGGCGGCCGCATCGACGCGCACACCGTCAAAGAACAATTGCTGTATGAAATCGACAACCCGGCCGCCTACATCACCCCTGACGTGGTGGCCGACATCACCCGCGCGAAAGTGGTCACGCTGGGCCCAGACCGGGTGCAATTGTCGGGCGTACAAGGCCATCCGCGGCCCGCGCAACTGAAGGTCAATCTGTGCCACGAAAACGGTTGGTTGGCGGAGGCTGAAATTTCGTATGCCGGGGCCCGCGCCGAAGCCCGTGCGCGTTTGGCCGCGTCCGTGGTGCGTGAGCGCTTGCCGGAGTTGGCGCTGCGTGTGGACTTGATTGGCGTGCGCAGTTTGTGGGCGGACGATGCCGGTGCCGCCCTGGCCGCCTTGCCCGATCAAGGCGGCACCGATGTGCGCTTGCGCATGGCCACCGTGCACGCCGACAAAGCCGTGGCCGAGCAATTGCTGCGCGAGGTGACGGCGCTCTACACCTGCGGCCCGGCGGGTGGTGGCGGTGTGCGCACCGCGCTGCGTCCGCGTCTGGGCCTGGTGTCCTTTCTGCTGCCGCGCGACAGCATCCCGAGTCGCTTTGAAATGCTGTCGCCGCGTGGAGCAACAGCATGAAAGCGCCCCACACCGAGCCCTTGTCTTCCATGGACACCCTGACCGTTCCGCTTGACCGCTTGGCCCATGGCCGCACCGGTGACAAGGGCAACCGCTCCAACATCAGTGTGATCGCTTGGCGTGAAGAATTTTGGCCGGTGCTGCTGGTACAGGTGACCGAAGAGCGCGTCGCCGCTTTGTTTGCCACACGCCAACCCACGCGGGTGCAACGCTTTGAGTTGCCGTTGCTGCATGCCATGAACTTTGTGCTCGACGATGTGCTCGACGGCGGCGTCAACAGCGCCTTGAACTTAGACAGCCACGGCAAGTCGCTCAGTTACTGGTTGCTGAGCTTGCCAGTGGAGGTGCCCCGCGCTTGGGCACCGTGGCTGGCCGGACCGGACTGAGGCCGGCGCAGCCCCCGGCTTAGGTTTTCAGTGCAAAGCCTGCCACGGTTTTGTAGTGGTCTGAGATGGCGCGCAACTCATCCTGGCTGATCAAGTCGTCAATGTGGTTGAAAGGCTGGCCGTGGCTCAGCTCGTCGGCCTTCATGATGATGAAGTCCGGCGGCACCGTGCGGTTGGTTTGCACCACCTTGGCGGTCGGGGCCAAGCGCAGGGCTTCGTAGGCTTGAAAGGCGGCTTGTGCGTCTGGCTGTTGCTTCAGGCAATCGACCAGGGTGCGTGCATCGATCAAGGCCTGCGCCGAACCGTTGGAGCCGCGTGGGTACATGGGGTGGGCCGCATCGCCCATCAAGGTGATGCGCCCCTGGGTCCAAAACGGCAGGGCGTCTTTGTCGACCATGGGGTATTCAAAGACGGACTCGGCCTGCAAAATCAGTTGCGGAACATCCAAGAATGGAAACTTCCAGTCTTTGAAAATTTCTGCGCAAACGGCCGGATCGCCCGCTTTGTTCCAGTCGTTCATGGCGGCATCGGGGCGCTGCAATTCGGCCACCCAGTTGATCAGCTGATTGCCTTGCCCGTCCACGTTGTCGACGATGGGGTAGATCACCATCTTGCCCACTTCTACGGTGCCGATGCGCAAATAGCTTTTACCGGTCAAGATGGGTTTGTGCACCGTCACGCCGCGCCAGGTGTTGATGCCTGCAAAGCAGACTTTGTCATCGGGGTGCATTTGTTTGCGCACGGCGGAGTTCACGCCGTCGCAAGCCACCGCATGGTCGGTCTGCACGTGGCGCTGGCTGCCATCGCTCAAGGCAAATTGCAGGGTGATGCCTTGGTCATCTTGGCTGAAACCTGTGCAGCGGTGGCCGGTGTGCACACGCTCTGAGCCCAGGCGTTGCAGCACGGCTCGGAACAAAATGCGGTGCAACTTGCCCCGGTGAATGCCGATTTCGGGCAGCGCATAACCGGCGTGACGCCCCCGCGCTTCGCGGTACACATACTGGCCGTGGCGCGTGTAGAAAACGCTTTCCAGATTTTCGATACCGACCGCTTCCAATTCGGCTTGCACGCCCAGCGCGGCCAACTCTTTCATGGCATGCGGCAGCAAGGTGATGCCCACGCCAATTTCTTTGACCTCAGGCACGCTTTCGTACACCTCGCAGGCGATGCCTTGCTGGTGTAAGCCCAGGGCCAAACTCAGACCGGCAATGCCGCCACCAATGATAGAAATCGTCATGCTCAATCGGCCTTGATGTGTTGGGTTTTGATCAACGCAGCCCAGCGGTTCGCGTCACGCTCGACCACGCGGCCAAACTCGGTGGGGGTGCTGCCGGCCGTGTCCATGCCTTGGGTTTGGAAGGCTTTTTGGGTGTCTTCAGTTTTCAAGATCTGATTGATCTCACGGTTGAACAGAGCCACGGTCTCTGCGGCCGTGCCTTTGGGTGCAAACACGCCGTACCACATGTCCACGTTGACTTGACCGGCTTTGGCCTCGGCCAATGTCGGCACATCGGGCAACAAAGCGTGGCGTTTGTCACTGCCAATGCCCAGCGCCACCAGACGGCCTGTGCGGATGTGCGGCAGCGCCACATGGATCGGCAAGAACATGGTATCGACCTGACCGCCGAGCAAATCGGTCACGGCCGGGCCGGTGCCTCGGTAAGGGATGTGTGTGACAAACACCTGGGCGGTGTTCTTGAACAACTCCATCGACAAATGGTGCGGCGTGCCCACGCCAGGCGAGGCGTAGTTGATGCGGCCGGGCTGCGCCTTGGCCGCTTGCACCAAATCGCCCGCCGTGCTGAAGCCCGACTTCGGGTGGGTGACCAACAACAACTGCCCCCAACTGGTCAGCGTGACGGGCACCAGGTCTTTCACCGGATCAAAGCTGAGCGTGGGGTAGAGGCTGCGGTTCATCACCAAGGTGTTCACACTCACCAGCCAGGTGTTGCCATCGGGGGCGGCGCGCACCACGGCTTCGGTGCCGATGTTGCCTGATGCGCCCACGCGGTTTTCCACCACCACCGGGCGGTTGAGTTTTTGTGACAACTTGGGCCCAAGGGTGCGGGCGATCAGGTCAATGCCGGTGCCAGGCGTGAAAGGCACGATCAGTTTGATGGGCACCCCGTTCGCACCCGCGGGTGCGGGGGCGACGGGTGCTGTTTGCGCAAAAGCTGAAAAGTGAGAAATCAGCCCGAGCCACAAGCCGGCGCAGGCCAATCGGGACAGGGCTAGGCGAAGCACGCCATGAATAGCAAGTGGCATGGGGGTGTTTCCAGCAGGTTAAACCCTGGATTATTCCATCAGGTCGAGACCTTTGCTTGTTGCCGAACTGAACCGCCTTTGAGCCCGCATGATTTTTTCTCTCATCAATTTTTTACTTATTAAATATTTACAAAATTATTAAAAAAGCTAAATAGAACTAAAATTTATGACGCCACGGAGGCAATGAGAACGGCACCCGTGGTGGGCCAGCATCCGCACAGGATGCTTTACATATTCAATTTGGAAAAAATATGAAAAAAATCTATGCCTTGACCCAGGTGGCTGTCTGCTCCATGGGCTTTTTGCTGACGGGGGCTCTTCATGCACAGGGCCTCAACAGCGCAGCCGGCATGGCGACGGTCACGATTGTTCAGCCCTTTGATGCCGCACCCGGCAAGAACCCTGCCGAGGTTTATAAAGCCATGCAAAACATGGCTAATGCGGTCCGCAAAATGCCGGGGCTCGTGGACGACGCGGTGCTTGAAAACAAGAATCCTGCCATCAAGCCCACGAATGTCCATGTGATGCGATGGAAAGATCAAAAAAGCTGGGAGGCCATGTTTTCCAACGCTGAATTTCAAAAAACCATCAAAGACAACGCCAGCTATTTTGTGGTGGATGGGGCAGGCATCTTTACCCCCATGAAATAAATCGACTGCCAGAGAAGCAAGTTTCACCCTGCCATGCCTGCAGCCTTTAACGGGCTGCAGGTATTTTTCGTTGCAGGGAAACGGATGCGAAAACGGAGGCCATGGAATGGCGCTGGGGATTTACTGCAACCAGATTTGCCCAGAGACCACCACGCTCACTTGCGACTGCCCGGCTTGCAGGGGCAGGGGGGCACTGCGCCCATCGGCGGCGGTGTCCATCATCGCCACCGGCAGGGCGCGCGGTCCGGGGACGGGGCCTTGCCCGGCAGGGTTCAAGCTCAATTCCTTGATGGTGTAACGGCTCAGCCCCAGTTGTTGGGTCAGGGCGGCCGCCTTGGCGCGCCACTGCGTGACCGCTTGTGCTTGCACCGTGGTTTGGGTTTGCGTCAACAACTCAGGGCTGATTTGCCATTCCACCTGGCTCACCACCAAGCCGGTCATGCGGCCCGCCGCGCTGGTGATGCGCTCGATATCCCGGCCTTGCAAAATCAACTCGGCCATGCCGTTCCAGCCATTGGTTCGGCCTTCGCGGTTGTAGCGCGGTGAGACGTTCATTTGCCCGGTACTGACTTCCAGGGCCGAGGCTTGGGCCTCGCTTTGTGCCTGGGTCAAGGCGGAGGCCAAGCTGGTTTTGATTTGGCGTTGCACCTGCGCCGCGTCCGTGCCTTCTTTTTGCACCGTCATGCGAATCACCAGCCAGTCTTGCGGCACCTGCACCGTGGCCGAGGCGCTCAGATGCGCGATGGGCGGGCTCTGCTCCGCGTGAACCCAGGTACAACTCAATGACCAGCACAAAGCCCAGAGGACCAAAGGGGGTTGAATGCGCATGAGAATTCCTTGTGGCGGGGTGAAAGCCTTGATTCTCAGAGCCCTGGAGCGTCAGGTGAGGATGCGCGGTGAAAATTCGGTGTCAGCTTGTAACCCGCCAAGCGGTAACTCACCCAGCTTTCCTGCCAGATGATTTCAGCGCGTGTGGCTGACCCAGATCAAGCTGTTGGTAGGCAGACCCAAATCTTGGGCTTGGCGCAGCAGTTGGGCTTTCAGGGCCGGGTCGAGTTGTTTGTCGCGCGCCAATATCCACAGGTAATCGCGGTCCGGGCCCACCACCATGGACCAACGGTATTGCGGGTCCAGCGCCACCACATGGTAGCCGCCATAAAACGGCCCAAAGAACGACACCTTGAGCGAGCCACGGTCACTGGCCCCGGTGAACAAGGCCTTGCCCACGGCTTGTTTCCACTCGTTTTTTTGTGTGTCAAAACCGCGGTTGATGACTTGCACCGAGCCGTCGGCTTGCACGTTGTAGCGTGCGCTGACGTCCATCATGTGGCGTTCAAATGAATGGTCCAGGCGCGCGATTTCATACCAGGTGCCTTGGTAGCGCTGCACATCAAATGGGCTGACAGCTTGCAAGCCGGCAGGGGGGGCGGTGCTGCATGCCGCGAGCAGGGCGCAAACACACAGCGTGCTCAGCACCGCGCAGCGGCGCAGCCAGGTGTGGAGTGAAGCGTGCATTGAATAGGAAGCTGAAACTGAAACTGAATCGTTGAGGGCTGTCATGGCATCGCTTTCTGGGGTGGCCAACGCAGCAAGCCGCTGGACAGGCCGGTGCCGACCAAAATGACGGCACCACACATCAGCATCCAAGCGGTGATGTGTTCGTTCAACAGTAACACGCCGTAGCCAATGGCGAACACCGGAATCAAAAAGGTCACGGTCAGCGCCTTGGAGGGACCGGCGTTTTCAATCAAGCGGAAATACAAGATGTAAGCCACGCCAGTGCACAGCACGCCGACCACCAGCAGCGCGCCCCAGGCGGTGGGGCTGGGCGCTTGGTCAGGCAGAGAAAAAGCAGCCGGCAAAGCCAGCGCCAAGCTGGCCCCGCACTGGCTGCCCGTGGCGGTGGCCAGCGGTGGCACATGGGCGATAAAACGCTTGGCAAAGTTGGCCGACAAGGCATAGCTGAAGGTGGCCAGCAAACACGCGCCCACCGCCCAAAGCGGTGCCACGCCCGCGGCATTGGGCTTGAAGTCGGCCTCGCCGCCGGCCAGCAGCAGCACGCCCAAGAACCCCAGGCACAGGCCCAGGGTGCGCGACAGCCCCGGTTTGTCGCCCAGCCACGCCCAGGCCAGCAGCGCGCCAAACAGGGGCACGGTGGCGTTCATGATGGAGGACAAGCCGGTGGTGATGTGCTGTACCGCAAACGAATACAAGGCAAAGGGCAGGGCGGAGTTGAATACGCCGACAAAAAACACCCGTTTCCAGTTGGCCCACAGCACCTGGCTTTGCCCCTTGAAATACAGCAACGGCAACAAAAACAGGGCGGCAATGCTGACCCGCAGCGAGGCCGTGAGCACCGCGCCAAACTCCACTGCCGCAGTGCGCATGAACAAGAAAGAAGCCCCCCAAATCATGGCGAGCAATAAAAAATCTGTTTTCCAGCGCGGGCCGCTGGGGGCGGGGGCTGGGGCAACGGTCATGCAAACAAAGGCATAGAAGCCGTTGCCAAGCCGGTTGACGGGGGCAGGGCGCTGG
>CANFYZ010000037.1 GCA_947451385.1 Comamonadaceae bacterium | reverse complement strand
ATTGCTTGGAACATTTCCTGGTTCATGCTGCAGGCGGCTTATGTGCCTTATGCGATTCGCGATCTGGGGCTGGACGCTGGCGGCGTGGGCGTCACTCTGGCCTGTTATGGCGTGGGCATGATTTTGGGCTCTTTGATCGCACCGCGTGTGGTGGCGGCCTTGCCCTTTGGCCAGGCGATTTTGATTGGGCCTTACTTTTCTGTTTTGGCGGCCACCACCATGGCGCTGTCTCTGTATTGGCCAGAGGGCTGGGTGGCGGCGTTGTCGTATTTCTTTTTTGGGGTGGGGCCGATCATCTGGACCATCACGTCCACCACGTTGCGGCAAACCGTGACGCCTCGGTCGATGATCGGGCGGGTCACCTCCATCAATATCGTGGTCAGCTCAGGCGCGCGTCCCCTGGGGGCGGCCTTGGGCGGGGTGGTGGGTGTGAGCTTTCCCGTCTCGGTGAGCCTGTGGCTGGTGGTGGCTGGTTTTGGGGTTCAGGCCATCTTGATCACGGCTTCTCATGTGCGAACCCTACAGCGCTTACCCGACCCCTTACCCGATTGAAGATGCCCAAGGAGACTTTTCGATGACGCAAGATGAATTTGAGAATTTGCTGAACCGCTTCAGCGCGGCAGCAGAACGCGGCGACGGCCAGGCTTTTGCCGAATGCTTCACGCCCGATGGGGTTTACCACGACTACATCTACGGCGACCACACCGGGCGCGCAGACATTGCCCACATGATGACGGACTTGTTCCACCGCGACGCCGGGCCGGACTACCGCTGGGAGATGTTTGAGCCGGTGTGCAATGGCCGCATTGCGTATGCGCGTTCGCTGTCAAGCTTTACCTCCAAGGTGCCTGACTTTGCGGGCAAGCAAGTGGTGATCGACGGCATCAGCCGCTTTGAACTGCGGGACGGTTTGATTTGCGATTACAGCGAGTCCGTCAACGGTGGCGTGGCCATGGTGCAACTGGGTGTGGCCGCCCCCCGGATTGAAAAAGTTCTGCAACGCTGGGCCCGCCAGTTGTTGGAACAACCCGCTACCCAGGCCTTTGTGCGCCGTGCCAAAGGCGCGGTCTGACCGTTTCATTCACACAGAGTAAAGCCATGACCTACCAACACATTCTCTACAACGTAGAACACCGCATTGCCACCATCACCTTGAACCGCCCTGACAAGCTGAACGCTTGGACCGACATCATGGAGCGCGAGGTGCGCCAAGCCATGGACGCGGCAGCGGCAGACGAGGGCGTGCGCGCCATTGTGCTGACCGGCGCGGGGCGCGGCTTTTGTGCCGGTGCCGACATGGATTTGCTCAAAGGCTTGGACCCGAGTGACATCACCGCCACCACCTGGACACAGCCGTTTGACGTGAACCGCCGGCTCGACTACCAAACCCGCTACGGTTATTACCCTGCGGTGCCCAAGCCCGTGATTGGGATGCTGAACGGCGCCACGGCGGGCATTGGCATGGTGCATGCGCTGTATTGCGACATCCGCTTTGCGGCAGACACGGCGGTGTTCACCACCGCGTTTGCGCGGCGCGGCTTGATTGCCGAACACGGCCTGAGCTGGATGCTGCCCATGATTGTGGGCCACGCCAACGCGATGGACTTGCTGCTGTCAGCCCGCAAACTGCAGGCGGCCGAGGCCCTGGCCATGGGGCTGGTGAACAAGGTTTTCCCCGCGGTCCAGCTGGCCGAGGCCACTTATGCCTACGTGCGCGATTTGGTGGAAAACGTTTCGCCGCGTTCCATGGCGGTGATCAAACGCCAGCAGTACGACGCGCCTTTCCAAAGCCTGGCGGAGAACACCCGACAGGCCAATGCAGAAATGACGAAGAGCTTTGCCAGCGAAGATTTTCGCGAAGGCGTGGCGCATTTTGTCGAAAAACGCGCCGCACAATTTACCGGCAAGTGAGCCTGAAAGGGGGCGGCAGCAGCACCGCCCCAGGTCGCAGTTTCAGCGCGCCAAACTCATCATGGGGATGTCTTTGGCGGTGGCCAATTTGTCAATTTGCTGGCGTGTGCGGCTGGCAAAAAAGCTGGCAATCGCTTCGCGTGTGGACTTCTTGAACAGGTCGTTGATCGCGTGCGTCGTGGCCAAACCTGCGACTTCGCACAAACGTGCCGCAAAATGCGGCTCCAATGCGGCCACCGCCACACGGCCATTCTTGCAAGCGTAAATCTGATAGCCCGCATGTGCGCCCCCCACAGCCCCCTCGGGCGTGGTCATGCGCAGTTGGCGCGGCAGTGCCAGCCAAGCGGCAGCGTCTGACAAGGCCACTTCGTAGCGGCTGCCTTTGCCACTGGATTTCAGGTGGAGCACGGCTTTGAGCGTGGCTTCGCTGGCCATCAGTGCGCCGCCCATGTCGGCAAACAAACTGGGCGGCAGGGTCATGCCGTTGACCAAACCGACCTCGGCTTGGTAGGTCAAATCGTGGCCCGGAATTTCTGCCAGCGGGCCGGGTGCGCCCACCACTTCCACCAAGCTCAGGCCGGGGTAGCGCTTGTGCAAAGCGGACCAGCTGAGCCCGAGTTTGGTCAAGGCCGAGGGGCGAAACGAGGTCAGCAACACATCGGTCTGCGGCAACAGTTGGTGCAGCGCGGCCTGACCCTCGGGTGATTTCAGGTCCAGGGTTTTGTGTTTCATCCCTTTGTGCAGCAAGGCATAGCCGTCAGGCGTGAAGTGGTGCATCGGGTCGCCTGCCGGTGGGTTGATCTTGGTGCATTGCGCCCCCATGTTCACCAGGCGCATGACCGCGGCAGGACCGGGCAGGTTCAGGGCCAGAGTGACAACGCGCACGCCGCGCAGAGGTTTGGAATTGTTTGACATGTAAAACCTTCGTGAATCAAGGCTCACATTATGAAGACGGCGGCAGTAGCGGCCGTGTCATCTCGGTGGCAGGGCGTCTTAATCGCCAAAATCCAGCGGCAGACCGACGTAGTTTTCGGCCATGGTTTGGGAGCCAGCTTCGCTGTGGATCAAATAGTCCAATTCGGCATCCTGGAACTTTTGACCGATCTCTCCGTTTTCTGGAAAGTGGTGCATCAGGCTGGTGAACCACCAGCTGAAGCGCTCGGCCCGCCAGATGCGGCGCAGGCATTTTTCAGAGTAATGGTCGATACCCGCTTCCGACTGATCTTGGTAGTACTCGATCAAGGCGTTAGAAAGGTATTTCACATCGGTGGCGGCCAGGTTCAAGCCCTTGGCCCCTGTGGGTGGGACGATGTGTGCCGCATCACCGGCCAAGAACAAGCGGCCAAAACGCATCGGCTCGGTGACAAAGCTGCGCAAGGGCGCGATGCTTTTTTCAATGCTGGGCCCGGTGACCAAATGCGCGCGTGCCTCGGGGTCGAGGCGGTTGCGCAACTCGGCCCAAAAGGCGTCGTCCGACCATTGCTCGACCTTGTCGGTGAGAGGCACTTGCAGGTAATACCGGCTGCGTGTGGCGCTGCGTTGCGAGCACAGCGCAAAGCCCCGGGTGCTGTTGGCGTAAATCAGTTCGTGGTGCACTGGTGGGGTGTCTGACAACACGCCGAGCCAGCCAAAGGGGTAGATTTTTTCGAACTCTTTGATCGAACCGGGGGGTACGCTGGCCCGGCACACGCCGTGAAAACCGTCGCAGCCGGCAATGAAGTCGCATTCAATGGTGTGCAGCTGCCCGTTTTTCTCGTAAGTGACGCGGGGTTTGTGGCTGTCGAACTCGTGCACCTGCACGTTCTCGGCTTCGTACACGGTGGGCAGGCCGGCAGCTTGGCGCGCGTCCATCAGGTCGCGGGTGACTTCGGTCTGACCGTAGACGATGACGTTTTTGCCGCCCGTCAGCTGGTTCATGTCAATGCGGTGCCGCGCGCCTTTGAACAGCAGATCAAAGCCCCCGTGAATCAAGCCTTCTTGGTGCATGCGATGGCCGACACCGGCTTCGTCCAGCAAGTCCATCGTGACTTGTTCCAGCACCCCCGCGCGAATGCGCGACAGCACGTAGTCGCCGCTTTGGCGCTCGACAATGACCGCGTCGATGCCTGCTTTGTAAAGCAATTGCCCCAGCAGCAAGCCTGAAGGGCCTGCGCCAACAATGGCCACTTGGGTGCGGGTGGTGTGGGGAATGGACATAGACGGACTCCAAAAGCGGGTGGTGGAATGTCGGTGAGCTTAGTGAAGATCCCCCGGCACACCGGGAGGAGTGACTGGTCTTTGTGCGTTGAGTGAGTGGCTTGTGCGATGATCGCGCAAATTGATCGGACTTTGAAACTCATGACCCTTGCCATGACCATGACCATTGCCAAAGCAGACTACATCGAAGGCCTGGCCAAAGGCCTGTCGGTGCTGGAAGCCTTTGATACCGACCGGCAACGCTTGAACGCGACCTTGGCCGCGCAGCGCACGGGCCTGACCCGGGCCGCGGCGCGGCGGCATTTGCTGACGCTGGCCGCGTTGGGCTACCTGGAAACCGACGGCAGCCATTATTGGCTCTCAGCCCGCGTGCTGCGCTTTGCGGGCAGTTACATGGCGACTTCGCGGTTGCCGCGCACGCTGCAACCCACCTTGAACCGCTTGGCGCAGCAAACCCAAGCCTCTTTTTCGGCGGTGGTGCTGGACGGCGGGGAGGGCGTGATCGTGGCCCGCAGCGCGGGTGTGGCCGAGCCCGCGCGACTTTTGGCTTATGGCCTGCATTTGGGCGCGCGTTTGCCTGCGCACGCCACGTCCACGGGGCGCGTGCTGCTGGCCAGTTTGCCCAAGGATGATTTCAGTGCGTGGCTGAAAGGTCGTGATTTGACGCGCATCACCCCGCAAACCGAAATCGGTCTGAGCGCTTTCAAGGCACTGATTGCCCAGGTGCGGCGCGATGACCATTGCCTGGCCCGAGAAGCTCACGAATTGGGCATCCATGCCTTGGCGGTGCCGCTGCGCAATATGCAAGGCCAAACCCTGGCCGCGCTGAATGTGGTGGGCACGGCCGAGCAGTTGAGCGACGTTGCGGTTCAGCGCAAATGGTTGCCGCTCCTGTGGGAGGCGGCGCGGGAAGTCAGGGTTTTACTGTGATGCTCCCAGGGAGAACCGGCTCTATCATGGCGCCACGGTTTTTTCTCTCCCTTTGAAGGACTTGTTCATGCGTTCATTCATTTCATACGGCTTGTCGCTGGGTCTCTTGGCACAATTCAGCGCGGTCAATGCGGCAGAAGTCAAAGTGTTCAGCACCGTGGGCGTCCAAGCCGCTCTGGAGGCGTTGGCCCCGCAGTTTGAAAAAGCCAGCGGTCATCAACTCAAATTCACCTGGGCCACGGCTGCGGTGCTGGTCAAGCGCATCCAGGCCGGGGAAACGGCCGATGTGATGGTGCTGACACAACAAAGTTTGGATGCCATGGTCAAAGAGGGCAAGGCCCAAGCCGACTCCACGCGGAATTTTTCCAGTTCTGGCATGGCTGTGGTCACCAAACAAGGTGCGCCTAAGGTCGATATTTCAACCCCTGAGGCCTACAAGCAGACCTTGCTGAATGCCAAGGCCATCGCCTATTCAAATCCGGCTTTTGGCGGTGCCAGTGGGGTGTTTTTTGCCAAAACCTTGGCGCAAATGGGCATTGCCGATGCGATTCAAGCCAAAGCCAAGCACCCGCCTGCCAGCGGTTTTGCTGCGCAATTGGTGGTGGACGGTGAGGCCGACCTGGCGGTGCAACAAGAGCCCGAGGTCTTGGCCGTGCGGGGTGTGGAGATGATGGGCGCGCCACCCGGCGCTTTCAACAACATCACCACCTACGCCGCAGGTCTTGGCGCAGGCACACAGGTTGCGGGCCCTGCCAAGGCCTGGATTGAATTTTTACAGTCCCCCGAGGCGGGCACGGTGTATCTGGCCCGAGGTCTCAAGCCTGAAAAGAAATAAGGCGAATTGAAAGTATGACGAAGTGGCTGAACGCGGGGCTGCGGCAATTTTTCTGTCTGTGGGCCTGTGGCATGGCCTTGAGCGTGCACGCGCAAGTGGCGACGCAAGAAGGTCTGGTGCAATTGGACATTGGCCGTGGCGATGCCCGCTTGCCGGTGTACGTGATGCCCCACCCCCAGGCGACAGCCACCTTGATTTTGTTACCCGGTGGTGATGCCGGCACAGGAAAGATGGTGGAAGGGCAGCATCAAAGTGGCAACTTTTTATCGCGCTCGCGGAGTGAATTTTTCAATGCCCAATTCAACGTCATGGTGGCGTACCGCCCGAGCGATTTGAATCGCTTGGAGTACAGCTACCGCGTGAGCAAAGCCCACGTAGCAGAGTTGGCCCATGTGATTGCCTATGCCCAAGAAAAATTTGGCAAACCCGTTTGGTTGGTGGGCACCAGCAGAGGGACCGTTTCAGGCACGGCCGCGGCGATTGCGCTCGGAGAGACGCAGGTGCAGGGTTTGGTGTTGACCTCCAGCGTGACCTCCAAAATGACCGGCGCGGTGGGCACGCAAAATGTCGCCAGCTTGAAAATACCGGTTTTGATGTTGCATCACAAAAATGATGCTTGCCATGTTTGTGTGCCGTCAGAGGCCGAGCGCATCATCCCGGAAATGAAATCCGCGCCGGTGAAAAAATTCATCATGATCGAGGGCGGGTCAGACCCTCAGGGAGAACCTTGTGAAGCCAAGCATTGGCATGGCTTTATCAATTACGAAAAAGAAACGGTCAAGCGGATCACGGATTGGATTCAAAATCCGCAAAGCTGAGCCATTGATTTGAGCGCTTGCCGCTCACACGCCGAGGTGTTGCTCCAGCAGCGCAGGGTTGTCACGCAGTTGCGCGGAGCTGCCTTCAAAAGCAACTTCGCCCTTCACCAAAATCACATTCCGGTCGGTGATTTGCGTCACGTGTTTCCAGTTTTTGTCGACGATGATGGCGCTGATGCCGCTGGCCTTGATGACGCTGCAAATGCGCCAAATGTCGCGCGCGATCAGCGGGGCCAGACCCTCGGTGGCTTCGTCCAAAATCAGCACATCGGGATTGGTCATCAAGGCGCGGCCGATGGTCAGCATTTGCTGCTCGCCGCCAGACAATTGCTGTCCACCATGGCCCAAGCGCTCTTGCAGGCGCGGAAAGGTTTCCAGCACCCGTTCATAACTCCAGTCGCGCTGGCCTTGGGTGCCTGGACGGGCGGCCATTTTCAGATTTTCCATCACGCTCAGATTGCCAAAAATACCGCGTCCTTCTGGCACGTAAGCGATGCCTTTTTGCGCCACTTCAAACGTGGGGCGGCCGTCCATGCGCTGCCCTTTGATGTGCACCTCGCCGGACCGTGGCGGGACGATGCCCATCAGCGACTTGAGCAGGGTGCTTTTGCCCATGCCGTTGCGCCCCATCAGCCCAATGGTTTCGCCGCGGTGCACTTGGAAGTCAATGCCGCGCAAGATGTGACTGGCACCGTAGTAAGTGTTCAGACCTTGCGCCTGGATCAAGCATTCGCGCATGTCAATGTTCCTCGCCCAGGTAAGCGGCTTGCACACTGCTGTCAGCGCGCACCGCCTGGGGGTTGCCGCTGGCAATGACCTGGCCGTTGACCATCACCGTCAGTTGGTCGGCCAAGGTAAAAATCGCGTCGATATCGTGCTCCACCAGCATGATGGCGTGGTCCTTCTTCAAGCGCAGCAGCAGTTGCACCATGCTTTCGGCTTCAGCCACACCCATGCCGGCCAGCGGTTCGTCCAGCAACAACACCGAGGGTTCGGTGGCCAAGGTCATGGCAATTTCCAGCTGGCGTTGCTCACCGTGACTGGCCGCGCCGGCCAGCTGCTGTCTGCGGTCTTGCAAGCCCGCCAACGCCATGGCGCGTTCGGCGCGGGCATTGACCTCAGCCAGCGCTGTGGCCGAAGTGAGCCAACGCCATGGATTGAAGGCGCTGGGCTGGCTGCGCGACTGCGCCGCCAAACGCACGTTGTCCCAGATGCTGAAGCTGCGAAAAATATTGGTTTTTTGGTAGCTGCGGCCCAAACCGTTGCCGGAGATTTTCTCGGGCGACCATCCCGAAATATCTTGCCCACGCAGCAACACCGAGCCCGAGGTGGCAGGCAAATCGCCCGAGAGCAAATTGGTCAGGGTCGATTTGCCTGCCCCGTTGGGGCCGATCACAGCGTGAATCTGGCCGGGCCACAAATCCACCGAAACTTGGTTGACCGCAGCCAGACCGCCAAAGCGTTTGGTCAGCTCACGGGCGCTGAGCAAGGGGGCCGCGCTCATGCTTTGACTCCATTGCGCTGCATGGCCCGCACCAGCAAGCCCAAAATGCCGCGCGGTGCGAACACCACCAGCGCCACAATGAAGCCACCCATCCACAGCTGCCAATGTTTGCCGAGATTGAAGCCGGCCACTTCGGGCAGGTCTTTGAAAACGTGCAACAGGTATTCAAACGAAAACGCACCGATGATGGCCCCGGCAAAATTGCCCATGCCGCCCAGAATCACCATCATGATGGCGTGGGCGCTCATGTGAAAACCCATCAGTTCCGGGTTCACATAACCGGTTTGTGCGCCCCACAAATAACCGGCCAAACCGGCCAAAGCACCGGCCAAAGTGAAGGCGGCCAGTTTGTGTGAGAAGGTGCCAAAACCCAAAGCGCGCATGCGGTGCTCGTTGACGCGGATACCGGCCAGCGCGCGGCCAAAGGGGCTCCACAGCAAGCGACGCAAAAAGGCGTAGACGGCGATCAGGCAGGCGAGGGTGAAGTAATAAAAGACCTGCTTGTTTTCCAGATCAACCCAGCGGGCATCGGGTTTGAAGTTGATGT
This sequence comes from Comamonadaceae bacterium, assembly GCA_947451385.1. Classification (GTDB taxonomy): domain Bacteria; phylum Pseudomonadota; class Gammaproteobacteria; order Burkholderiales; family Burkholderiaceae_C; genus Limnohabitans_A. The sequence goes on along the minus strand of CANFYZ010000037.1, from coordinate 25,629 downwards.
AGATTCCGTCCGAGCCGCCCAGCGCTTTGTTGTCAAAGAAAAGATAAAACACCATCTGCGCGAACGCCATCGTCACCATGATGAAGTAAATGCCCTGCGTGCGCACCACCAGAAAACCGATCACGCAGGCCAGCAGCGCGGAAGCCCCCACCGCCAGCGGCAGCGAGGTGAACAGGCTGACCGGTTCGCCCGCCGGCGTGAGAAAAGCCAAGGCGTATCCGGCCACACCAAAGTAGGCGGCGTGGCCCAGCGACACGAGCCCGGTGACGCCTTGCAGCAAATCGAGGCTCATGGCGAAGATGGCCAAAATCATCATGCGCGAGACCATTTGTACATAAAAATCCGTGCCAACGAACGGAAAGGCCAACAGCGCCAAGAGACACACGGCCAGCAACACATTCAGGCTGCGTGGCAGGGTCTCGAGATGGAGCGTGGGATTGGAAGACGTGGCGCTCATGGGGTGTCGTGTTTCATTGCTTGAACAAGCCTTCGGGTTTCCACAGCAGCACCGCCGCCATCAGCACATACACCAGCATGCCCGAGACTTGCGGCAGCAGCACCTTGCCAAAGGTGTCGACCAGGCCGACCAGCAAAGCGGCAATCAGAGCGCCGCGCACCGAGCCGATGCCGCCGATCACCACCACCACAAAGCACATGATCAGCACTTGCGAGCCCATATTGGGGTAGACGCTAGAGATCGGCGCGGCCACCATGCCGGCGATGGTGGCCAAGCCCACGCCCAGCGCAAACACCACGGCATGAATCAGCTTGATGTTGATGCCCAGGGCCTCGGTCATTTCATGGTTGAAAGCGCCAGCGCGGATTTTCATGCCCAAACGGGTCTTGGAAATCAACAGGTACAGGCCCAACGCCAGCACCAGGCACACGCCCGACATGAACAGGCGGTAGACCGGGTAAGACAAGGTGTCGGTGAGGGGGATGGAGGCGCTGAGTGCATCCGGAATGGTCACGCCATGCACATCGTCACCCCACAGGATGGAGCGCATTTCCTCAAAGATGTAAATCAGGCCAAAGGTCAGTAGCACCTGGTCCAAATGATCGCGTTGGTAAAAATGCCGAAACAGCAACCATTCCAGCAAAAGACCAAACAACACCGACAAAACCGTGCCCAGCACAATGGCCGCGGTGAAGCTGCCGGTCAGGCTGGCCAGAGACCAGGCCAGGTAAGCACCCAGCATGTAAAAGCTGCCATGCGCCAAGTTGACCACGCCCATGATGCCAAAGATCAGCGTCAGACCGGCCGCCAACATGAACAGCAGCAAGCCGTACTGCACGCTGTTGAGCAGCTGAATCAGAAAATTAACCACATCCATCGCAGACCTTCAATCCCATCACCGAGGCAAGAAAAATGGCGGAAGGTTCCGCCATTTTGAACAGCACGTCGCTGACGAATCAGCCCATGCGGCAACCGGTGCCCGGATCGGCCAAGGCTTTGGCCGCCACGCCGATGACCTTGTTCTCGCCTTTTTCGGCCACGCGCAAATAGATGTCTTGCACCGGATTGTGCGATTTGCTCATGGTCCATTTGCCACGTGGGCTGTCAATCACGGCCGACTCCATGGCCTTGTACAAAGCGGGTTTGGCGTTCACATCGCCGTTCACCGCTTTCATGCCTTGGGCCAGCAACAAGCCGGTGTCATAGCCTTGCACGGCGTACACGTCGGGTTGCGCACGGAAGGTTTTGGCATAGGCCAGGCGGAAGGCTTTGTTGCGCGGCGTGTCCAGCGAATCGCTGTAGTGCAGGGTGGTCATCACGCCGTCAGCGGCGGGGCCTGCCGCTTCGAGCACGCCTTCGGTCAAAAAGCCCGAGCCGTACAAAGCGATCTTGTCCTTCAGGCCGGCGGCGGCAAAATCTTTCATGAATTTCGCGCCCGAGGGACCTGCAAAGAAGCAGGCCACCGCGTCGGGCTTGAGTGCGGCGATTTCGGTCAGCAGGGCTTGGAACTCCACGTTCGGGAAGGGCAGGCCCAGCTCCTTGACGATGGTGCCACCGGCTTGGGTGTAGCTCTCCTTGAAGCCTTCGAAGGCCTCATCGCCTGCGGCGTATTTCCAGGTGATCCAGACCGCTTTTTTGTGGCCGCGTTTGACCATGGCTTGACCCAGTGCCAAGGTCGGCTGGCTGTTGGAAAAACTGGTGCGGAACACATTGGGCGCACACAGGGCGCGCGTGGCCGCATGCACACCGGCATTCGGGATCAAGGTCAACACGCCAGAGTCGCGCGCCACTTTTTGGATACCCATTTGCACGCCCGAGTGCACAGTGCCGATCAGCACGTCGACCTTGTCGCGCTGCACCAATTTGTTGGCGTTTTCAATACCTTTGGACGGATCGGACTCGTCGTCCACCTTGAACCACTCGATCTCGCGTCCACCCAATTTGCCACCTTGTTCTTGGATGGCCATGCGCACGCCGTTTTCAATCGCCACGCCCAGGGGGGCAAAAGCGCCAGAGTAGGGCAGCATGAGGCCGACGCGGATTTTGCCGGTTTGGGCCAGCGACCACTCGGGCAGCAGCAGTCCCGAGGAAGCGGCACCCGCCAAGGCAGCGCCTTTGAGGACCGCACGGCGTGAAGAAGGGGTTGGGTTCATGTTCAGGACTCCTTGATGAACATGCATTATGTTGCATATTTTGAAGTATTCGACCTAGGGAAATTACCCATAAGCGCGGAGTTTCAGGCCGGAGTGTGGTGGTAAGGTGACACCCTGTGAAGACGCAAGCGCATGACCTCCTCTGATTTTTCTCCATCCCGTCCACCAGCCCTGCTACAGAACTTGAACGGGTTGATGGCGCAACACGCAGGCCAGACTTTTCCGTCTTGCGCCTTGGCGGTGTTGCATCGCGGCCAGGTGGTGGTGGACCAGGCCTGGGGCGAGACTGAATCGCAAGTGGCTTCAACCGACACCTTGTTTGACATCGCCTCGATCACCAAGTTGTTCACCGCCACGGTGTTTTTGCGCTGTGTCAGCCAGGGGCAGGTGGGCTTGGACGATCCGCTGTATGCGGTGTTGCCTGAGTTCGAGCACAGCGGCCCCCGGCCGATCGAGGGGGGACAAGATCCCCACACGCTGCAGCGGCAAGCGCTGGAGCCAGCACTCGCGGGACAGACAGTCGATCCCAAGCAGGTCACTTTTCGGCAATTACTGACCCACACCTCGGGCCTGGCTGCATGGCGCGATGTGTTTGCCATGGCCGGCCCTGTGCCCTTCGCCCCAGAATTGCATCAACCTTTGCAGGCCCAGGCGCGGTGGGCCCAAGCCTTGGCGGCGATCCACCACTACCCCTTCATGAACCCTCCGGGCAAGCGGGTGGTGTACAGCGACATCGGTTTCATGCTGCTCGGGGAGGCGGTGCAAGTCTTAACGGGCCAGTCACTGGCGCAAATCATTCAGACACAGGTGCTGCAGCCTTTGGGATTGCGGCACACCGGTTTTAACCCGGTGCACAGTGGCCGCGCCACGCTGGCCCAAACCGCTCCCACCGAATGGGATCAGCGTTGGCGGCAACGTCGCGTTTGGGGCGAGGTGCATGACGAAAATGCCTGCGCTCTCGGCGGTGTCGCGGGGCATGCGGGTTTGTTCGCAACAGCGATGGACGTGGCCCGGTTCGGTCAAGCCTGGCTGGCTTCCCCCGAGGTTTTGGGACTGACACCCGACCTGGCGGCGCAAGCCATCAGCGAGCAAGCCGCGAGCGAGGACCAGCGTCGGGGCCTGGGCTTTGTCATCAAGTCCTGGCACAACGCATCGGCGGGCGATCTTTTCAGCGCGCGCACCTTCGGTCACACCGGGTTTACCGGTACCACGCTGTGGGTGGACCCTGAGCGGGAATGTGTGGTGTCTTGCCTGACCAACGGCGTTTACGCAGGGCGGTCTGCACATGCGCCCCATGCGTTCAGACGCCAGTTGCACGACCTGTTGGCTGCCAACCTGTAGGTGACCCCGTCACCAGAGAACACGTTTTGGATACAAATGGTAGCAATTTATCAATATTGCTACTTGTTTGATATGTATTTAATTAATATGATGATTCCGTTGAATTCAAAAATGAGGAGTTTCATCATGGCCAAGGCAATGTGGACATCCGCTACCCACTCCAATGTGTATGACCTTCACTCACCTCACAGCGCGAGGGCCCAATCCCGGGCCTTTGCCCTCGCGCAAAACGCCTTGGTGAATGCCTTGCATCACGTTCGCGCCAGCGATGACAACTTGCTGCGCGCCATGGCCAACACCCGACGCGCGCTGGATGCGATCCATGACATGCGTCAGTTGATTTCGTAGCCTTGCGCGGCTGTGAGCCGCAGAGTCGCAGAGCCGCAGGCGTTCAGGGCAAGGGCGTGGCTTGGTACAGCAACACCTTGAGCGCGCGTTCAGGCGAAACATCCGCGAACACCTCAGGGTTGGGCAGACGCTGAACAAAATTCAATTCGGGGGCTTGCATTTGCATGTGGTCTCGCAAAAAAGCGAGCCCCAATTCAGGTGCGTTCAGGCAGAGCAGGGCGTATCCGCTGGGTTTCAATAATTCGGGCAAGCGGCGTATCAGTCGGGCGTAATCCTTGGTCGCGACAAAGCTGCCTTTTTGGTAGCTGGGCGGGTCGACCACGATCAGGTCATAAGGTCCGCTGCGGCTGATCTTGCCCCAGGTTTTGAAAATATCGTGTGCCAGAAAGCTGGCACCGGTGCTCAGTTCGTTGAGCTGATGGTTTTGCTGGCCAATCGCCATGGCCCCGTGGCTCATGTCCACATTCACCACCTGTTTGGCACCGCCTTGCAAGGCGACCACCGAAAAAGCGCAGGTGTAGGCAAACAAGTTCAGCACTTTGAGCCCGGGGTGCGCTTGAGCCCAATCGCGAACCCAGCGGCGGCCTTCGGCCATGTCCAAAAACAAACCGTGATTTTGACCACGCAGCACATGCACCCGGTAACGACTGCCCTGCTCGGTCACGGTGTGGGGGTCAGGCACACTGCCCGCCATCAAACGCGTTTCAGGTTCTCCAGAATGCCTGCTTTGGAAAACCCAATTCAGTGGCTCTCCCGGACACAGTTGCGCCCAGCGCTCGGCCAGGGCTTGGCCAATGGTGGCCAGTTCGTCATCGGACACGGCTTGAAAACTGGTCAGCACCCAGACCGGCGGGTAGGCATCCAACACCCAGTGTTCACAGCCCGGATACATGCCGCCGCGACCATGAAATACGCGTTGCGCATCGATGGGCACCTGCAAGGTGGCAATGGCGTTGAGCAGGGCTTGCATGCAGGGAACTGTGGCGGTAGAGGGGGTCTGGAGAGGGGGGAGAGAAATGGCCTGCCCGGAGGGGCTCGAACCCCCGACCTGTTGCTTAGAAGGCAACTGCTCTATCCAGTTGAGCTACGGGCAGACAGATGCGAGGTTACTTGAAAAAACCAAGAAAAAAAGCCCAACAAGTGGGCTTTTTTAAGGGGTGGTCGGAGCGGCGGGATTCGAACTCGCGACCCTCTGCTCCCAAAGCAGATGCGCTACCAGGCTGCGCTACGCTCCGACATCAAAGTATTGTAACGCCTGAATCGCGGGTTCACGGGGCTGGGCCCCATTTTTTTGCTCAGCGATCAGCTGCCGCGTGTCACAGGCATATGGACTTCGCCGGGCATCAGCAAGTGCTTGGCCAGTTCCAACTTGGCCAGCGAGTTGCGGTGCACTTCGTCAGGTCCGTCGGCCAGACGCAAGGTGCGTTGGTGCGCGTAAGCATAAGCCAGTGGGAAGTCTTGCGACACACCACCGCCGCCGTGCGCCTGAATCGCCCAGTCGATGATTTGGCAGGCCATATTGGGCGCCACAATTTTGATCATGGCGATTTCCGCCTTGGCCACTTTGTTGCCTACGGTGTCCATCATGTGCGCGGCTTTGAGCGTCAGCAAGCGGGCTTGCTCGATCATGCAACGGGCCTCGGCGACCCGCTCTTGCCACACGGTTTGTTTGGACACTTCGCGGCCAAAGGCCACACGGGTGTTCAGGCGTTTGCACATCAACTCGAGCGCGCGTTCGGCAATGCCGATGCTGCGCATGCAGTGGTGAATACGGCCAGGTCCTAAGCGGCCTTGGGCGATTTCAAAACCACGGCCTTCGCCGAGCAGCAAGTTGCCCACTGGCACGCGCACGTTCTCCAGCAAGACTTCCATGTGGCCGTGCGGTGCATCGTCGTAGCCAAACACGCTCAGTGCGCGCAGCACGGTGATGCCTTTGGCGTTGGCGGGCACCACAATCATGGATTGTTGTTCGTGGCGACCGGCTTCGGGATTGGTTTTGCCCATCACGATGTACACAGCGCAACGTGGGTCACCCGCACCGGACGACCACCATTTGCGACCATTGATCACGTACTCATCGCCATCACGGCGAATTTCGCATTGGATATTGGTGGCATCCGAGGAGGCAACTTCGGGCTCGGTCATCAAGAAAGCAGAGCGGATTTCGCCTTTCAACAGGGGCTCCAGCCATTCGTCTTTGATGGCTTCGCTGGCATAGCGCTCCAGCGTCTCCATGTTGCCGGTGTCGGGTGCCGAGCAGTTGAACACCTCGGCCGCAAAGGGCACACGGCCCATGATCTCGCACATCGGTGCGTATTCCAAATTGGACAGTCCTTGCGGTGCACGGCTGGATTTGGGCAAGAACAAATTCCACAGGCCCGCGGCCAGGGCCTTGGGCTTGAGTTCTTCCACAATTTGGGTGGGCACCCAGGCATTGCCTTTGGCACGGTTTTCTGCAATTTCAGCAAAGAAACGCGCTTCATTGGGGTAGATGTGCTCGTCCATAAAAGACAGCAGACGGGCCTGCATGTCTTTAATTTTGGGGGTGTATTCGAAGTCCATGGAGTGTCTCCTGTTGAGTAACTGGGGGGTAAAAAAAGGGGTCAGGCTCGGCTGGCAAATTGCCAGGCCAGTTCGGCCATGGGTTTGGCACCGGCGCCGGAGGTGCGGGCTTGGTCGCTGGAAGCGGTGCCGTCTTCCACGCGCTTGGCAATGCCTTGCAAAATGGCGGCGATGCGGAACATGTTGTAGGCGAGGTAAAAATTCCAGTCCTTGGCCAAGGCCTCGGGCGTGGTGAATCCTGTGCGTTCGCAGTAGCGGCGAATGTATTCTGCTTCTGATGGAATACCCAGTCCGGCATGGTCCAGCCCACCAATGCCGCGGAATGAACCTGGTGAAATATGCCAGGCCATGCAGTGGTAGCTGAAGTCGGCCAAGGGGTGGCCCAGTGTGGACAGTTCCCAGTCGAGCACCGCAATCACGCGCGGCTCGGTGGCATGGAACATCAGGTTGTCCAAGCGGTAGTCGCCGTGCACCACGCTGACCAGACCGGTGTCTTTGGCGCTGGCCGGAATGTGCTCGGGCAACCAGGCCATGAGCTGGTCCATCTCAGGGATCTGCTGCGTGATGGAGGCGACGTACTGCTTGCTCCAGCGGCTGATTTGTCGCTCGATGTAGTTGCCCGGTTTGCCGTAAGCACCCAAGCCTTGTTTTTCGACGTTGACCGAATGCAGCGCCGCAATCACCCGGTTCATCTCGTCATAGATTTCACCGCGCTGGGTGGTGGTCATGCCGGGCAGTGACTGGTCCCACAGCACACGGCCTTGCATGCACTCCATGACGTAAAAGGCGCGGCCAATCACGGATTCGTCTTCGCACAACACGTGCATTTGCGGCACAGGCACGTCCGTGCCCGCCAGGCCTTTCATGACCGTGAACTCGCGCTCGATGGCGTGGGCCGAGGGCAGCAGCTTGGCCACGGGGCCCGGCTTGGCTCGCATGACATATTGCTGGCTGGGCGTGATGAGTTTGTAAGTCGGATTGGACTGACCGCCTTTGAACAATTCCACGCTCAAGGGGCCGGCAAATCCGGGCAAGTGCTGGGTCAACCAGGCTTGCAGTGCAGCCACATCAAAAGCGTGCTGCCCAGTGACAGGGCGGGTGCCCACGAAATGATCAAACTGGCTCATGGGGTACCGCCGTGAATAAAAATAAAAAGGGCTAGTGGTCGGCGTCCACAATTCTCAAAAGTTCGTTGCGGTCCAACACCAGCAGGCCGCCCGGTTCGATTTTGATGACCTGTTCGCGCTCCATCTGCTTGAGTTCTTGGTTCACGCGTTGGCGTGAGGCCCCCAGCAATTGGGCCAACTCTTCTTGCGCCAATTGCAAGCTGATGCGAATCGCTTTGGCGTCCGAGAGGCTTGGCACGCCGTAGCTGCGCAGCAAGTGGTTGAGCTGTTTGGCCAGTCGCGCCCGCAAAGGCAAGGTGTTCAAGTCCTCGACCAAGCCGTACAACTGGCGAATGCGCCGTGCATGCAAGCGCAGCATGGCTTCGTAAAACTCCACATGCTGTGCCAGAATTTTCTTGAAGTCGGCTTTCGCTACATTCAAGGTGGTGGTCTCGCCGTGGGCGTAGGCATCGTGCGTGCGCCGATCCCCGTCGAAAATCGACACGTCGCCAAACCAAATGCCCGGCTCCACATAGGTCAATGTGATCAGCTTGCCCGACACCGACGTGGAGCTCACACGCACCGCGCCTTTGGCGCAGGCGATCCATTGCTCGGGCGGTTCGCCCCGGGCACAAATCAGTTCGCCGTCTTTGTAACGTTTGACGTAAGCACATCGAAGAATGTCGTGTCGCAGTGAGGGTGAAAGGGTAGAAAACCAGCGACCTTGATTGATCGCTTCTCTTTCTTCCATTGTCAGAATCGGTTCGTCCATGGTCTGTCTTTTCAGTGACTGTCGAAGGGGAATTTGTCGCCTGGGGGACCAGGTCAATTATTCGTATTGCGGTTTTTGTTTGTTGAGGAAAGCAGAGATGCCAATGCCAGCGTTGCGGTGATGCAGGTTCTTCACAAAATGATCGCGCTCCAAGGCCAGTTGTTGGTTCAGGTTGTGGTCGTCGGCCTCGCCCAGTAACTCCTTGATGCTGGTCAAAGCATTCGGCGCACGGGCATTGATGTTATCAGCCAGCGCCAGGGCCACCGTCATGGCTTGTCCCGGCTCGCTCACGCGGTTGACCACACCCAGGCTGTGCAAGCGTTCGGCGCTGATGCGTTCACCGCACAGCAGCAACTCACTCGCCAGTTGGCGCGGCAGTGCCCGAGACAGGCTCCAGGTGCCGCCGCCGTCAGGCGACAAGCCGATGTTGCTGTAGGCCATGACGAACAGGCTGTCGCGCGCGGCCACAATCAGGTCGCAGGCCAGCGCCAAAGAAAAACCGGCACCCGCGGCTGCACCTTCAACCGCTGCAATCACCGGTTTGGGAAAGGCGCGAATGGCTTCGATCCAGTTGTGCAGACCTTCGATGCTTTGCGCTTGATGTTCGGGTGGCAGTTGCCGATTGGCCTGCAATCTTTGCAAGTTGCCGCCCGCGCTGAACAAGCCGCTGGCGCCGGTGATGATGACGCTGCGCACTTCGGGGTTGGACTCGGCGGCGTTCAGCGCTTCCACGCCGGCGGCATAAATTTCAGGGCCCAGCGCGTTGCGAAATTCGGGATTGCTCACCGTCAGAATCAGGCTCGCGCCTTCGCTGGTGCCGATCAGTTGCGCGGTCATGGCTCAGGCCTCTTCGTGCATCAGTGACAAACCAATGGCACCGCGACGGCGCAGCCAGGGGCTGGGACGGTAGCGGGTATCGCCGTAGACGGTTTGCATATTGAAAAGTACTTCCAACACATTGGTTGGGCCGAGTTGGTTGCCCAGCGCCAGTGGGCCTGCCGGATAGCCCAGTCCCAAGGTGACGGCGGTCTCTAAGTCTTGCGGGCTGCAGACGCCTTGCTGGCAGATGTCGGCGGCGATGTTGACGATGTTGCCCACCACGCGCTGTGTGACAAAGCCACCGCTGTCGCGGATCACGCTCACTGCTTTGCCATCGCGTGCGAACAGGGCATGTGCGGCGTCGCGCATGTCGCTGCGGGTGGCCGGGTTGGTGGCCAGTACCCGGCGCTTGGTGGCCGGGTCAGGAAACAGCATGTCAATGCCCACGGTGCGGGCCGGGTCCAGGCGCTCGACCACGGCCACCGTGGTCACATCAAAACCCAGTGGGGCGACCAGGGTCAGCGCGGTGGGCGAGGGGGAGGCACCCGTCTCAATTTGCGCCCCCAGATCTTTCAGCAATTGCAACAACTCTATGCGGCGGGTGGCGCGTGAGGACACCCACACCGGTGGCATCTCGCTGACTTGCGGCACAGGCGGCTCGGGCGGCAGCTGGGCCTTACCGTCCACATATTTGTAAAAGCCTTCACCCACTTTTTTGCCCACCACGCCGCCCACCATGCGCTGCGCGGTGATCACACTGGGGCGGTAACGCGGCTCTTGGTAATACTGGTTGTAGATGGATTCCATGACCGGGTGCGAAACGTCCAAGGCGGTCAGATCGAACAATTCAAACGGCCCCAGTTTGAAGCCCACTTGGTCACGCAAGATGCGGTCGATGGTGGCGAAATCGGCCACGCCCTCGTTCACAATCCGCAGCGCCTCGGTGCCGTAGCCTCGGCCCGCGTGGTTGACGATGAAGCCGGGCGTGTCTTGGGCCTGCACCGGGGTGTGCCCCATGGCTTTGGCATAGTCGGTGAGTCGGGCGCAGACCGAGTCTGGGGTTTTCAGGCCGGCAATCACTTCAACCACTTTCATCAGCGGCACCGGGTTGAAGAAGTGGTAACCCGCAAATTGCGCCGGCCGTTTCAAGCCCGCGGCGATGGCTGTCACTGAGAGCGACGAGGTGTTGGTGACCAACACACATTCTGGGCTGACCACGCCTTCGAGTTCGGCAAACAGCTTTTGTTTGATGCCCAGGCGCTCCACAATGGCTTCGATCACCAAATCGCATCCGGCCAGATCTTGCAAGCTGCTGGCCGCAAACAAACGGCTTTTGTGGCCGCTCACAACGTCGGCTGTGAGGCGACCTTTTTCTTGCAGCTTGTCCCATTGCTCAAACACGGATGTCCGGGCTTTTTGGACTGCATCGGCTTGCGTGTCATACAGCCAGACCTGGCTGCCTGCTTGTGCCGCAATTTGGGCGATGCCGCGGCCCATGGCGCCAGCGCCGATGATGGCCACATGTTGAAATGCAATTTTCATGGTTTGTCCAGGAAGAAATAAACAAAAACGCCCAACATTATCCTTGCACACCCGCCGGTAAGGGGTGTGACTTGGCATATCGGCTGGCTTGCCAGCTGACCACCATGGCCAAGACCATGCCGAGCACTGCGTAACCGGGCAACACCGTCAGGCCTTGGTGCAACAGCAACCAAGCGCCCAAGCCAGCGCCCATGGCCTGTCCGGCGTAAATCGCAGAAGAGTTCAAGGCCACAGAGGCCGAAGCCAGGTGAGGGGCCAGTTGCACCAAACGGGCTTGCTGCGCCGAGTTGGTCGAAAAAAGCCCCAGACCCCAAGGTAAAAAAGCCAACACCAAGCCGGTAGTCGAGCTGGCCAATGACCAGATGCTCAAGCCGCACACCATACAGGCCAACGAAAGCATCACGCTGCGCGCGGGCCCGATGCGGTCAATGTGCCGGGCTATGACGGCGTTGCCGACAAAACCGGCCAGTCCAAATATCAGCAACAAGCCACTCAAAGCCGTGGTGGAGATACCAAACAGGGTTTTCAGGTAGGGTGCCAAATAGCTGAACAGCACAAATTGACCCGCCGCCGACACCATGGTGACGCTGACGGTCAGCATCATGGTGCGCGAGCCCAGCGTGGTGGACCAAGCCGCGCGGGACAAAGCGGGCGGGACAATGCCCTTGGGCAGGGTGCGCCACAACCAGGCGGCAATGAACAGCGACAGCACACTGATCAAACCGAAGGCATAGCGCCAGCCCCAGGTGCCGCTCAGCCAAGCACCCAAAGGTGTGCCCAGCACCGAGGCCACGGACCAGCCCAAAAAAATAAAAGTAATGGCTCGACCCCGCTGCTCGGCAGGCACCAACAAACCCACGCAGGAAGCCGCTTGGGGTGTGAACACCGCCGCGCCCGCCATGGCCAAGGCACGCCAGCCGAGCAGTGCAGAAAATTCATCGGATGCCGCGGCCAGGGCGTGCAGCACGCAGTACCACAGCAGGCTGGCGGTGAGGAGTTTTTGCCGATCCCATCCGGCCACCCAGGCGGCCAGCAAGGGCGCGCCAATGCAGGTGCACAAGGCGGAGGTGGAAATCAATTGGCCGGCCGTGGCAATGGAAACATGCAACGACGTGCTGACCTCGTTCAGAATGCCCGTGGCCATCATGACGCCGGTGCCGATCACGATGTTGCCAAACATCAACGGCCACAACACCCGAGGCAAGGAAGTTTTCATTGGGCGGCCCATCGGCTCCATGCGGGGGCCGGGTTTCAGCGACGAACTTGCAATGCGCCAGGATTGACGATGTTGGTGGGCGTGCCTTTGATGAAGTTGACCACATTGTCAAAGGCGGCGCCGAAATACAGCTCGTAATTGTCTTTTTCCACGTAGCCGATGTGGGGCGTGCAGATGCAGTTTTCCAAACGCAATAAAGCGTGGCCTTGCAGAATGGGCTCGACCTCGAACACATCCACCGCGGCCAAGCCGGGACGCCCCCGGTTGAGGGCACTGATCAAAGCGTCTTGCTCGATCAATTCTGCGCGCGAGGTGTTGACGATCAATGAAGTCTGCTTCATCCGCGACAAGTCTTCCAATTTGACGATGCCGCGGGTGGCATCGTTCAAACGCAAGTGCAGTGACAGGACGTCGCATTCTTCAAAAAAAGCCTGCCGAGTGGCTGCGGGAATAAAGCCATCTTGCGCGGCGCGGGCACGTGACTCGGCGCTGCCCCAAACCAGCACTTGCATGCCGAAAGCTTTGGCATAGCCTGCGACCAACTGGCCGATCTTGCCGTAGCCCCAAATGCCCATGGTTTTGCCACGCAACACGGTTCCCAGACTGAAGTTAACCGGCATCGACGCGGATTTGAGGCCCGATTGCTGCCAAGCGCCGTGTTTGAGGTTGCCAATGTAATGCGGTAAGCGCTTGACGGCGGCCATGACCAAGGCCCAAGTCAACTCGGCTGGCGCGTAAGGGGAACCTGTCCCCTGAGCCACCGCGATGCCGCGTTCTGTGCAAGCGGCCAAATCGATGTGGCTACCGGCGTGGCCGGTTTGCGAAATCAGTTTGAGGCGAGGCAACTTTTCCAGCAGTTGTCGGTTCAGTGGCGTGCGCTCACGGATCAACACAAGCACATCCGCATCTTTCAGGCGAACCGACAATTGCCCTATGCCTTTGACCGTGTTGGTATAGACCTTGGCAGGAAAAGCGTCGAGTTTGGATGCGCAGTCGAGTTTTCGCACCACGTCTTGGTAGTCATCAAGGATCACAATGTTCATAGCCTCCATTGTGCCTTGACGACAGGCCCCGCCTTGGGCTGGCGGTGTCAATGGGCCAAGTTTTGTGCCTCTTTGGCCACCAAGCGATCCAGTTCGGCGCACACGTCGGCCATGCGGCCTGAAATTCGCATGCGGCCCGCGCACTCAGGCGTTGCACCCGCCTCGCTGAGGCGAACCACCCGCAAAGGGGTCGCAGCGATCTGTGGCGTGCTCAAGCGCAAGCCCGCTGATTTGCCTTTCACGGTATTGATGGCCCATTGCTGCGGGGTGATGCGGCTTTGCGCTCTCAGTACAGAGCCAGGACGCCGAAAAGCTGTGGGTTGCAGCGTCGCGCGCGGCGGGTTGAGACAGCGGCCCATCAAGTTAAACAAAGAAGCCAAAGAGGAGAAGAGAGCGATTCCCATGTGAAACCTTTCAAAGAACAAGGAGGTTGAACATAGGCAGGATTTAAAAAGAACGCACTTCTCCAGGGCCGACAAAGCAGAACCTTGTCAGCGCCCGCCACCCGAAGCAGCACGTGATGAAAAAAGGGAACTGACTTACATCAGCAAGGTGTTGCGGATTAAGCCAACGGCCAGTCCTTCGATGTCGAAGGATTCTTCGGGTTGGACCACGATGATGTTGTAGTCTGGGTTTTCGGGCAGCAACTCGATCATGCCGGCGCTTCGGCGCAGGCGTTTGACGGTGACTTCGTCACCCAAGCGGGCCACCACGATTTGGCCGTTGCGCACGTCTTTGGTGGCTTTGACGGCCAGCAAGTCGCCATCCATGATGCCCGCGTCGCGCATTGACATGCCGCGCACCCGCAAAAGGTAGTCGGGCCGCTCTTGGAACAGGTTGTTTTCAACATGGTAAGTGGTGTCCACGTGTTCTTGGGCCAGGATGGGTGAGCCTGCAGCCACACGGCCAACCAAGGGCAAAGCCCATTGGGTGAGACTGGCCAGCAGACCACTGCCGGATTCTGCATCGTTGCGCATGCGCGATCCACCTTTTAAACGGATACCGCGCGAGGTGCCGCTGACCAAGTCGATCACGCCTTTGCGGGCCAAGGCTTGCAAATGCTCTTCAGCGGCGTTGGCCGACTTGAAGCCCAGCGTGCGAGCGATCTCGGCACGTGTGGGGGGCGCCCCGGTTTCGGCTATGCTGTTCTGGATCAGTTCCAGAATTTGTTGCTGCCGGGCTGTCAGCTTGGGATGGTCTGTCGAAAGGTGGATCATGGTGGGCTCCTCAAGGGCTGGCAAGGATTCAGATGTCGGTAAACACTGTTTTCCTATCCAGTAACTGTATTTTTAACCAGTTTTTAGGGTTGTGCAAGTGCTTGTTTCACATTCATCGCAAAAAATTGTGGTTTTAGGCACCGGTGGAACCATTGCGGGCCGTTCGGCGTTGCGCGGTGACAACATCCACTACACCGCTGCGCAACTGGGAATTGACGTTCTTGCGGCAGAGATTCCGGGATTGTCAGAGCACCTACAAGGACACACCTTGGAATTGGCGCAACTGGCCCAGGTGGACAGCAAAGACATGGACAGCGCAGTTTGGGTGCGCTTGGCGCGCCGCACGGCACAGGCGCTGGCCCAGCCCGATGTGCGGGGTGTGGTGATCACCCATGGCACAGACACGATCGAAGAAACCGCTTTTTTTCTGCAATCGGTATTGCCCGCCGACAAGCCGGTGGTGTTGACCTGTGCCATGCGCCCGGCCACGGCTTTGAGCCCCGATGGACCGCAGAATCTGCTGGATGCCTTGACTTTGGTCATGACCCCCCAGGCCCGAGGCGTGATGGTGGTGTGCGCGGGTGTGGTGCATGCGCCCACGCACGTACAAAAAATTCATCCTTACCGTTTGGACGCATTCAGCTCTGGTGAAGCCGGCCCTTTGGCCTGGGTCGAAGCCGCGCAGGTGCGCTGGGCCGGAGCGGACCTACCGGCCGCCAAGCCGTTGTGGGATGTGAATGCCTTGCCAGACCCCGGGGCGTGGCCGCCAGTTGAAATTGTGCTGAACCATGCCGGTGCCACGGGGGCAGTGGTCAATGCCTTGGTCCAATCGGGAGTGCGGGGCATTGTGGCTGCAGGCACGGGCAACGGCACGTTGTCACAGTCCCTTGAAGCGGCGTTACGCCAAGCCATGGCCAGTGGCGTGCAGGTGCTGCGGACCAGCCGCTGCATGCTGGGCCAAGTGATTGCGCCGCCAGTTGCTGACATTCCTGTGGCCAAGGGGCTCAGCCCCGTGAAAGCGCGCGTGGCTTTGCAACTTTCCTTAATGGGGTTGCCACCAGCACCTTGAGCTGGGCGTAAATAGCGGCAGCCCGAACATGAAAAAACCCCGCCGAGCGGGGTTTTACGAGCCGAGGTTTTTTACCCGCGCTAAAGAGAGAATCAGCTGGCCAAGGCGCTCATGGCGCGGCCGGTGATGTCTTCCACGCTGCCCGTGCCACTGATGGCGCGGTACTTGGGTGCTGCGGCGGGTTCGTTTTTCGCCCATTGGGAGTAATAGTCCACCAGCGGGCGGGTTTGGGCGCTGTACACGTCCAAGCGTTTTTTCACAGTTTCTTCTTGGTCATCGGCGCGTTGCACCAAAGGCTCACCGGTCACGTCGTCCATGCCGGCCACTTTCGGTGGGTTGAAAGTCACGTGGTAGGTGCGACCCGAAGCGGGGTGCGAGCGACGCCCGCTCATGCGTTCGATGATGGCGTCAAAAGGCACATCGATTTCCAGCACATAGTCCAGCTTCACGCCAGCGGCTTTCATGGCATCGGCTTGGGGAATGGTGCGCGGAAAACCGTCGAACAAGAAACCATTGGTGCAATCCGCTTGCGAGATGCGTTCTTTGACCAAGTTGATGATCAGATCGTCACTCACCAGGCCGCCCGACTCCATCACGGCTTTGGCTTCCAGACCCAGGGGCGTCCCGGCTTTGACAGCAGCGCGCAACATATCGCCTGTGGAAATTTGCGGAATGCCGTATTTTTGGCAAATGAAAGTGGCTTGTGTGCCTTTACCGGCGCCGGGTGCGCCCAACAGGATCAGTCTCATGAGGGTCCTTGTATTTTGTTATATGTCAAAAGCTGTGAAATTAGGCCACAGTCACATTTATTTCACAAGATTATCACCCGATTCCCTCAATGAACTTACGGACAGGATGGCCCTGGCTGTGGGTCAGTTAGCGTGCAATGAGGCCCACAGAGCGCGCACGCGTTGCAAATCTTCAGGCGTGTCCACGCCGGGACCCGGGGCTTGGGGCGTGACATGCACCGCAATTTTGTGGCCATGCCACATGGCGCGCATTTGTTCCAAGGCTTCGACGATTTCAATGGGCGCCATGGCCAGGGTGGGGAACAGTTTCAAAAAACCAGCGCGGTAAGCGTAAATGCCAACATGGCGCAAAGGCAGCGGATCGGGCAGGGCGGTAATTCCTTGGGCATTGCCATCACGCCACCATGGGATCGGCGCCCGACTGAACACCATCGCCAACTGGCGGGCGTCCAAAACGACTTTGACCACATTCGGGTTGAGGAACTCGGTCACCGATGAAATGGTGTGTGCCGCGGTGCTCATGCTGGCTTCTGGCCGCGCGGCGAGGAGTTGGGCCACTTCGTTGATCAACGCAGGGTGTATCAAGGGCTCGTCGCCTTGCACGTTGACGACCAAATCGTCATCGGACAACCCCAGAATCTGACAGGCTTCGGCCAAGCGGTCGCTGCCACTGGCGTGATCTTCACGCGTCATGATGGCTTCGACCCCCTGTGCTTGGCAGGCTTGCACGATGCGCTCATCATCGGCCGCGACGACCACGTGGGCGGCACCGGACTGCAATGCGCGCTGGGCTACGCGCACCACCATGGGCGCGCCACCGATGTTGGCCAGCGGTTTATGGGGCAAGCGGCTGGAGGCCAACCGAGCCGGAATCACCACGGTAAATGCGGGTGCCATTGCTGGAGGTGTGTGCACGAAAGAAAACTCTTAAACCAAAGGCGTTCGAGGGGGCAGGGCATCCAACTCTTCGTCCGACAAGGTTCGGGCTTCGTTTTCGAGCAGGATCGGAATGCCGTTGCGCACCGGATAAGCCAAGCGGGCGCTGCGTGAAAAAAATTCTTGTCGCTCTTTGTTCCAGTCCAAATGGCCTTTGGTGACCGGGCAAACCAGCAGTTCTAATAATTTGGAGTCCATGGGCAGATGATAAATCAGGGCATCGGACTCAATGTTTCCCAAGGGTCTGGAGCCATGCATCCAATGCAGCTAAAAAGGCGGCCTCGGGTTTGAATTCAAGTGGCACCGCCCAGGCCTGGGGGCAATGGGCCCAGAGTTTGACGGCGTCTTTTTCGGTGCACAGCAAAGGGGTTTCGCCCTGCGGGGGCGTCCAATTGTCAAAACTGGCGTGGTCCGGCAACGCCCAGGTTTGGCCCAGGGTCAGACCTTGCGCTTGCAGCATTTCAAAGAAAGCCTGCGGTTGAGCGATGGCTGCCACGGCGTTGACAGGCTGATGTTGCAGGCTGGCCAGAGGCACCATTGCGCCCAAGCCATTGACGGCCTGCTTGGCGAGCGTCCGGCTGGAGGCGTAGCCCTCCGCCAGCGTCCGCTGACCGGTATGAATCAACAAATTGACCGGTCGCGGCCAAGGTTCACGCAAAGGACCCGCGGGCAACAAACGACCGTTGCCTATGCCGCGGGCGTCCATGGCACAGATTTCCAAATCCCGGTGCAAGGCCGCGTGTTGCAAGCCGTCGTCACAGATCACAATTTGAGTGGCCGGGTAGGCTGCTAACAAGGCATTGGCCGCTGCCGCTCTGCGCTGCGCCACAAACACCGGCACTTGGCAGCGGCGTTTCATCATCAGCGGTTCATCGCCGACCTCGTGCGCCTGGGATTCAGGCCCCACTTCTTTCACAGCGTGTGACTCGCGACCGTAGCCGCGCGAGACGATGCCGACTTGGTGGCCCGATTGCTTCAGGTGTTCCACCAGCGCCATGGTCAAGGGGGTTTTGCCACCCCCTCCCGCCACGATGTTGCCGACCACAATCACGGTGGCATTGACCGATTCAGTTTTGAAAATACCGGCCCGGTACAAGATTTTTCGGCCCCAAATCAGGGCTTGATAGGCCCAAGACAGCGGCAAAAGTGCGTTGGATGCCCAACCGCAAGTCAGCCAAATGCGGGGAAGCCAGGTTGCTGAGCCAAGTTTCATGAGTCTCTAGGTGCCATAGCGGGTGTGGCGTGTGGAGGGCCGGGTCACTTGTATGATGACAGCGAAAGCCCAGCGGGGCAAAATGGGGCACCCTCTTCAGAGGGCGCCACGTTGTCCATCGGTCTTTGATTATGGCCGATGCCCTGTGAAAGTGATTTTGCGGTTACATGCCAGTTACACACATTTTCTGTGGATAACTTTGTTGAGAACCTTTGTTTTTTCGCGAATTGGGGACCTCTTCATTTCAACTTAATATAAATTTATTTAAATATTTTTTAAATTACTTTTTATAAATCAATGACTTAAATTGATATTTTGATGTGTTTTATTAAATTCATGAGATGCCCCAGTCCTGCCTTGCATTTTGTGGATGACTTCGCCTTGCCAAGCCCATGGACAGCCGCATGAATTCAGAAACCCCCGTATTTTCAAGCCGTATCTGGGCAGTTGGGGCGCTGTGCCGCGCCGTGGCTGATGCTTTGGAGTCAAGGTTCAATCCTGTCGCGGTTCGCGGCGAGATTTCAGGTTTTTCCCGCGCCGTCAGTGGCCATTGCTATTTCACAATCAAAGATGCCACCGGACAAATCCGCTGCGCCATGTTCAAGCGCGCAGCCAGTCTGCTGGATTTTTCACCGCGTGACGGCGAATTGGTGGAATTGCGGGGGCGTTTGGGCGTGTACGAAGCCCGAGGGGATTTGCAATTGGTGGTCGAGTCCATGCGCCGAGCAGGACAAGGGGCCTTGTTTGAGCAGTTTCTCAGGATCAAAGCCCAACTCGAGGGTGAGGGGCTGTTCGACCCCGAGCACAAGCGCCCGCTCCCTGTGCAGCCGCGGGCCATCGGCGTGGTGACATCCTTGGGCGCGGCGGCTTGGCACGATGTGGTGACCGCCTTGCAACGGCGGGTGCCGCACATTCCGGTGATCTTGGCTCCGGCAGCTGTGCAGGGGGCTGGCGCTGCACCGGCCTTGGTTCAGGCCTTGCAACAACTCTATGCCCGATCGGCTTTGAGCGATCTGCCTGCAGACCCCCCGGTGGATGTGATTTTGCTCGTGCGCGGCGGCGGCGCGATGGAAGACCTGTGGGCCTTCAATGATGAGCAATTGGCGCGCACCCTGGCCCTCAGTCCGGTGCCCATCATCAGTGGCGTGGGGCATGAGACAGATTTCACCATCGCTGATTTTGTCGCCGATGTCCGCGCACCCACGCCCACGGCCGCCGCTGAAATGGCGGCGCAACCCCTTCAGCTCTGGCGCGATGCCTTGGACCTGTTGCGAGAGCGCTTGGACAGCGCGGTGCACCGCCATTTGGACCGTCAAGCGCAGCGGGTGGATACTTTGGCCGCCCGGTTGGGGCGTCCGTCGTCCCGCTTGGCGGCGCATCGCTTGGTGTTAGAACGACTGGCGCAGCAACTCCAATCGGACCGCAGCCAGGCACTGCGTGAACACCGGCAACAAATGGCACGCCGTGCTGAACGTTTGCACCAAGTCGTGCACCGCAGTCTTGAGCAGCGCCGAGGGGTGTTGGCACGTGCCCAGCTGCGCTTGCAATTGCTGGATCCGCGTCTGGTGCTGGAGCGTGGCTACGTGTGGCTCACGGATGAAGCCGGTCAAGCCATCACCAGCGCCCAGCAACTGCATCCCGATCAAGTGGTGCAAGCGACCTTGGCCGATGGCCAAGCCCAGCTGATGGTGCGGGGACAACCCCGCGCGCATTGAGACCATTCCCTGATGGATTGAAGCCTGAGCGCCGCTCGTCCTACAATCCACAGGTATTTTTTACCTACCCAAAGGATTCTCGATGGAACACACCCTGCCCGCATTGCCCTACGCCATTGACGCGCTGGCCCCTCATTACAGCCAAGAAACCTTGGAGTTTCACCATGGCAAGCACCACAACGCCTATGTGGTGAACCTGAACAACCTGCAAAAAGGCACTGAATTCGAAAACCTTTCGCTGGAAGAGATCATCAAAAAATCCAGTGGCGGCATCTACAACAACTCGGCACAGATCTGGAACCACACCTTTTTCTGGAACTGCATGAAGCCCAACGGTGGCGGTGAGCCCACCGGCGCTTTGGCCGCAGCCATCAACGCCAAGTTTGGCAGCTACGCTGCTTTCAAAGAAGCTTTTGTGAAAAGCGCTGTCGGTAACTTTGGCTCTGGCTGGACCTGGTTGGTCAAGAAAGCCGACGGTTCGGTGGACATCGTCAACATGGGCGCTGCAGGCACCCCTTTGACCACCGCTGACAAAGCCTTGTTGACTGTGGACGTGTGGGAACACGCCTACTACATCGACTACCGCAATATGCGTCCTAAATTTGTCGAAACTTTCCTCGACAAATTGGTCAACTGGTCTTTTGCCGAAGCCAATTTCGCTTAAATTCAAGCGAAACCGGTTTGGTTCAAAAAACCCGGCTTGGCCGGGTTTTTGCATTTGGAGACGCGATGGATACGGTAGATGCAGTGGTGATCGGCGCAGGGGTGGTGGGCTTGGCGGTGGCGCGCGCGTTGGCGCTGGCCGGGCAAGAAGTGATGGTGCTGGAGGCAGAGAACGCCATCGGCACCGGCACCAGTTCGCGCAACAGCGAGGTCATTCACGCGGGCATTTACTACCCGGCAGGCTCCCTGAAGGCGCAGATGTGTGTGCAAGGCAAAGCGCTGCTGTATGCATATTGCGCCGAGCGCGGCTTGGGGCACCAGCGTTGCGGTAAGTTGATTGTCGCGACCAGCACCGAGCAGGTGGCGCAGCTGAGCCAAATCCAAGCCAAAGCCCGGGCCAACGGTGTGGATGACTTGGTTTTGCTGAGTCAGGCGCAAGCGCAGGCCATGGAGCCCGCATTGCAGTGCGAAGCGGCGCTGCACTCGCCCAGCACCGGCATTGTCGACAGCCATGCGCTGATGCTGTCTTACCTGGGCGACATGGAAAACGCCGGCGGTTTGCTGGCGCTGAACGCTTATGTCTATGCGGTGTTGCAGCGCCAAGGAACTGCCAAGCACCCGCATGTACTCGTGATGCAAGACGGCACCGAGCTGGCTTGCCGCACGCTGGTCAATTCAGCGGGTTTGTCGGCACCGAATCTGACGCAGCGCATGGACGGTTTGGCACCGCAGCATCTTTACAGCGCCTATTACGCCAAGGGCAATTACTTCACTTTGGCAGGGCGTTCACCCTTCAGCCGGTTGATTTATCCGGTGCCGGAGGCGGCAGGTTTGGGCGTGCATCTGACGCTGGACTTGGGCGGGCAAGCCAAGTTCGGCCCCGATGTGCAGTGGGTGGATTCGCCCCACGATTTGCAAGTGGACCCGGCGCGTGGCGATGCGTTCTATGCCGAGGTTCGCAAGTATTGGCCCCAGTTGCCAGACGGCGCTTTGCAAGCAGGTTACGCGGGCATTCGGCCGAAAATCAACGCACCACATGAAGCGGCGGCCGACTTTGTGATTCAAGCCCCGGCCCAGCACGGCGTGGTGGGGCTGGTCAATCTGCTGGGCATCGAGTCACCCGGTTTGACCAGTTCACTGGCCATCGCCGAGCGGGTTTGTGCCGAGTTGATGGATTCAACTGCGCCAGCATGAACACACTTTTTCTTTTCTTGCGGCGGACCTTGACTAAACAATTGACCGCGGACCGCTGGGTTGTGGCGCTTTGCATTTGCCTGGGTGGGGTGACGGCTGTGCAGGCCAGCCCCTTGCTGCGTTGCGAAGTGACTTATGCGGGCCAAACCCATCAGTTGACGGCTCGGCCTGTGAGCGATCCTTATGCGGTGGAGGCGGTGGACATTGGCGGCCGGTTTTTTTTCAAGATGGTCATGGTGGAGCGCGCCAACCGACTCGATCGCATTCTCATTTACACCTATCTGGAACAAGAGCCGCGGCCGTTGATTCTGCAAGAGATCAAGTACCTGCAGCCGTTTCGAGTCAGCGCGAAACCTTATTTGCTCACGGGTGAACAGCATGTGTATGCCGGTCCGATCGAGCGTGAGTTGATTTACCGCTGCTGGTTGAGCGGGGTGCGCCCATGATTCGGCACATGGTTCAAGCCGCTTGGGTGGCGGCTGCTTTGTGGTGTGGCGGCGGGCTGGCCAACGCCGCCCCGGCGCAGAGCGTGCGTTTGGTTTTTGCCGGCGACAGCGTGCTGGACGATGCCGCCGGAGAACTGATTGCCCAAGGCGGCGACCCGTTTGCGCCGTTTGCTTCGACGTTTGCATCGGCCGACATCCGCATCACCAACCTGGAATGCGTGATCGCCACGGCGGGTGGCGCGAGCGACAAGATGTACACCTTTCGCGCCCACCCGCGCGTGATTCCGGTGTTGCAGCGCCACTTTGATGCGGTGGCACTGGCCAACAACCATTCGGGTGACTTCGGGCCGCAGGCCTTTGCACAAATGCTCCAGTTGCTAGAGCAAGCGGGCTTGCCCCAGGTGGGGGGCGGCATGAACCTGAAACAAGCCCACGCGCCTTTGATTTTCCAGCGCAAAGGGCTGCGCATTGCGGTGCTCAGCTACAACGAGTTTCACCCACGCAGTTTTGAAGCAGGCCCGAATTTGCCGGGCGTGGCATGGAGCGAGGACGAACAGGTGGTGGCCGATATCGCGACGGCACGGCGTGTGCACCGCGCCGATTTGGTGATCCCGATCATGCATTGGGGCTGGGAAAATGAACTCAAGGCCAACCCCCGACAGCGGCAACTGGCGCGCCGCATGATCGATGCGGGTGCCGATGCGGTGATTGGCGGGCACCCGCATGTGACGCAAGACATCGACCTGTACCGAGGCAAACCGATTGTCTACAGTGTGGGCAATTTTGTGATGAAGGAAACCGACAACGACAACCAGCGCAAAGCCTGGGTGCTGCATCTGGATCTGGACCGCCAAGGCGTCAGGGGCCTGGACACTGAGGGCGTGCAGATCGATTTAGACGGCATGCCCAGTCCCGCACAGCCAGGGGCCACGCCCTGCTGGCGGCGCGGTGATGCCCGCATCCGCACCGCGGGCGGGTGTACGCGCTAGCTCAACGCAAAGCCTGCAGCGCCCGCGCGGTTTCGGTCACCAAGGCCGGGCCTTTGTAGATCAGGCCGGTGTAGAGCTGCACCACATCGGCCCCCGCCTTGATTTTGGCGACCGCATCGTCGCCGCTCAAAATACCGCCCACACCCACGATGGGGAAACCCGAACCCAAGGCGGCGCGCAATTGGGCAATCACCCGGTTGCTGGCTTCAAAGGCGGGGCGGCCCGACAGACCGCCAGCCTCTTGCGCATGCGCCAAGCCTTGCACCGCCTCACGCGCCAGGGTGGTGTTGGTGGCGATCACGCCGTCCATGCCGTGTTTGCGCAAGGTGGCCGCAATCACACCCACCTGGGTTTCGTCCAGATCAGGGGCGATTTTCAAAAACATCGGCACATGGCGGCCGTGCTGAGTGTGCAGTTGGGCGCGACGCTCGACCAAGGCACCGAGCAAGCCGTCCAGTGCCTCGTCACTTTGCAGTGCCCGCAGATTTTTGGTGTTGGGGCTGGAGATGTTCACCGTCACATAGTCGGCATGCGGATACACCTCGGCCAGGGCGATCAGGTAGTCGTCGGTGGCATTCTCGATCGGGGTGGCTGCATTTTTGCCAATGTTCAAGCCCAGCAAACGCCCCTGTTGACGAAAGCGCGCTTGCTGCACATGGGCGACGAACGCATCCAGACCCTGGTTGTTGAAACCCAGGCGGTTGATCAAAGCCTGCGCTTGGGGCAGGCGGAACATGCGCGGCTTGTCGTTACCCGGCTGGGCTTTGGGCGTGACGGTGCCGACCTCGACAAAACCAAAACCCATGGCGCCCAGACCGTCAATGCAGCGTGCGTTTTTGTCCAAACCTGCGGCCAAACCCACGCGGTTGGGGAACCGCAAACCCGCCAAGGTGACGGGGTCGCTCACAAAGGGCTGGCGGTACAGCGCGTCCAGCACGGTGTTTTGCGTTTTGGCCAGTGCGTCTAACGTCAAGTCATGCGCCGCTTCGGCATCCATGCCAAATAAAAAGGGACGGGCCAGGGGATACAGGTTAATCATTGGATAATTTGCGCTTGCAGGTTGTGTGCGGTTGCCAAGATTGTCGCAAAACCACAGCCCGTGTTATTTGCACCATTGAATTTCACATGACTCAAGACGAACTCAAAGCTTTGGTGGGCCAAGCGGCCCTGCATTACGTGGTCCCCGGCGAGATTGTGGGTGTAGGTACCGGCTCCACGGTGAATAAATTCATTGAGGCGCTGGCCAGCATGAAAGACCAGATCCGCGGGGCGGTGTCCAGTTCTGAAGCCTCCACCCATCGACTGAAAGCCCTGGGCATACCGGTGTTTGACTGCAACGACGTGGCCGAGTTGTCGGTGTACATCGACGGCGCAGACGAAATTGATGGCCACGGCCACATGGTCAAAGGCGGTGGCGCAGCGCTCACCCGCGAGAAAATTGTGGCCGCGCAGTCGCGCCAGTTTGTCTGCATTGCCGACGAAAGCAAATTGGTCAAAACCTTGGGCGCTTTCCCGCTGCCGGTCGAAGTCATTCCCATGGCCACGGCCCGCGTGATGCGGCAGTTTGCGGCGATGGGCGGCGTGGCCCAGATTCGGCAGAAAGACGGCCAGCCCTTGGTGACCGACAACGGCCAGCACATCGTGGACGTGACCGGCTTGCAGATCACCGACCCGCTGGCCTTTGAAACCCAGGTCAGCCAATGGCCGGGCGTGGTGACGGTGGGCGTGTTTGCCCACCAAAAAGCGCATGTGTGTTTGCTGGGGACGGCCAGCGGCGTGCAGACTTTGGCGTTTTGACGGCGCATTTTGAATCGCCATTGGCCAGTTCAGCATTGTTTTGAGAGGCCATGGCCATGAAATTTATTTTTAAATGGATCAGCATTGGCCTGATCGCACTGCTCGCACAAAATTCCACAGCCCAAGAGAGGCCATGTGCGGTGGTTTTAATGCACGGCAAATGGGGTGGGACGCCGTACATCAGTTTTTTCGGTAACAAGCTCGCACCAGTCTGCGACTACAAAGCATTAGAGATGCCCTGGTCAAGACGACGAAACTACGACGTGCCTTATTCGACCGCAT
>CANFYZ010000036.1 GCA_947451385.1 Comamonadaceae bacterium | reverse complement strand
GGCTGCTTTTTTAGCGGCTGGCTTTTTGGCGGCTACGGCTTTTTTGGCTGGAGCGGCTTTCTTAGCGGGAGCTGCTTTTTTAGCGGCTGGCTTTTTGGCGGCTACGGCTTTTTTAGCTGGAGCGGCTTTCTTTGCTGGCGCCGCTTTTTTAGCGGCTGGTTTTTTTGCAGTTGCCATGGTTTATTCTCCTTGATCAAGTAGAAAAATCAACAGAGGGAAACGCTGAATGCCTGTTGGACAGCATCAAGCGATTCAAGGTATTGGGGCCAGCCCCAACACCTTGAACACGGGAAAGCAAACCCATCTCAGCCGGTGAAGGCCTGTGCGGTGTTTGCTTGAAAGTGGAATGCATAAAAAATGAGTGGCCTCAATCCCAAGACAGCGCGCCGCCGGATTGGTATTCGATCACACGGGTTTCGAAGAAGTTACGTTCTTTCTTCAGGTCGATCATCTCGCTCATCCAGGGGAATGGATTTTCCTCATTGGGGAACAAGGCCTCCAGACCAATTTGGGTGGCACGGCGGTTGGCAATGTAGCGCAAATAGCCTTTGAACATCGAGGCGTTCATGCCCAGCACGCCACGGGGCATGGTGTCTTCGGCGTATTTGTATTCCAGTTCCACGGCATGCAGGAACAGGCCTTTGATCTCTTCTTTGAATTCGGCGGTCCACAACTGTGGGTTTTCGAGTTTCACGGTGTTGATCAGGTCGATGCCGAAATTGCAATGCATGGACTCGTCACGCAAGATGTACTGGTACTGCTCGGCCGCACCGGTCATCTTGTTTTGACGACCCAGCGCCAAAATTTGCGTGAAGCCGACGTAGAAGAACAGGCCTTCCATCAGGCAGGCGAAAACGATCAAGGACTTCAACAGCGTCTGGTCGGCTTCCAACGTGCCCGTTTTGAAGTTGGGGTCCATGATCGCATTGATGAAGGGGATCAGGAACTCGTCTTTGTCGCGGATGGATTTGACTTCGTTGTAAGCGTTGAAGATTTCGCTCTCGTCCAGGCCCAAAGATTCCACGATGTATTGGTAGGCGTGGGTGTGGATGGCTTCTTCAAAGGCCTGACGCAACAAGAACTGGCGGCACTCGGGCGCAGTGATATGGCGGTAGGTGCCCAACGTGATGTTGTTCGCCGCCAGCGAGTCGGCGGTCACAAAGAAGCCCAGGTTGCGCTTGACGATGCGACGCTCGTCTTCGGTCAGGCCGTTGGGGTCTTTCCACAACGCGATGTCGCGCGTCATGTTCACCTCTTGCGGCATCCAGTGGTTGGCGCAAGTGGCCAGGTATTTTTCCCAGGCCCATTTGTATTTGAAAGGAACGAGTTGGTTGACGTCGGTTTGCCCGTTGATCACGCGCTTGTCAGCGGCATTCATGCGGCGGTGAGAAGTCGGTGCGGGAGACGCTGGCGCTTCAGTGTTCATGGCGGAACCACTGGCCGGAAATGGGTGCAGTGCGCGTGGCGCTGCGGGTTGAGATTGATCGTCCCATGACAACATAAATATTCCAATTCGTAAATTATGAAAGCATCTGAATGAAATGAAAAGAAATCAATGACATTCGTGCTCAGAGTACGGTTCAACTGTTGTGCAATTGCATCGCTTCGACAAGGTCAGCGCGTGACGCTGGCGTCACGCTGGTGGGTCTATCGATATTGAAAATTATTGGCATGCCTCACAACCGGGATCGTCAATGGCGCAGAACTTGATGTCCGTGGCGGGTGTGGCATTCATTTGTGCTTGCGCGGCCGCAGCAGCAGCCTCCAGCGCACTCATGCCACTGGCGGCAGGACCCGAAGAGACCGCGTTCATCTTGCTCGATTGCACCGTGGACTTTTCTGCATGGGTGGCGCTGGTGGTGCGCAGATAGTAGGTGGTCTTCAAACCACGCAACCAAGCCAGTTTGTAGGTGTCGTCGAGTTTTTTGCCCGAGGCGCCTGCCATGTAGATGTTCAGCGATTGGGCTTGGTCGATCCACTTTTGGCGACGCGCCGCAGCTTCCACCACCCAGGTGGTCTCCACCTCGAAGGCGGTGGCGTACAAGGCTTTGATCTCTTGCGGAATGCGGTCGATCGGGCGCAGTGAGCCGTCAAAGTGCTTCAGGTCCATGACCATCACATCGTCCCACAGGCCCAGGCGCTTCAAGTCGCGCACCAGGTAGCTGTTGATGATGGTGAATTCGCCAGACAGATTGGACTTGACTGAGAGGTTGCCAAAGCAAGGCTCAATGCAAGCGTCCACGCCAATGATGTTGGAGATCGTGGCCGTCGGTGCGATGGCCACGCAATTGGAGTTGCGCATGCCGTCCTTGGCGATCTTTTGGCGCAAGGCGTCCCAGTTCAAGGTCATCGAGCGGTCGACTTCAACATAGCCGCCACGTGCGCGCTCGAGCAGGTCCAGCGTGTCCAAAGGCATGATGCCTTGGTCCCACAAAGAACCCTTGTAGCTGGAGTATTTGCCGCGTTCGCTGGCCAACTCGGTGGAAGCCCAGTAGGCGTAGTAGCAAATCGCTTCCATGGATTGGTCGGCAAACTCCACCGCTTCTTGCGAGGCGTAGGGCACACGCATTTCGTACAGCGCGTCTTGGAAGCCCATCAGGCCCAGACCGACAGGACGGTGACGCAGGTTCGAGTCGCGCGCTTTTTTCACGGCGTAGTAGTTGATGTCGATCACGTTGTCCAGCATGCGCATGGCGATCGCCACCGTGCGCTTGAGTTTCTCGTGGTCGATCTCTTTGCCGTTGGGGCCGTCTTTCAAGTGCTGCGGCAAATTCACCGAGCCCAGGTTGCAGACCGCAGTTTCGGTGTCGCTGGTGTTCAGCGTGATCTCGGTGCACAGGTTGGACGAGTGCACCACGCCCGCGTGTTGCTGGGGCGAGCGGATGTTGCAAGGATCTTTGAAGGTGATCCAAGGGTGGCCGGTCTCGAACAGCATGGACAGCATCTTGCGCCACAAATCGGTGGCTGGCACTTTCTTGCTGGGCTTGATTTCGCCGCGCTCGGCCTTTTGTTCGTAGGCCACGTAGGCTTTTTCGAAAGCAGTGCCGAACAAGTCGTGCAAATCGGGCACATCGGAAGGCGAGAACAAGGTCCACTCGCCTTTTTCCATCACGCGGCGCATGAACAGATCGGGGATCCAGTTGGCGGTGTTCATGTCGTGGGTGCGGCGGCGGTCATCGCCGGTGTTCTTGCGCAGTTCCAGGAATTCTTCAATGTCCAGGTGCCAAGTTTCCAGATAGGTACAGACCGCGCCCTTGCGCTTTCCGCCCTGGTTCACAGCCACCGCGGTGTCGTTCACCACCTTGAGGAAAGGCACCACGCCTTGTGATTCGCCGTTCGTGCCTTTGATGTGCGAGCCCAGGGCGCGCACACGGGTCCAGTCGTTGCCCAGGCCGCCGGCAAACTTGGACAGCAAGGCGTTTTCCTTGATGGACTCGTAAATGCCGTCCAGGTCGTCGGGCACGGTGGTCAGGTAGCAGCTGGAGAGTTGCGAGCGCAGGGTGCCGCTGTTGAACAGCGTGGGCGTGCTCGACATGAAGTCAAAGGACGAGAGGATTTCATAGAACTCGATGGCCCGCGCTTCGCGATCGGTTTCATTCAAGGCCAGGCCCATGGCCACGCGCATGAAAAAGCTCTGTGGCAGCTCGATGCGGGTTTTGCGCACGTGCAAGAAGTAGCGGTCGTACAAAGTCTGCAGACCGATGAAGTCAAACTGCAGATCGCGTTCGGCTTTCAAGGCCTGGGCCAGCTGCTTCAGGTCAAACTGCAGCAGTTTCTCGTCCAGCAGGCTGTTTTCCACGCCTTTTTTGATGAACAGCGGGAAGTTGTTGACATACTCCTCGGCCATTTGATCTTGCGTCACTTCTTTGCCCAAGACTTCTTTGGCAATGGTGTGCATCAGCAAACGTGCGGTGGCGTAGGTGTAGTCGGGGTCTTTTTCCAGCAGGGTGCGCGAGGCCAAGATCGAGGCTTTGTAGACCTCTTCCATGGGCACGCCGTCGTACAGGTTGCGCATGGTTTCGGCCACGATCGGCTCGGGTTTGACATCTGCACCCAAACCGGCGCAGGCGTTTTCAATCAGATTCTTCAAATAGCCCACGTCCAAGGCAACGCGTTGGCCGCCATCGATCACGTGCAGCACCGGGGCGGCAGGGGCTTTTTCTTCTTTGGTTTGTGCGCGCTCCTGGGTGCGGCGCTCGCGGTAGAGCACATAGGCGCGGGCCACTTCGTGGTTGCTGCTGCGCATCAGGCCCAGTTCCACCTGGTCTTGCACGTCTTCAATGTGGAAGGTACCACCACCGGGCCGTGAGCGCACCAGGGCTTTGACCACCGCCTGGGTCAGGCTGTCCACCACTTCGCGCACGCTGGCCGAGGCGGCGCCTTGGGTGCCGTGCACGGCCAAAAAGGCTTTCATCAAGGCCACAGCGATTTTGTTCGGCTCGAAAGGCACCACCGCGCCATTGCGGCGGATGATTTGGTAGTGCGCCAAGGCGGAAGAAGGGGTTGGGGGGCTGGTGTCTTCGGGTGACTGACCCATCAGATTCGAGGTGCTGGTGGCGGTAGCGATGTTGATTTGCATTTTGATATTTTTGTTAATTTTTGATTGGGTTTGGCAGCGAAATAAACGTATCAGGTTTTGAGAATTGAGCTTGGGAAAAGGGCCAATTCAAGCGGGAATTAATTCTGAAGAGACACTATATATGGGGTCGGGCAGGTTTACAAGCCACTACGGGTAGTGTATCCCCTCAAATCTGGGCTCAAGCCCGCGATGCCCCAATCAGCGCGGTGGCGTGGGGCTTTTCGGCCCAGGCCGGTTACCTCTGCCAGGGCTTGTGAAATCGGGATTTGTGGTGATTTCAAAACGAAAATAGGGCGTTCCAGCCTATTTTTCGCTTGGAAGCCTTGCCAATCCTGAGGGTTGCGATGCGCCTTCCGTGGCCATCGAGTTCAGGCAGGCGATGAACGTGGGAAAAATTATTTTTTCGCACGCCGGGCCAGAAGCGTATTCTGGCAAGACGGGTGTGTTGATTTTGTTGTTTTTAACGCAAGAGACATCAAGAGACATCAGGAGAAATCAGGCTAGGGCGCCCGGTCCCCTGCTGTTGTGCGGTGGGACACACTGCAATAAGGGCCCAGTGCGCCCATGACGGCTTCGTCAGGCGGCAAATGCATTTGACAATGCAAACACCAGACCATGTTGGGAATTTCTGTGGCCGTGGGGGTCGGCCTTGGGGTCTCGGGCGTATCACCTGCACCTGCCTGGGCACGGCTGCGGCGCCAAAGCCAAAGACCGAACAGGACCACGATCAAGAAAAGCAGCAGTTTCATGCGCCGGTGCGCCCAAGCAAAACTTCCAGCACAAAGCGAGAGCCCACGTAGGCCAGCAGCAACAGGCCTGCGCCGATGTACAACATGCGCACCGCCCGTTTGCCGCGCCAGCCCATGCGCGCACGACCAATCAACAGCAGCGCGAAGGTGAGCCAGGACAGCAAAGAGAAGATGGTTTTGTGATCCCACTTCCAGGTCGCACCGTTGCTGCCATACAAGGTTTCGCCAAAAAAGAAGCCAGCGCACAGGGTGGCGGTCAGCAACACAAAGCCGATGTTGACAAAGCGAAAGGTCAAACGCTCCAGCGTCAACAGGGGCAGGCCGCTGTCCACCCCTTGGGCCAGCCGAATTTGCCGCTCGGCATGGCTCATCAGGCCGGCATGCATCACCGCAGCCCCAAACATGCCATAAGAGGCGATGCCCAAAGCCCAGTGCAAGGGCAACCATGGCGAGGCATCAGCCTGCAGGGGCTTGCCCGGGTACAGCCAGGCCGCCAGCACCGCCAAAGCGCCCAAACTGGCCAGGGCCCAACGCGCTTTCAATTGTGGGAAAAACTGGCTCTCCACCACGTAGGTGGCCAGCACCAGCCAGGCGGTGACCGACAAGGCTGGCGCAAAGCCAAAACGTGGCTCATCGCCCCACAAGCTCAAAGACAGCGTCACCAAGTGGATCACGCCTGTCAGCATCAGGCACTGACGCGCTCTGGCCTCGCCCCAACGCGCCACCATCAGCGCGGGCAAGGCGTAGCCGCAGGCGGTCAGCACGGTGAAAAACAGGGTCCACATCGAGGTACTGGCTAAAATCATAGAACCCAAGTTTAGCGTTTCAGACCCGGCCGCAGGGGCCGAGTCTGTCTGGCGTTGCTTTTTTGAAGATTCCGACCATGGCCTCCGCCCTTACCGACAAACTTTCGCGACTCGTCAAGCAGATGAGTGGCCAGGCCCGCATCACCGAAGCCAACGTGGCCGACATGCTGCGCGAGGTGCGCATGGCCTTGCTGGAGGCCGATGTGGCCTTGCCTGTGGTGCGCGACTTCATTGCCCGCGTGAAAGACAAAGCGCTGGGTCAAGAGGTCATGGGTTCGCTCAAGCCTGGGCAAGCGTTGGTGGGCATCGTCAACCAAGAACTGGCCGCCACCATGGGCGAGGGCGTGGCCGACATCAATCTGGCCGCGCAACCGCCGGCCGTGATTTTGATGGCCGGTTTGCAAGGCGCGGGTAAAACCACCACCACCGCCAAACTGGCCAAACACCTGATTGAAAAGCGCAAGAAAAAAGTGCTGACCGTCTCCGGCGACGTGTACCGCCCCGCCGCGATCGAGCAGCTCAAAACCGTGACCGCGCAGGCCGGGGCCGAGTGGTTCCCCAGCACACCGGACCAAAAACCGCTGGACATCGCCTTGGCCGCGTTGGACTACGCGCGCAAGCATTTCTTTGATGTGCTGCTGGTGGACACGGCCGGGCGTTTGGCGATCGACGAAGCCCTGATGGCCGAGATCCGCGCCCTGCACCAAGCCATTCACCCGGTGGAAACTTTGTTTGTGGTGGACGCCATGCAAGGCCAGGACGCGGCCAACACCGCCAAGGCCTTCAAAGACGCTTTGCCGCTGACCGGCATCATCTTGACCAAAACCGATGGCGACTCACGCGGTGGCGCGGCCCTGTCGGTGCGGCAAATCACCGGTGCGCCGATCAAGTTTGCCGGCACCAGCGAAAAAATCGACGGCCTTGAAGTGTTCGATGCCCAGCGCCATGCCGGGCGCATTTTGGGCATGGGCGATATCGTCGCGCTGGTCGAGCAAGTCACCGCCGGGGTGGACATGGAGGCGGCGCAAAAACTGGCTGCCAAAGTCAAAAGCGGCGGCGGCTTTGACCTGAACGACTTTTTGGCGCAAATTCAGCAGATGAAGCAGATGGGCGGCTTGTCCAGCTTGATGGACAAATTGCCCAGCCAACTCACCGCCAAAGCGGCGGGCATGGACTTGGGTCAGGCCGAGAAAGACATTGCGCGCAAGCAAGGCATCATCCACAGCATGACACCCAAAGAGCGCGCCAAACCCGAGTTGATCAAGGCCACGCGCAAGCGCCGCATTGCTGCGGGTGCGGGGGTGCAGGTGCAAGACGTGAACCGCATGCTCAAAGAGTTTGAGCAGATGCAGGACATGATGAAAAAAATGCAGGGCGGCGGCCTGATGAAAATGATGAAGCGCCTGGGCGGCATGAAAGGCATGGGCGGCGGATTCGGCGGTATGGGCGGCATGGGCGGCATGGGCGGCGGCTTTCCGGGCATGCGCTGACCGTTTCAAGAGGCGCTGCGCCGCTGCGCGCAGGTCCCTTGGCTGGTTTCGGTTTACTTCAGGATCAACTCACCCCGCAGCGAGTGCCCCAGCGGCTCGGTGACGCGCACTTCGACCATCTGACCGACCAGGCGTGAGGCATTCGGCCCACCTGGAAAGTTCACCACGCGGTTGCACTCGGTGCGCCCGGCCAACTCGCTCTTGTCTTTGCGCGATGGGCGCTCCACCAAAATGCGCTGGGTCGAGCCCACCAGGTGCTCGCTGATGCGTTGCACATTGGCTTCGATCGTGGCTTGCAGGTGCTGCAGCCGTTGCAGCTTGACCTCGTGCGGCGTCTCATCGTGCAAGGTGGCGGCTGGCGTGCCAGGGCGCGGGCTGAAAATGAAGCTGAAGCTGGTGTCAAAGCTCACATCGTCAATCAACTTCATCATCTTCGCAAAGTCGTCGTCCGTCTCGCCCGGAAAGCCCACAATGAAGTCGCTGCTCATCGCCAAATCAGGGCGGATCGCGCGCAGCTTGCGGACCGTGCTTTTGTATTCCATGGCGGTGTAGCCGCGTTTCATCGCCATCAAGATGCGGTCCGAGCCGTGTTGCACCGGCAGGTGCAGGTGACTCACCAGCTTGGGCACCTTGGCGTACACATCGATCAAGCGCTGTGAAAACTCGTTGGGGTGGCTGGTCATGAAGCGGATGCGCTCAATGCCCGGCATGTCCGCCACGTACTCGATCAGCGTGGCCAGGTCGGCGACTTCGGCGGTGCCGCCCATGGGGGCGCGGTAGGCGTTGACGTTTTGCCCGAGCATGGTGATTTCGCGCACGCCTTGTTCGGCCAGGCCGGCAATTTCCACCAGCACATCTTCAAACGGGCGGCTGACTTCTTCGCCGCGGGTGTAGGGCACCACGCAGTAGCTGCAGTATTTGCTGCAGCCTTCCATGATCGACACGTAAGCCGTGGCCCCGTCCACCTTGGCCGGTGGCATGTGGTCGAACTTTTCAATCTCTGGAAAGCTGATGTCCACCTGCGGGCGGTTGGCGCGTGCGCGCTCGGCCAGCAAGTCGGGCAGGCGGTGCAGGGTTTGCGGGCCAAACACCACGTCCACATAAGGCGCGCGCTTGATGATCTCGGCCCCTTCTTGGCTGGCCACACAGCCGCCCACGCCGATCAACACGCCTTTGGCTTTCAAGTGTTTGACGCGACCCAGATCGCTGAAGACTTTTTCTTGTGCCCGCTCGCGCACCGAGCAGGTGTTGAACAAAATCAAATCGGCTTGGTCCACGTCCTGTGTGGGTTCATAGCCTTCAGCGGCCTGCATCACATCGGCCATCTTGTCCGAGTCGTACTCGTTCATTTGGCAGCCAAAGGTTTTGATAAAAACTTTCTTGCTCATGCGGCCTCCAGCGAGGTGATGAGATCAAAGCAAAGCAATGCCTGCCCAGTGGGGGCCAAAGTGCAGCGGTTCATGGTTTATGTCCAGAGGCTGTGAAGTGAACAAGCGCAGGGCGCTTGGGAGAGGCTGGATTATCGCAGGTGAGGAACCAGCCCCCCACCTGCGACCTGTGGGGAGAAGTGTCACGCTGAAGCACGGATAATTTGAAGTCGCCGCAGCCCGCGCGCATGCCCCAATGTTTGAACAGGAATCCTTCCATGACCTCGACAGAAAAAGTCAAAGGCCCCGCTTCGTACTTCCCTTCCATCGAGTCGAAGTACCAACAACCCATGTCTCACTGGTTTGAATTGGTGCATAGCCAGAGCGGCCGCAAACACATGGAGATCGTGAACTGGCTGAAGACCGAACACGGCTTGGGGCACGGCCATGCCAACGCCATCGTCGCCTATTGCTTGGCGCCCAAGTCCTGAGCCCGGCAAGGCCCAGCAAGGTTGTGTGGGCCAACGCGCTCAGGCCGCCCTGGGCTTGTAAAACATCGGATACGCGCGCTGCGTGGTCGGGCTGTCCAAGGCCCAGCTGTGGCACTGGCCCAAGTGAAACGGCGGCTGGGTGACTTCGGGCTGGGGCACGCCGGCCAACTCGCGTCGGTGCCATTGGCTGGCCGGCACGGTTTGGTAGGCGGCCGTGGCCATGTTGGCGAGCATTTCGCGCAAGTGCGTGCAGCCGTCGGTGCCGCCCACATGCTGGTTGATGACTTTGCGCCAGCCCGGGCCCATGGTGCAACCGATCAATTTGTGCATGCCATGGGCCGCGCCCGCGCATTCGGGGTGGGGAATGCGGTCCATCGAGGTGGCCACATCCTGAATCACCAGTTTGGCATTCAGCGTGACGCGGATCTTCAAGCCATGGATCGGCTGATTGGCGCGAAAGGTGACTTCGTTGGGCACCTGAAAGTCGAAGGTTTTGACATCGGTCAGTTCGGCTTCAATGTCCCACAGGCCGTCTTCGCGGTCGTAGCCTTGGTACACCACGGTTCGCGTATGTGACAGTTTACGGGGGGAGGGAGGGGGAAGTGCCAATTGCTTACGCTCCAGAATGCTTTCAAATCGATGCCATGGTCTGCGGCCCGCGACCGCGTTGTGCGTGTGGCGGTGCGTGTGACTCAGCTTGAATTATCGATTTGAATTGGAGTTTTTCATGTCCCCCACGATGCAACCTGCGGTCCAGCCTGCGATCCATCCTGCGATTCATCCTGTTGTTAGACGCCAAACCATTGCCGATGCGCTGCGCCGCACCGCCATCCGCTTGCCCGCCAAGACCGGCATTGTTTGCGGCGAGACGCAGTGGACCTACGCCGAGTTCGATGCCTTGGTCAGCCGTTTGGCCGCCGGTTTGGCGCAGATGGGTGTGGCCGAGGGGGCCCGGGTTGCGGTGCTGGCGCGCAATTCACATGGCTTTGCGGCTTTGCGTTTCGCCTTGGCGCGGCGTGGCGCGGTCATGGTGCCGATCAACTTCATGCTCAAAGCCGACGAGGTGGCCTACATCCTGCGTCACGCCGGGGCGCAAACCTTGGCCACCGACAGCGGTCTGGCCGATTTGGCCCGCGCCGCCGCCGCGCTGGACACACAGGTGGCGCAATTCATCTGGTTGCCCTCAGAAGACCCGAGCCAACCTGTGCCCGGCATGCACAACTTTGACACCCTGGCCGCTTGCACCGCGCCTTTGCCTGAGGTGAGTTTGCAGAGTGACGCTCTGGCGCAAATTGTCTACACCAGCGGCACCGAGTCCACGCCCAAGGGCGCGATGCTGACGCACGACGCGGTGCTGTGGCAGTACGTCAGCTGCGTGGTCGATGCCGCAATCGCGCAGGACGATCTGGCCCTGCACGCTTTGCCGCTTTACCACTGTGCGCAACTGGATGTATTTTTTGGCCCGGCCATTTACATGGGCAGCACCAATGTGATCACCTCCAAGCCGGTGCCTGACAACCTGCTGGGCTTGATCGAGAAATTCAAGATCACCAGTTTTTTTGCGCCGCCCACGGTGTGGATCGCTTTGCTGCGCTCGCCGCTGTTCGATCCGGCCAAGCTGGCGAGTTTGGCCAAGGGCTATTACGGTGCGTCCATCATGCCGGTGGAGGTGCTGAAAGAGCTCGCTTCGCGCCTGCCGCGGGTGCGCTTGTGGAACTTGTATGGCCAGACCGAGATTGCGCCCTTGGCCACCATGCTCGGCCCCGAAGACCAGTTGCGCAAACCGGGCTCTTGCGGCAAGGCTGTACTCAACGTCGAAACGCGCGTGGTGAATGACCAGATGCAAGACGTGGCGGTGGGTGAGGTGGGAGAAATCGTGCACCGCTCGCCGCACCTGATGCTGGGCTACTTCCATGACGACGAGCGCACCCGCGCCTCGTTTGAAGGCGACTGGTTCCACAGCGGCGATTTGGCCACCATCGACGAGGAGGGCTACATCACCGTGGTGGACCGCAAGAAAGACATGATCAAAACCGGTGGCGAAAACGTGGCCAGCCGCGAGGTCGAAGAAATGATTTACCGCCTGGCCGAAGTCAGCGAGGTGGCTGTGATCGGGCTGCCCGACCCCAAGTGGGTGGAGGCGGTCACCGCGGTGATTGTGGTCAAGGCCGGTCACAGCCTGACCGAGCAAGCGGTGCTGGCGCATTGCAACAGCCACATGGCCACCTTCAAATGTCCCAAGCGGGTGGTGTTCACCGACAGCTTGCCGAAAAACCCCAGTGGCAAATTGCTCAAGCGCGATTTGCGCCAACGCTACGCCGCATGAGCGGCCTGATGACATGAAGGCGGGTATGGACGATTTGAATGTATGGGGCGAAGACCTGGTGCCTTGCTCTTATGACCCTCTGACCGGTTATTACCGGGACGGCTGTTGCCAGACGGGTGATGACGACACCGGCTCGCATGTGATCTGCGCTCGCATGACGCAGGAGTTTTTGATCTTCTCGCTGCAACGCGGCAATGATTTGATGACGCCGCGGCCAGAGTACCGCTTTGCCGGCCTCAAGCCCGGGGACCGCTGGTGTCTGTGCGCGCTGCGCTGGAAAGAAGCCCTGGCCGCTGGTGTGGCCCCGCCGGTCATCATGGACTCCACCCATGCCCGGGCGCTGGACGTGGTGAGCCTGGCCGAACTCAAGGCCCACGCCTGGACGCCGAAAGAAGCGGGCACCCCTTAAAACCCGCACATTCTGGGCTGAAGCCCCCTCCACCAGGCCCCCAAAGGCGCGTCGCTGGGCCTGTCTGCAAAGCATCTCACCGTTGCCGCTTTGAATCAGGCTTTGCGCCTGCCTGATCGCTTTCAAACCCTTGAGGCCAGAGGGTAAAGCCCTTTTATGTAATCATGTACAATTATGATTTTTATCATAATATAAGTGTCGCAATATCCTAGTAAATTATATATAAACGCCACGTATAGTAAATAAATTAAAGTTAATTTTATAAAATGGAATTTGTAATGATTTTTGTGGCCGCAGCACTTTACGCTGTGGTGCGCATGACCAACGATTGGTTGTTTCAATCATTGGAAATCTCCGCGCAAATCAATTGGATTTACTTGCCCGCATTTTTGCGGGTGTTCTATGTCTTGTTGCTGGGCCGAGTGAATGGCTTCCTGGCCATCTTTTTTGGTGGTCTGATGTTGGGTGACGCCACTTTTTCCTCCCAAATAAATTGGCTTGCCAACAACGTGAGTGCGGCCTTGTCGCCGGTTTTGGCTTTCTTGATTTTTGAATTTTGGTTGCGCCGGCCGGTCAATTTAAGCTCTCTGCGAGAGTTGGTGCAAGTGAGCCTGATCTACTGTCTTTTCAATACGGTGTTGCACCATCTGATGTGGGCTGTTTTGGACCCTTCACAATTTCATCAACCCTTGCAAGTGCTGGGCATGATGATGGGTGATTTCTTGGGCTGCCTGATTGGCGTTGGCTTGTTGAAAGTTGCGATCGATCGCTTTGGCTTGCCCAAGGATCGGTTTGGTTCTTCGTCCCAAGATTGAGCCCACTCAACGATCACCCAAAACTGGTTTATAATTTTTGGCCTGACGGTGATATAGCTCAGTTGGTTAGAGCGCAGCATTCATAATGCTGATGTCGGTGGTTCAAATCCACCTATCACCACCAAATCTGAAAGCCCCCAGTTTCACCACTGGGGGCTTTTTCTTTGCAGGGTACCGCAAGATCTTGATGGGTTCAGGTTTTCAGTTCGGTCTGGGAATCACCTTGTAGTGGAGCAGCTTGCCGCTGGCGTCCACTTGGGCCAAAACCATATCGCCTGAAGCCACGTTTTCGCCCGAGAATTCCTGAATATTGACGTGGTGGGTCACCAAGATCAGGGCCTTGTTGCCTTTGGTTTTGAGCTTGCCACTGATGAAGCGTTGCAGTTCCTGGTTTCTTTCTGGGGCCCGGTGCATTTCATCAAAAAAAGAGGCCAAGGCCGGCTCGACTTTGAAGCCGTCAAACTTCAAAAGCTCCGCTGTGTCTTTGCATCGGCACCAGACGCTGGCGTGAACCTCGGCGGCCTGAATACCTTGCTTTCTGAGCCAATTCCCCACCGCTTTGGCTTGCTGCCGACCCTCCCCGCTGAGATTGCGTTGGGTTTTGCAATCGCCCAAGGTGTAGTTGGCGGGGTCACCCACACCCGGCGCCAGGGTGTGCCGCATCAACAAGACGTAATCTGCGGTTTGAAGTTTTGCGGACAACTCGCTGGCGTTCGAAACAACAGAAGCCATCAAGCAGAGCAAGCTGAGTGCGAGGGACTTGAGGCGCATCATGGGTCTCGGGGCGGGTTGGCGATGTGGATTAACGGTGTGTGAAATTCGGGGCGCGTTTGTTCAAGAAAGCGTCCATGCCTTCTTTTTGGTCAGCCGTGGCAAACAAGGCGTGGAAGATGCGGCGCTCGAACATCACGCCATCGGACAGGCCGCTTTCAAAGGCGCGGTTCACGCTTTCTTTGGCGGCCATCACGGCCAGTTGGCCGTAGCCGCAAATCATCAGCGCAGCGCCCAGGGCCTCGTCCATCATTTTGTCCAGTGGCACCACGCGGCTGACCAGGCCCGCGCGCTCGGCTTCTTGCGCGTCCATCATGCGGCCTGTCAGCACCAGATCCATGGCTTTGGACTTGCCAATGGCGCGGGGCAAGCGCTGGGTGCCGCCAGCCCCGGGGATGATGCCGATCTTGATTTCAGGCTGGCCAAACTTGGCGTTGTCAGCGGCAATCACAAAATCGCACATCATGGCCAACTCGCAACCGCCGCCCAGTGCAAAGCCGCTGACGGCCGCGATCACCGGTTTGCGGATGTTGCGAATGGTTTCCCAGTTGCGGGTGATGAAGTCTTCTTTGTAGACATCGGTGAAGGTGAATTGGGCCATGGCCGCGATGTCGGCCCCCGCGGCAAAGGCTTTCTCGCTGCCGGTGATGATCATGCAACCGATGGCTTCATCGGCATCAAAGGCCTTCAGGGCGGCGCCCAATTCGTCCATCAAAGCGCCGTTCAGCGCATTCAAAGCCTTGGGGCGGTTCAAAGTGACGATGCCGACTCTGCCGCCTTCGGTGCGGACTTCGATGTTTTGATAGGCCACGGCCTGTCTCCTGGGTGAATGGGTAAAAAAACAGTTCGGCTTGACTATACCCAA
Source organism: Comamonadaceae bacterium (assembly GCA_947451385.1). GTDB lineage: Bacteria > Pseudomonadota > Gammaproteobacteria > Burkholderiales > Burkholderiaceae_C > Limnohabitans_A. The sequence goes on along the minus strand of CANFYZ010000036.1, from coordinate 20,809 downwards.
GCGGCTGACAACGTCCTGTCGCTCGCGCCGCATTGAGGGAAAACATTAACCAACCGATCGGTCGGTTAATGGTACATTGCATATCCAGGAGATTTTCATGACCGACCCGACCCCAACCACCGTCTTGTACGAAGAACGCGGCGCCGTGGCGCTGGTGACGCTGAACCGCCCCAGCGCCTTGAACAGTTTTGACCGTCAGATGCACCACGATTTATGGGCCGCATTCGACCGGGCGGAAGCGAATGCCCGCATCCGCGCCCTGGTGCTGACCGGCGCAGGACGCGGTTTTTGCGCGGGGGCGGACTTGTCTTCGTTCGACTTCACTCCCGGCCCCGACATGGTGGCGCGGGCCGACCCGGGACCCATCATCGACCAGGCCTTCAACCCCACCACGCGCCGCATTCAAAGCTTGCGCATGCCCATCATCGCCGCGGTGAATGGCGTGGCCGCGGGGGCTGGGGCTTCGGTGGCCATGGCCTGCGACATTGCGATTGCCTCGCCCCAAGCCAGCTTCATTCAGGCCTTCAGCAAGATCGGCTTGATTCCCGATGCCGGCAGCAGCTGGTTGCTGGTTGAGCGCATTGGCCTGGCGCGCGCCATGGTGCTGTGCATGACGGGCGACAAATTGCCCGCGCAGCAGGCCAAAGACTGGGGCGTGATTTGGGAGGTCGCTGACGATCCGCTGGCCGCAGCGCTGGCCATGGCCGAGCGTTTGGCGGTCATGCCGACCCAGGCCTTGGTCGCGACCCGTGCTTTGTTGCAAGGCGCGACCACGCGCAGTCTGTCAGAGCAACTCGATCTGGAGCGCGATACGCAGTCAGCCATGGGCCGCACGCACGATTACTTCGAGGGCGTGAAAGCCTTTTTGGAAAAACGGCCCGCGCAATTCAAAGGCGAATGACCCCATGAGCATCGATCCAAAAGACCTGGCCCGCCAGGTCGGGCAAAACATGTTCGCGGTGGACACCGCCTCCAAAGACACCATGGGCATGGAACTGGTCAGTTGCGAGCCCGGTCGCGCGGTGATGCGCATGGCGGTGCAAGCGTTGCATTTGAACGGTCACCAAATTTGTCACGGTGGCTTTATCTTCACCTTGGCCGACTCGACCTTTGCCTTTGCCTGCAACAGCTACAACAAGGCCGCTGTGGCCGCCGGTTGCAGCATTGAATTTTTGAAGCCCGGCCAACTGGGTGATGTGCTCACCTGCGAGGGCGTGGAGCAGACGCTGAGCGGGCGTCACGGTATTTACGACATGAAGGTCAGTAACCAGCGTGGCGAAGTGATCGCGCTGTTCCGTGGCAAGAGCGCGCAAATCCAGGGCACGGTGATCCCGGTGTAAAAAAAGAGGAATTTGTTCATGCATCCCCAAGCCTTCCCCTTAGAGCCGATTGAAAAGGCCAGCATCGACGAGTTGCGTTCGCTGCAGCTCAAACGCCTGCAGTCCACGCTGCAAAACGCCTATGCCCATTCGCCGGTGTACCGCGCCAAATTTGACGCGGCGGGCGTGCACCCCGATGACTGCAAAAGCCTGAGCGACCTGGCGAAATTTCCTTTCACCACCAAAGCCGATCTGCGCGACAGTTACCCGTTCGGCATGTTCGCCGTGCCGCGCGAACAATGCGCGCGCATCCATGCCTCCAGCGGCACCACCGGCAAGCCCACGGTGGTGGGTTACACGCTGAAAGACATTGACACCTGGGCCACCGTGGTGGCCCGCAGCATCCGCGCCGGCGGCGCGCGGCCGGGTGACATGGTGCATGTGAGCTACGGTTATGGGCTGTTCACCGGCGGGCTGGGTGCGCACTACGGCGCAGAAAAATTGGGCCTCACTGTGGTGCCTTTTGGCGGAGGCCAAACCGAACGCCAGGTGCAATTGATTCAAGACTTTCAGTCCAACATCATCATGGTCACCCCCAGCTACATGCTGGCGATTGCCGACGAGTACGAGCGCCAAGGCATTGACCCGAAAACCAGCCCCTTGCGCATCGGTATTTTCGGTGCCGAGCCCTGGACCAATGACATGCGCGTGGCGATTGAAAAACGCATGGGCATCGACGCGGTCGACATCTACGGACTGTCCGAAGTCATGGGCCCGGGAGTCGCCAGCGAATGCATTGAAACCAAAGACGGCCCGACGATTTGGGAAGACCATTTCTACCCCGAAATCATCCACCCTGAAACCGGCGAGCCGGTGGCCGACGGCGAGATGGGCGAGTTGGTGTTCACCAGCCTGACCAAAGAGGCGCTGCCCATCATCCGCTACCGCACGCGGGATTTGACCCGCCTGCTGCCGGGCACCGCCCGCAGCATGCGCCGCATGGAAAAAATCACCGGTCGCAGCGACGACATGATGATCATTCGCGGTGTCAACGTGTTCCCGTCACAGATCGAAGAGTTGATCTTGAAGCGCCCTGAACTGGCGCCGCATTACCAATGCGTGTTGACCCGCGAAGGCCCGCTGGACAACCTGAAAGTGGTGGTAGAAACCACTGCCGGCACGGGTCAAGACAGCACCGAGGCGCGTGCCGCTGCCAAATTGCTGCAGCACGAGATCAAGGTCTACATCGGCTCCAGTGTCGAGATCGAGTTGCGCGCCGAAGGCGGCGTGGAACGCAGCCAAGGCAAGGCCAAGCGCGTGGTCGATTTGCGCGGCAAGTAATTAAACCGCCGGCCACGACCCCGCTTTGCGGGCCGCAGGCAAAGCCAGTCGCCAGGTCACGGCCTTGGCGGGCAGACGCAAGGGCAAACGCAGCAGGCGTTGATCGCGTGAGATCCAAGCGGTCAGGCGCTTTTCTGTGCCCAGCAAGTGTTTCAAATCGTCTAGTTTGTGCAAACGCCAGCTGCCCCCTTGGCCGCGCGCACCGACGTCTACACCCAGCCATTCGTCCCCAGCGGCCAGACCCGCTTGCTCGGCGGCACCGCCGCGGAGTACCACTTTGATGTGGACGCCCGTTGGCCCGTCGACCGCACGCAGCCCCAGTCGCTGCGCCATTTGCGCTTCGTCGTCGTGAATCACCAGACCTTGGGCCGTCAACAATTGGCGCAAAGGCAACTCGGCTGTGCTGTGGACCCAGGTTTTAATTTCCTTGTGCCAACTGCGGCCGGTGAGCGATTGCAGCACCGCCAGCAGATCGCTCTCTTGCATCGGACCGCCTTGGCAGCGCTGCCAAAGCGCGCGCATCACATCATCGAGCGTGGCGCTGCTTTCGCTGCGCAAACTCAAATCCAAGCACAGCGCCACCAACGCGCCCTTGGTGTAATAGCTCACGGTGGCGTTGGGGGTGTTCTCGTCTTGGCGGTAGTACTTGACCCAAGCGTCCATGCTGGACTGGGCCACAGACTGAATCAGACGACCCGGCGTCTGCAGCACTTGGTTGATGGTTTTGTTCAGCAGCTTGACATAGCCCGCATCGTCCAGCAAGCCCGCGCGGCGCAGCAATAAATCGTCGTAATAGCTGGTAAAGCCTTCAAAGAACCACAGCAACTCGGTGTAGTTTTCTTGGCTGTAGTCGTAACGCGTCAATTCAACAGGGCGCAGTTGTTTGACGTTCCAGGTGTGAAAGTACTCGTGGCTGATCAAGCCGAGCAAGGTCGTGTAGCCGTCGCTGGTTTTGGCTTCGCCTAAGCGAGGCAGATCACGTCGGCCACAAATCAGCGCGGTGGAATTTCGGTGCTCCAGACCACCAAAGCCTTCGTCCACAGCATTCAGCATAAAGACATAGCGCGAGTGCGGCGTGTGTGGGCCAGCCTTCTCTGGGCTGGCGGGGTCACCGTGCCAAAACATGATTTCGGTTTCGCAAATCTTTTGTGTGTCGGCCAGCAGTCGGTCTTTGTCGAAAGACGGCGGCGCCCCCGCCACCACCAGCTGGTGGGGCACACCGCAGGCCGTGAATTCGCCGCGCCAGAAAGCGCCCAGTTCCACCGGGCAGTCCACCAACTCGTCATAGTTGGCTGCGGCATACAGGCCAAAACCACGGGCATTGATTTTCACAGGCGCCAGGCCGGTGGCCAGATGCCAACTGGGCGTATCGGCCACGGGCGGAATCTGCAGATGGTGGGGCTGGTTTTCTTGTCCGTGCACCCGCAGCAACAGGCTGGTGCCATTGAAGAAGCCGCGCGCAGCGTCAAGCCAAGCCGTGCGTACCGAGTTGTCCAGCGCATACACCTCGTAGCTGAGCGTCAGCGGCACGCCCTCAACGCAGCTGATCTGCCAAGTGCATTTATCTTGCTGCTGGAGGCCGCATTTGTGGCCGGCTTGCCTGGCTTGCAGTTGCTGCAAGTTTTTGGCGAACTCACGCACCAAATAACTGCCCGGAATCCACACAGGCAACGAAACCGTCTGCAGCGCGCTGGGCGCTGCAAGGGTCAGCGTGACACGAAAAAGGTGCGCGTGAAGGCTGGCCACCTCCACTTGGTAGTGAAGTGAAGGGGTCATCTCAAGTGGCGCCCGCGGCAAAGAAACAGCTCAGGGACGAGACGATGGTCAGGTGCAAGCGCAGCGTGAGCCACTGCCCCAGGCCAGCGGCGGGCCAGGTGCGCCGGTCCATGACATAGCAGGCAATCAGCAACATGCCGAGCAAGGGCAGGCCGGCAAAGGCCGGCATCATCACACCGACCCAGGCCAAGAGCGAGGGCATGACGCCCCAGACAAAATGGACGGGCGGCGCGTTGTGCATGGTGATGGCATTGCGAAACCCAATGCCCCAATGGATGCCGCCTAAAAAAGACACAATCACCGCGCCATAGCCCGCCATGGACAAGGCGATGAAGGGGTGCAGCTCGGCGTCCACCAGCCACAGCAAAAATGCCAAGATCACAAACGGCGCCAAGCCGGCGTAGCTGAGGCGGCGGATCAGCAACCAAGTGGTGTCTTCGGTGCGGTACATGCGATGAGCTCAGTGGGCAGATGAAAGGAGTTTTTCAATTTGCTTGGCATCGATCGCACCCGGGATGCGGGTGTTATCGGCAAAGAACAAGGTGGGCGTACCGGTGATGCGGTTTTTCTTACCAAATTCGACATTGGCGTCCACCACGCTGGCATCGCATTTCACCGCCGGGGGGGTGATGCCGTTCAGCATCCAGTCGTTCCATGTTTTGGCTTTGTCCTTGGCGCACCAGATATTTTTGGCTTTGACCTGGGAGTCCTCTCCCAAGATGGGCAGCAGCACATGGTAGATGGTGACGTTGTCAATTTTGCTCAAGTCTTTTTCAAAGCGCTTGCAGTAGCCACAGTTCGGATCGGCAAAAATCGCCACCTTGCGCTTGCCATTGCCACGCACTTGGGTGAAGGCGTTTTTCAAAGGCAGACTGTCAAAGTCAATGGCGGAGAGTTTTTCAATGCGCTCTTCCGTCAGGTTGCGCTTTTGCTTCAGATCGATCAAAGAGCCCTGGATCAGGTAATTGCCCTCGGCATCGCTGTAGTAAATGTCGCTGCCGTTGATGCGGATTTCAAAAATTCCGGGCAAGGGGCTTTTGCTGATTTCGTCAATCTTGGCTAAAGCGGGCAAACGTTCGGCCAGGTTCTTGCGCAACGTGGCTTCTTGCGCTTGTGCGCTCAAGCTCAACATCAAGCCCAGCGCAACGCCCAGCGCCAAGGCCAGGCGGGCGGTCCCATTCAGCAAGCGGTGCGTGGCGCGGTGAGTCAAGGTCATTCGGATTTGCTTTTCAAAAGGTTTCAACGCATGGCGTTGCGGGTGGCCCAGCGCTTGATGGGCCCCAGATGGTTGAAGGTGTTCAGGCCCCAATTGCGCAGCGGTTGCCAGGGGGCCCCAGCGTGGGCAAACAAGGTTTGTAAATGATCGGTCACCCAAGCCATGGATTGGACATCGGCTTGCCGAGCGCGCGCGTAGCGGCGCAGTAATTTCATGTCGTTCAAGGGCCGCCAAAATTCTCGCGCCGCCAGCACGCGGGCCAACTCGGCGACGTCGGCCAGTCCGACGTTCAAGCCCTGGCCCGCCAAAGGGTGGATGGTGTGCGCGGCGTCACCGGCCAGGGCAAAACTGCGTTGAGGCTGACCGGGCAGGGTGCCCACCCAGGGGGAGGCCTGCGCCAATTGCAGTGGCCACACCGCGCGCTCACTGATCAATGCCATGTCGCCCAAGCTGTGCTGGCAGGCTTGGGCCAAAGCCTGCGCAAAATCGCTGCCTTCCAGGGCCAACAGGCTTTGGGCTTTGGCCGGGGGCACAGACCAGACCAGCGCCACATCGTGGCTGTCCGCACCGCCCATGGGCAACAGCGCCAAAATTTCGGCATGGTCCGATGTGGTGGCCGAGGCTTCTGACCGAAACCACTGGCGTGCAGTTTGTCCGTGCGGCAGAGCGCAGCGCAAGCGAGCCGCGACCGCGTGTTGCGCATAGGTTTTGACGTCAAAATTCACACCCAGTTCGGCCCGGGTGCGGCTGGCGCGACCTTCGCAAATCACGGTGAGCGGGGCGGTTTCGGTGTCAGCGGTGTCGCCATTGAATTCGGTGATCAAGGCCTGAAAACCGACGGCCGAAGCCAATTGTGCTTCCAGCGCGGGGACGTCCACCATCCAGTTCAGCGCGTCCACGCCGTGTTCACGGGCGCTGAAGTTCAACTCGCCACCCTGGTCACCCCAAACCTGCATCTGCAGGACCGGGGTCACCGCCGTGCCTTCAGGCCAACAGCGAACGGAGGTCAGCAAATCACGCGCCGCGCTGTTGAGTGAATAGGCCCGCACATCGCTGTGACCTGGGGTGACTGGGGCCGAGGTTTGAATCAGCGCCACCCGCAGGCGTTGTTGCGCCAGCAGCAAGGCCAGCGTGCGGCCGACAATGCCGCAGCCGCGAATAGCAAGATCAAAATGTTGCGCCATGGCTTGGATTGTAGAAGCGCTCAAACTGTCACCGAGGCGGGCCAGTGCAATGCACGTCCTGTGCGCAAGGTGAAAGCCTGCAGGTCTTCGGGGCTGTCCAGGTCAATGCGGTAATTCGGGTTGGCCGTGGCCCAGCGAAACACCTGATCGGCATGGGATTTTTGCCACTCTCGCCCGCCCCAGTCCCCTGTGGCGTGCAGCAAGTCGTGCCCTACCTGGGTCGTAAAGACCACCGGGTTGCCTGGCAAACCGTCGACCCGTGGCTGGGTGAATGCGCAACCGTGGGGCCGCTGTTGGTGGGCAGCCAGCAGGTCGGCGATCTCGCTCTCGCCAATCAAGGGTTGATCGGCCAAGCCAACGTAGAACGCCTCGCAGGCTTCAGGCGCGCTGGCGGCCCAAGCGGCCAAGCCCAGGCGCAGTGACGACGCTTGGCCCTCGTCGGGCTCGGGGTTGTGCACCAAGACCACCGGCAAATGCTGAACCGCGGCCTCGATCGCGGCAGCGTAATGGCCCAGCACCACCCCAATCTGTGTGATGCCCGTGGCCAACAAGGCGCGGATCTGGCGTTCAATCAAACTGACCCCGTCCAGTTGCAACAAACATTTGGGCCGCCCGCCCATGCGCGACGCCGAACCGGCGGCCAGCAACACAGCCGCCACCGGCCATGTGGGCGATGCAGCCGATGCAGCCGATGTAGTCAGGGGGTTCGGCGGCAAAGGGGTGTGGTTCAGACTTTTCATAGGTTCGGTGGGGCCTGACCAGGGATTACAGCATGGGCAGCCGCCAACATTACAATCTCGGGTTGACCCCCGGCCCTCACCATGACCTGGTTTGTGGCCCTCAGCCACGCCCACAAGGGGCTGCTGGCGCATTGGGGCTGGCCTGACTAAGGATAAAAAATGAGTTTGAAATGCGGCATCGTGGGCTTGCCCAACGTGGGTAAGTCCACCCTGTTCAACGCCTTGACCAAAGCCGGTATTGCGGCCGAGAACTACCCGTTTTGCACGATCGAGCCCAATGTGGGCGTGGTCGAGGTGCCCGATCCGCGCTTGCAGGCTTTGGCCCAGATCATCACCCCCGAGCGCATCGTGCCGGCGATTGTGGAGTTTGTCGACATTGCCGGTCTGGTGGCCGGTGCCAGCACGGGCGAAGGCCTGGGCAACAAGTTTTTGGCGCACATTCGCGAGACCGACGCGACCATCAACGTGGTGCGATGCTTTGAAGACGAGAACGTGATCCACGTGGCCGGCAAGGTCGACCCGATCTCCGACATTGAAGTGATCCAGACCGAGTTGTGCCTGGCCGACCTGGCGGCGGTGGAAAAAGCCCTGCACCGGGTTACCAAAACCGCGCGTTCGGGCGACAAAGAATCGATCAAGCTGGTGGCCATTTTGGAGAAATGCCAAACCGCCTTGAACGACACCCAACCCGTGCGCTCGATCGAATTCAGTAAAGAAGAGTTGCCTTTGCTGAAGCAGTTTTTCTTGATCACCGCCAAGCCGGCGATGTTTGTGGCCAACGTTTCGGAAGACGGTTTTGAAAACAACCCCTTGCTGGACCGCCTGAAGGCCTTTGCCCAAGCGCAAAAAGCCCCGGTGGTGGCGATTTGCGCCAAGCTGGAAGCCGAGATGAGCGAGATGAGCGATGAAGACCGGCAGATGTTTTTGGAAGAATTGGGCCAAGACGAACCCGGCCTGAACCGCTTGATTCGCTCTGCCTACAGCCTGCTGGGCCTGCAAACTTATTTCACCGCCGGGGTGAAAGAGGTGCGCGCCTGGACCATCCGCGTCGGCGACACCGGCCCGCAAGCGGCCGGCGTGATCCACACCGACTTTGAAAAGGGCTACATCCGCGCCCAAACCATTGCCTACGACGATTTCATTGAATTCAAGGGCGAACAGGGCGCCAAAGACGCGGGCAAAATGCGCGCCGAAGGCAAAGAGTACGTGGTCAAAGATGGCGACGTGATGAACTTCTTGTTCAGTTCCTGATCGCGTCACCGGTTCAGGTGTCATCACGATGACACAATTATTTTGGACACTGGTTGCTTCCTATTTTTTCCGGAAGCAACCATGTTGAAAAAAATTACCGCCTGTGCAAGTGCCTGCGCTTTTGTCTTGGCATTGTCGGCCTGCGGCGGCTCTGACAACGACCCCACATTCAATGTCGCTGTGATCGGCGACTCCCCTTACGGCATCGCTTACGGCGACACAGCCCAGTTCAACGCCAACCCAGCTTTTATTTCTGCGGTCAATGCCGACAGCAGCCTGTCACTCGCCTTGCATGTGGGCGATATTCACTCTGGCAAAGAGTATTGCACCGAGGCCTATAACCTGGGCGTGCTGAACCAGTGGAAGAGTTTCAAATTGCCTTTGGTCTACGTGCCTGGCGACAATGAATGGGCTGACTGCCACAAAACAAAACAGGGCGGTGGCGCTTACAACAGCACCACTGCAGCCATTGACTATGTCACCACCAATGGGGGCTCTTACGCCAAGGGCGACCCTCTCGCCAACTTGAGCTTGGTTCGGTCCATGTTTTTCCCAGCCCCCGGCCAAACCTTGGGTACGAGCGCCGTCAAGGTCCACAGCCAGGCCCTGGAGTATGACGCGACCAATCCCGCAGATGCTCAGTTTGTCGAAAACGTGTGGTTTGAAAAAAATGGTGTGTTGTTCATGACGCTCAACGTGCCGGGTGGCTCTAACAACAACACCGACATTTGGTACGGCACGCCGACCATGAGCAATGCGCAGGCTACCGAAGTGGCCACCCGCACGGCAGCCAATTTGCGTTGGTTGGACAGGGCTTTTGCCCAAGCCACGACCAACAAAGACATTGGGGTGGTGATTCAAATTCAAGCCGATATGTGGGACCAAGATGGTGCCACTACAGGCAAGGCCCACTTGAGCGAATACAAGCAGTTCATCGACAAGATCGCAACCAAAACCTTGGCCTTTGGCAAGCCCGTGTTGTTGATCAATGGCGACTCACACAACTACCGCTCTGACAATCCCTTGCTCCCAGGTTCGACTTGCGTGGTGGAAGCACCCGCCACAGCGACCGTGGGTGCGGCACTCGTTTCGGCCACCGCGGCTGTGGCTTGCAGCGACCCGACGGTGGCCAGCGTCGCCGCGACCTACCACAAGGATGTTTACGGTACCGCCTCTGCCACGACCGACCCTTATGCCAACCAGCCCGGGGGCTACAACGTGCCTAACTTCCGTCGCATCGTGACGCACACCAACCCTGCCAATCCGATGGAATACCTCAAGCTGACCATCAACCCGAATGCCAACGCCGCCAATGGCAGCAGCGCATTTGGGCCTTTCAGCTGGGCACGCGTCAAGCCCTGAACGGCAGGTTGCCCTGGACGGGTCTGACGCGATGCGTTCAGGCCAGTCCGGGGAAAATCCACAGCAGCGCAGCCGTCATCGTCAGATAGCGCAAAAATTTGCCCAAGGCCATGTACAGGGTACAGGGCCAAAAGGGCAGTTGCAGCCATCCGGCCATGGCACACAAGGGGTCGCCCACAACGGGCAACCAAGCCATCAGGCAGGCTTTGGGGCCTAAGCGCGCTAGCCATTGCAAGGCCCGTGCATCGGCGCTGCTGTGCAGCTTGTGACGTACCGCGTGGCGTGCGCCATAGCCCATTCCCCAACTGATCAAGCCGCCCAGGGTGTTGCCCACCGTGGCCACGGCGAGGGTGGGCCAAAACAAGTCGGGGTTGAGTTTGATCAGACCGAACACCACCGGTTCCGATCCCAAGGGCAGCAGCGTGGCCGAGATCAGCGAGACGATGAACACCGTGGGGAGCCCGTTGTGGGGCAATGACAGCCAGTCGAGCAACAGGGTGATGTGAGCTTGCAGCCAAAGTTCCATGATCGGTTCAGTGTAGCGGGACAGGGGGCTTAGCACACTCACCTTTCAACTGCTGAAATTTTGAGCAATTACAATCGTGCCTCCTTTTTCAGCAACCTTCACTTTTTCCTGATTGCCCTGTTTCATGCAGATTGGTCCACACACTTTGCCGAACAACGTGTTCGTTGCCCCCATGGCGGGGGTGACCGACCGGCCGTTTCGCCAACTGTGTCGCGCCTTTGGTGCGGGCTACGCGGTCAGCGAGATGGTGACCTCGCGCAAGGATTTGTGGCACAGCCTGAAGACGTCACGCCGTGCCAACCATGACGGCGAGCCGGGCCCGATCGCGGTGCAAATCGCCGGCACCGACGCGGCCATGATGGCCGAAGCGGCGGTCTACAACGTCGAGCGCGGTGCGCAAATCATTGACATCAACATGGGTTGCCCGGCCAAAAAAGTGTGCAACAAATGGGCCGGTTCGGCCCTGATGCAAGACGAGCCTTTGGCCCTGTCCATCGCCGAGGCGGTGGTGCAAGCCTGCGCACCGCTCGGCGTGCCGGTGACGTTGAAAATGCGCACCGGCTGGTCGCAAGCCCACAAAAACGCTTTGGCCCTGGCGCGCCGCTTTGAGAACGTGGGCGTGCAAATGCTCACCGTGCACGGCCGCACCCGCGAGCAGGGCTACACCGGCTTGGCCGAATACGACACGGTGGCGGCGGTGAAAGCGGCGGTGAAGATTCCGGTGGTGGCCAATGGCGACATCACCAGCCCCGAAAAAGCCCGCGACGTGTTGGCCTGCACCGGGGCCGATGCGGTGATGATCGGCCGCGCCGCACAGGGGCGGCCTTGGATCTTCAGAGAGGTCACGCATTTCTTGGCCACGGGCGAGCACCTGGCATCGCCTTGGGTGGCCGAGGTGCGCCGCGCCCTGCTGGCGCATTTGCAAGATCACTACAGCCTGTATGGCGAGCACACCGGCGTGCGTTCGGCGCGCAAGCACATTGGCTGGTATGTGCGCGGTCTGCCCGGCGCAGAGGCGTTTCGCGAGACGATGAACACTTTGGACGATGCCACTGCGCAACTGCACGCCGTGGCCGACTACTGGGATGGTTTGGCCGACACCATGGACCGCCTGCCGGCGACCCTGCGGGGTGAGGCTTTGGAGACAATGACATGAGCAAAACAAACATAGAAGACAGTGTGCGTGAGAGTCTGCACACCTACTTTCGCGACCTGGACGGCACCCCGCCCGCCAACATGCACGAGATGCTGGTGCGCTTGGTCGAGCGGCCTCTGCTGGAGGTGGTGATGCAAAAGGCCGACCACAACCAATCGCGCGCCGCCGAATGGCTGGGCCTGAACCGCAACACCTTGCGCAAGAAACTCCTCGAACACCAACTTTTGAAGTGACCCCCATGAAAGCCCTGATCTCTGTCTCTGACAAAACCGGCATCGTCGAGCTGGCGCAAGCCTTGCACGCGCTGAACGTGCAACTGCTCTCCACTGGCGGCACCGCCAAGCTGCTGGCCGATCACGGCCTGCCCGTGACTGAAGTGGCCGAGCTGACCCAGTTCCCTGAGATGCTGGACGGCCGTGTCAAAACCCTGCACCCCAAGGTGCACGGCGGCTTGCTGGCGCGCCGCGATTTGCCCGAGCACATGGCCGCGCTCCAAACCCATGGCATCGAAACCATCGACCTGTTGGTGGTGAATCTGTACCCCTTTGAAGCCACTGTGGCCAAACCCGGTTGCACGCTGGACGACGCGATCGAGAACATCGACATCGGCGGCCCCGCCATGGTCCGCAGTGCCGCGAAAAACTGGAAAGACGTGGCCGTGTTGACCGACGCGGCGCAATACCCGGGCGTGATCGCCGAGTTGAAAGCGGACGGCAAAGTGTCTGACGCCACCCGCTTTGCCTTGTCGGTGGCGGCGTTCAACCGCATCAGCCAGTACGACGGCGCGATCAGCAACTACCTCTCGTCAATCACCTTTGATGCCGCTGCCGCCGTGCCCACCCGCAGCGAATTTCCTGCGCAAAGCAACAGCCAGTTCATCAAACTGCAAGACCTGCGTTACGGCGAAAACCCACATCAGACCGCCGCTTTTTACCGCGACGTGACCCCCGCCGCCGGCTCGCTGGTCACAGCCCAGCAATTGCAAGGCAAAGAACTCAGCTACAACAACATCGCCGACGCCGATGCGGCGTGGGAATGCGTCAAGAGCTTTGACGAGCCCGCCTGCGTCATCGTCAAGCACGCCAACCCCTGCGGCGTGGCCGTGGGCCAAGACGCGCTGGCGTCTTACAGCAAAGCCTTCCAGACCGACCCGACCAGTGCGTTTGGCGGCATCATCGCCTTCAACCGCCCGGTGGACAAGGCCGCGGCCGAAGCCGTCAGCAAGCAATTTGTCGAAGTGCTGATGGCGCCCAGTTACAGCGACGAAGCGCTGGCCATTTTCAAGGCCAAAGCGAATGTGCGCGTGCTGCAAATCGCCTTGCCGCCAGGCCAGGCCGGGCGCAACAGCCAAGACATCAAACGCATCGGTTCAGGCCTGTTGATTCAGTCGGCCGACAACCACGAGCTCAGCTTGTCTGACCTGAAAGTGGTGACCACCGTGCAACCCACGCCGCAGCAGCTGCAAGACCTGTTGTTCGCCTGGAAGGTTGCCAAATACGTCAAGTCCAACGCCATCGTGTTCTGTGCCAACGGCATGACCATGGGCGTGGGCGCAGGCCAAATGAGCCGCTTGGATTCTGCGCGCATTGCCAGCATCAAAGCCGGTCACGCCAACCTGAGCCTGCAAGGCACAGCGGTGGCCAGCGACGCCTTCTTCCCCTTCCGCGACGGCCTGGATGTGGTGGTCGATGCCGGTGCGACCTGCGTGATCCAGCCCGGTGGTTCCATGCGCGACCCAGAAGTCATTGACGCGGCCAACGAGCGCGGCGTGGCCATGGTGTTCTCAGGGGTGCGGCACTTCAGGCATTGATTAATTCGCGATCCGCTGCGCAGTGATCAGCGGTGTGCGGTCTCTTCTCGCGTCCGCTGAGCCTGCACATTGGAAGCGGACGCCTCAAGCCGCTCGGCCAACCAGACCTTGATCACTGACTGCCTGGTGACACCCAATTTGCTGGCTTCGCGATCCAGGGAGTCAACCATCCATGTTGGAAAGTCGACATTCACCCGCTTCTGCTCCTGGCGCACGCGCTTGGCCTGAGACAAGTCCAAAGAAGCCGTGATGTCGACACCCTCATCAAATTGTTGTTCGAATTTTTTAGCTTTCATACAGTGCCACCTCTCCAGTGCGTGCGCGTCGCACGGATATCAATCGGACAGACGATCCACGGTAGGTCATGATGGCTGACCAATGCTTTCCGGCCATCAGCCCGACCACCAAAAAGCGTTGCTCATCCTCAGTTGAAGTTAAATCACCAACCCGCAATCCGTGGTGTTGCCGCGGGAGCAGGTTTTGACATCTCTCAGTCTGTGAACCGGAACTTGAGCTGAAAACTCACAGCGCCGTACAACCGGTCTTTCAGCGGTGGCACCAGCGCCACATTCAGCCCCCATTGGCCTTGCTCCCATGTGGCCACGGGCAGCAAGGCAGGGAACCAGCCGCCGTTGAAGGCTTTGGGGTAGCCGTTGAACGCCCCGGCCACCGCACCCAGCTTCACGCCTGCAACCGTCCAAGGCTGGTAGTAAGCGCCGACATAGCTCGAAGCCGCGCTGTCGCTGTTGGTAAAACGCCCGGCCGTGGCGCTCCAAGCGTCGTTCAAACGGTATTCCAAACCCAGCCCCGGATTGGCGTTGCGCAGGCCTTTGTCCGTGTCAAAGTGGGCTGAATAAAACCCGGCGTTCAGCCAGAGGCGTTGGGCCTCAAACCCTGTGTCGGTTTGAGCCTGCACCGCGCCGCACAGCAGCGCCAAACAAGCCAACGCTGCCGTTTGCAGGCGCATGCAACTCACAGGGCTTTGAAAATATCGCGCGCCGCTGACACGGTGTCGGCGATGTCGGCATCGCTGTGCGCACCCGACACAAATCCGGCCTCGTACAAAGCGGGTGCGATGTAGACGCCCCGGTCCAGCAGGCCATGGAACAGGGTGTTGAACTTGGCACCGTCTGTCTTCATCACCTGGCTGTAATTGGAGGGCAGCTCGGGCAGCAAGAAAAAGCCGAACATGCCGCCTTGACAGTCGCCCACAAAAGGCACGCCTTCGGCCGCAGCGGCGGTGCTCAAGCCGTCCACCAGTTGGCGGGTTTTGGCGCTCAGCGCGTCAAAAAAGCCGGGGCGGCTGATCTCTCTCAAAGTGGCCAAGCCACAAGCGGTGGCCACCGGGTTGCCGCTCAAGGTGCCAGCTTGGTATACCGGGCCCAGCGGCGCGAGTTGTTCCATCACGGCGCGTTTGCCGCCAAAGGCGGCCAGCGGCATGCCGCCGCCAATGACTTTGCCCATCACCGTCATGTCGGGCTCGAAGCCAGGGATGGCTTTGGCGTAAACGCTTTGCGCGCTGCCCAGCGCCACGCGGCAGCCGGTCATGACTTCATCAAATACAAACAGCGCACCGTGCGCGGTGCACAGCTCGCGGCAGCGTTGCATGAAGGGGACGCTGGCGCGCACAAAGTTCATGTTGCCGGCGATCGGCTCGATCATCACGCAGGCAAGTTCTTTCCCGTACAGCGCAAAAGCTTCTTCCAGTTGGGCGATGTTGTTGTACTCCAGCACCAAGGTGTCGCGCACCACTTCGGGCGGCACACCGGCGCTGGTGGGGTTGCCGAAAGTGGCCAGGCCCGAACCGGCCTTGACCAGCAGCGCGTCGGCATGGCCGTGGTAGCAGCCTTCGAACTTGATGAATTTGCTGCGCCCGGTGGCACCGCGCGCCAGGCGCAGGGCACTCATGCCCGCTTCGGTGCCGGAGCTGACCAGGCGCACCATGTCCATGGAGGGCACGAGTTGCAAAATGGCTTCGGCCAGTTCGATCTCACGCTCGGTCGGCGCGCCAAAAGAGAAGCCGTCGAGTGCGGCTTTTTGCACGGCTTCGAGCACCGCCGGGTGGCCGTGACCCAAAATCATGGGCCCCCAGGAGCCGATGTAGTCGATGTAGCGTTGGCCGTTGGCATCCCAAAAATAAGCGCCTTCGGCCCGCTGCACAAAGCGCGGCGTGCCGCCCACGGCGCGAAAAGCGCGTACCGGCGAGTTCACGCCGCCAGGAATCACTCGGCGGGCGCGCTCGAACAAGGTTTCGTTCAGGTCAGTGTTTGGTTTCATTGGCAGGGAACTCAAAAAAATCGCCGGTTGGGTGCATGCCCTCGGCGCTGTCTTCGGAGTCGTCGGTTTCGGGTTGCGCCCAAAACAAACGGTCGGGGATCACTTGACCCATGCCGGGACGAAAACCCTCGTCCAGGCTGCGGTCCAGGTAGTTCAGGGCTTCGCCAAACGCCTCGGGCAATTCCAGCCCGGTGGCCAGCAAAGCGGCCAGCGCGGCCGACAAGGTCTCGCCGGCACCGGCGAACACGGCCTCGATGCGTTCAAATTTTTCGTGGGCGATGACCGTCTCGGGCGTGGCCAGCACGTTGTCAATGTGTTGGTCCGCCAAGGGCAGGCCGGTGACCAGGGTGTAGGGAACGCCCATGGCGGCGGCGGCTTTGGCGATGTCACGCGGGCCGGGATTTTTCTCCCCCGTCCAGTCCGGCAGCAGCCAGCGGCGCAAAGTGCTGTGGTGGCCCATCAAGATGCTGGTTTGCGGCAGCAGCAACTCGCGAAAGGCGTCCAAGTATTCGTCAATTTTGTCTTCATGCCACCAAGATAAATTGGGCATGTAGGCCACCAGCGGCACGCCGTCGTAATCGGCGGCCAACTCGGCGATCACGCCAATGTTCTCCGGGCTGCCGACAAAGCCGACCTTGATGACCTGGGGCGGGACGTCTTCGATGATGGCGCGGGCTTGGTCACCCACGGCTTCTTCGTTCAGTTCAAAAAAATCTAATATTTCCCGGGTGTCCCGGGCGTAGGCTCCGGTGACCACGGGCAAGGCGTGGGCACCGACCGAGGCGATGGCCAAGGTGTCGCAACTCAGGCCGCCGGCACCGCTGGGGTCGCTGGCATTGAAGACCAGCACGCAGGCCATCACCTCTTCGGTGGCGTCGTCGTCGTCGTCGCTCAAAACAGGAATGGGGCTGGTAGGGGTCATGCGCTGTGTGGGCGGGGGTTACAAGCGTCGATACAATCGATTCATTCTATTCCACTCATGTGAGCCACTGTGACTGAATCAAAAACTTGGATGTGCCTGATTTGCGGCTGGATTTATGACGAAGCGTTGGGTGCCCCTGACGACGGTATTGCCCCGGGCACCGCCTGGGCCGATGTGCCCATGAACTGGGTGTGCCCCGAATGCGGTGCGCGCAAAGAAGACTTTGAAATGGTCGCCATTTAAGGCACCGGCCCCATCGCTCTGAGCTGCGCCTGGCTTCCAGAGCGCATTTTTTTACAGCGCGGTTTTTTTAACCACCGCATAGCGCAGCAGCGTTTTTGCCCGGGCTTCGTCGTGCTGCACGATGGGCAGGGGGTAATCCTTGCCCAATTTGAAACCCGTCGCCTCGAGCTCCATCGGTTTGGCGGTCCAGGGCGCGTGCAGTGCCGCGTTGGGCAATGCCGCCAGTTGCGGCAGGTAGCGGCGGATGAATTTGCCTTCCGGATCAAACTTCTCGCTTTGACTGACCGGGTTGAAGATGCGGAAATACGGCTGCGCGTCACAGCCGCTGGAACTCGCCCATTGCCAGCCGCCATTGTTGGCTGAGAGGTCAAAATCATTCAAATGCTGGGCAAAGTAACGCTCGCCCCAGCGCCAGTCCACCCCCAGGTCTTTCACCAAAAAGCTGGCCACCACCATGCGCAGCCGGTTGTGCATGTAGCCAGTCTGGTTGATCTGCGCCATGGCCGCGTCCACCAGCGGGTAGCCCGTGCGGCCTTGGCACCAAGCGTCAAACAGTTTGTGCGCATGGGGCCCATGCTCCCATTTGATGGCGTCGTATTCGGGTTTGAAGCTTTTCACCATGGCATGGGGAAAGTTGGCCATGATCTGGGCGTAAAAATCACGCCAAATCAGCTCTGACAGCCAGATGCTGGCCCCGTGGCTGCCCGCTTGCGACCGCGCCAACGCCTCGCGCGCCAACTGGCGGATGGACACCGTGCCAAAGCGCAGGTGCACGCTCAAATAGCTGGGGCCTTTGATGGCGGGGAAATTGCGCGCATGGTCATAGTGGTCGATCCGTGGCCAAAAATCGGCCAACAAAGCCGGCACCGCCGCGCTGCCAGGGTGAATCTGCAGCGCTTTCAGGTTGGTGGTTTTAAAACCCAGCATGGCCAGCGTGGGGACGGATTGGCGGTCGGCCTCGGGGCGTGGGGCCAAGGCGCTGGCATAGCGCTCGACCGGGTAGGCCTTTAAAAAATAGGGATCGACCTTTTTCAACCAGGCGTTTTTGTAGGGCGTGAACACGGAGTAGGGCTTGCCCATCTGGGTCATGACCTCTTGGCGTTCAAAAATCACATGGTCTTTGTGCGTGTGCAGAGCAATGCCGCGGTCTGCCAAAGCGCCACGGACTTGGGCATCACGGGACAGCGCTTGGGGCTCATCGTCGTGGTTGGCAAACACCGCTTGCACGCCCAATTGATGGGCTAAATCGGCCACTTCATTTTTCGCTTTGCCGTGGCGCACGATCAGGCCGGCCGCTTCGTTGCCCGCCAATTGGCGCAGTTGCGCGTCCAGATCAACCAGGGATTCGCGAATGAACTCCACCCGCCGATCGGCCCGGGGCAGCGGCTCCAAAATATCGGTGTCGAAGACAAACACCGCATGCACCTTGGTGCAGTTTTTCAAGGCGTGAAACAGCGCGGCATGGTCTGTGGCCCGCAGGTCGCGCCGAAACCAGACCAGTCCAGACGAAAAAGCTTTGTTCATGGGTAGGGTGTCTCTGGTGGGTGACCCGAATCAATAGGGACTTGGCCCTTAAAATGCAAGTATGTCGCCTGATTCTGCCTCTATCAACCTGACGCATCATTTTTTGATCGCCATGCCCGGCTTGGAGGACGAAACTTTTTCCAAGAGTGTGGTGTACATGTGCGAGCACAACACCAAGGGCGCGATGGGTCTGATCATCAACAAGCCCGGCGCGATCAGCTTGCGGCACTTGTTTGACAAGGTCGAGTTGCCGTTGCGCCGCGACGACCTGATGCTGGCCCCTGTGCTGCATGGGGGGCCGGTGCAAACCGAGCGCGGTTTTGTGCTGCACGACCCGATGGTGCTGGAAAACAAAGACAAAGACGAAGCGGTGTATGCCTCCACCCTGACTGTGCCTGGGGGCTTGGCCATGACCACCTCACGCGACGTGCTCGAAGCCCTGTCCAACGGCTCTGGCCCCCGGCGCGTGTTGGTGACGCTGGGCTACGCCTCCTGGGGCGAAGGCCAGCTGGAGTCCGAGATTGGCGAAAACTCCTGGCTCACTGTCGAAGCCGATCCCGGCATCATTTTCGATACGCCCCTGGAGCAACGCTACGAGCGTGCGCTGGCCTTGCTCGGCCTGCAGCCTTGGATGCTCTCGCCTGACGCGGGGCACGCATGAGCGTGAGCGATCTGACACCCACAGCGGTGTTGGCCAGCCATCAGACTTTTTTAGCTTTGGACTTTGGCCTCAAGCGCACCGGCGTCGCGGTGGGCAACCGCATGCTTCGCAGTGCCACACCCCAAGGCACGATTGCCGCCGAGGGCGATGCCCGTTTTGCGCAAGTACAAAAGCGCATTGCCGAATGGCAGCCTGATGCGCTGGTGGTTGGCGTGCCTTTTCACCCCGATGGCGCAGCCCATGAAAACACCGTGCGTGCGCAAAAGTTTGCCCGCCAACTGCGCGGCCGCTTTGGTTTGTCGGTCTATGAAGTGGACGAGCGTTACAGCACCACCGAGGCCTTGCAGGCCGGTGCGCGCGACGCCGATGCGGCGGCGGCCTGCATCATTCTGGAACAGTTTTTGAGGAGCCTGCCTTGAGTGCTTTAGCTTTGAACGCAGAGGCGCTGTACAGCGAGTTGCTGCGCGGTGTGCAACCCCTGGTCGGACCGCAGACCCGTTTGGTGGGCATCACTTCGGGCGGTGCTTGGTTGGCCGAGCGCTTGCAAAAAGACCTGGGCTTGCCCGGGGCACACGGCACCATCAGTTCGGCCATGCACCGCGACGATTTCGCCCAGCGCGGCTTGGCAGCAGGAGGACAAACCCAGTTGCCGTTTGAAATCAAAGGCGCCGATGTGCTGGTGCTGGACGATGTGCTCTACACCGGCCGCACCTTGCGCGCGGTGATCAACGAGCTGTTTGACTACGGCCGCCCAGCCAGCGTCAAGCTGGCCGTGTTGGTCGATCGCGGTGGCCGCCAATTACCCATTCAGGCCGACTTTGCCGCCGCGCGCGTGGCCTTGGAGAGCACACAGTTGCTGGCGCTGGCGCGCGATGCCGCGGGGCGCTTCAGTTTTGATGTGGAGAACAAAGCCTGACCCTGGCGAGGACCCTATGCTCTACAAACGCAACAACCCCCAACTCAACAAACACGGTGAACTGATTCACCTTTTGTCCACCGAAGGTTTGTCCAAAGACATCCTCACCCACATCCTGGACACGGCGGCCAACTTCGTCAGCGTGAACGACCGTGAGGTCAAAAAAGTCCCGCTGCTGCGCGGCAAGAGTGTGTTCAACCTGTTCTTTGAAAACAGCACCCGCACCCGCACCACTTTTGACATCGCCGCCACCCGCCTGTCGGCCGATGTTTACACCCTCGACATTGCCCGCTCGTCTGCCAGCAAAGGCGAGTCGCTGCTCGACACCATCGCCAACCTGTCGGCCATGGCGGCCGATATTTTTGTCGTGCGCCACAGCGAGTCGGGCGCGCCGTATTTGATTGCCCAGCACGTGGCACCGCATGTGCACGTGGTCAATGCCGGTGACGGCCGCCACGCGCATCCGACGCAGGGCCTGCTGGACATGTTCACCATCCGGCACTACAAAAAAGATTTCTCCAACCTCACCGTGGCCATCGTCGGCGATGTGTTGCACTCGCGCGTGGCGCGCTCCGACATCCATGC
>CANFYZ010000035.1 GCA_947451385.1 Comamonadaceae bacterium | reverse complement strand
TTTTTCACGGCTTCAGGCGCGATGATGCCGTAGGTTTCACCCCAGCCGATCGTGCCGTCTTCCGCCGTGATTTTGATGAGAACCGAGGTATCGCGGGTGGGGTAAATGGCACGGTTACCCAGCCTGACCACATACCCGCTGCTGTTCACCTTTTCGCCATCACCCAGGGGTCCCAAATAAGGCGTATCCCGGGGCAAAGAAACAATCAGCGCCTCGACGCTGACAATCGATGGAAAGTGCTCGCTGGGGTTCATTGCAGCTGACCATCGGGGATCAGTAAATCCCTCAAATTGCCCATAAAGGCATCCACATCTTGCGCATCCAGTGCATCTATCAGGGGGCCTTGCGCTCGTTGCCGGGTGCTCGCAATCAGGCCGCGCGAGTGGAGCACATATTTGGTCAATGACCATCTGAAAATGGCCTGAATGTTGAGCACGGGCAGCATCCGTGTGAACAGCGCATTCACGGCGGCTGCGTTGTTTTGTTCGTGTGCTTGCCATAGCGCCACATGAACTTCGGCCAACTCAATCGCCGGCATGGTGCCGCAACCGCCTCGGCGCAGTTCATCGGTGATGTAGCGTCCACCTGCACCGCCCAAAACGCCTTTCAAACTTGGCGGCGCTTTGGCCAGCACTTGCGTTAAGCGCTGGCCACTGGGCAAAGCCTCTTCCTTCACATAGTGAATAGAAGGCACGCGGTGCAGAATTTCGACCAACACATCAGCCGACAAACCCGGACCGGCTGGCGCCGGTAAGTTTTGCAGCATCAGTGGCACACCTTGTGCACAGTCTGCCACCGCAGAAAAGAACGCGATCAACGCTTCGGTGTCCATGCCGACGGGAGCGGCCACCATGATGGCCGATGCTTTTTGCAGCGATGGACCCAAAGCCGAAAACAAGCTTTGGGTGTCAGCCAGGTTTTTGGTGCTCCCACCCACAATCACGGCCCGTTGATGGCTGGCTTTTTCTAAAACCAGTTGCGTCAATGCAACCCGTTCTGCCAGGGTCAACTCGTTCACCTCACTGGCAACACCCGGGTAGGTCATGCCTTGAACGCCAGATTGAATCAGGTAGCTCACCAAACGCGCCAGCGAATCGGGATCGGGATGGCCATTTTCAAAAAAAGGCGTTGGCAACACCGGAAAAACACCTTTAAGCGATGTTGGGACAGGCTCTGTATGCGTCATGAAGGCCCTTGTGGTTCCGATAAATGGAACAAAATTTGGAATATCAATTTTTAAATGGCCACAAGTTCCATCTATCAGGACTTTCCCTAGGTTTCTGTTCTTGAATTCAATATCCAATCGATGCCACCATGACATCAGCACCAGACCTTCAAGACGACAGTCCATTGGACCCCAGAAAAAGGTCGGTCCCTGTCGCCTCAGCGGTCTCTGAGGGACCCGCGAGCACCTCAGGCTTGGGGGTGTTGGACAAAGCCATGAATCTATTGAACATCGTGTCCAGACAAAGGACACCGATGACCTTTACTGAGCTTTTCAGGCAAGCCGGCTTGCCCAAGACCTCATTGCATCGCACCCTCAACACCCTGACCCGACAAGGGCTGCTTCGGCAGGATCCGCACACCAAAACCTTCAAGCTGGGCACACGCCTTCTGGAACTGGCGCATGAGGTGTGGAGCGACTTTGATCTTCGATTGGCCGCCCAGGACGAGCTCTCGCGATTGCGCGATGCGCAAGAAGAAACCGTCCTGCTGGCCACGCTGGCGCATGACAAAGCGCTGATTGTGGCCTGCGAACAAGCCGGGCGCATGGCCGCCATCTCCGCAGCGCCAGGGGCAAGCTGCTCACTGTTTGACAGCGCCTTGGGGCAAGCCATGGCGGCGCATTTGGATCCCGTCAGACAAAAACGTTTGCTCGACGAAGCGGCGGCCCATTTCAGTCCTGCAGAAGCTGAAACATGGCGTGAGGGCATTCAATCGGTTTGGAATTTGACCAGTGCACGCGGTTATGCGATCGCCCAAAACGACATGGCCCAGCGGTGCCAGACGCTTGCCACGGCCGTATTCGACATTGAAGGCCGGCCCGTGGGCGCCATCGCGGTGGTCGCTGAACTGGGGCAGCTCACAGCAGAGCGGCTCCACGGACTGGCGTCAGAATTAATGGGCGTTGCCAGGCGCGTCGCTAACAACGCCGGGGGCGAAGCCCTGTCAATCCTGGAGACGCCTGCGCCAACGCATCGGTCCACGGCGCGTTGGGAATGCGTGGTCAAAACACGGTCCTTGTTGGGGGAAGGCCCGGTGTGGTCCACCCGCGATGCGGCCTTGTATTGGGTCGATATTCTGACGCCAGCCATTCATCTGCACTCGCAAGCCAACAACGATGTGGTCACGCCTTTGGGCAGCATGGTCAGCTTGGCTTTACCTAAATCAACGGGGGGCTTGGTTTTGGCAACGCCAAGTGGCGTCATGACTTGCGAGCGCCCGGGTGGGGTCATGACAAAAATTGCCCATCCCGATGCGGAGCGAACCAACAACCGTTACAACGATGGCAAATGCGACCGCCTCGGTCGGTTGTGGCTTGGCTCCATGGACATGGGGGCGCAAGCCAACCGCGGTGGACTTTTCAAAGTTGAGGCGGATGGCTCAGCCACCTGCATGGACAGCGGGTTCACTGTCGCCAACGGCCTGGCTTGGAGTCCGGACCAGCAAAGCATGTATTTCACGGATTCTTTTCGAAGAACCATTTACAAATATGCATTCGACCTCGATGCCGGCCTGATCAGCCACCGGAAACCCTGGCTGGTTTTTGGGCCCGATGAAGGCACCCCAGACGGTTTGACGGTGGACCAAGATGGCTGTCTTTGGGTGGCGATGTGGGACGCCTGGTCGGTGGCCCAATTCAGCCCGCAGGGCAAAGAGCTGATGCGGGTGAGGTTGCCCATACCGCGCCCCACGAGTTGCTGCTTTGGCGGCGAACAACTGGACACTTTGTATGTGACCAGTGCGTCCATCAGAATGAGCGCCAAGGCCTTGGCCACGGCGCCTTTGTCAGGCTCTGTCTTTGCCTTGAGAATACCCGGCGTCAGGGGACTGCCCGAAATGCAATTTGCCGGGTAACGCCAACTTAACGCCAACTTAACGCCAACTGAACTTTATTCGGCCTTGATGTTGGCGTCTTTGATGACCTTGCCCCATTTGGCATAGTCGCTCTTGATCTTCTCGACCGTCTGCGCGGGCGTCATGAATTCCGCGTCGCAACC
The DNA here is from genome assembly GCA_947451385.1 of Comamonadaceae bacterium. Lineage (GTDB taxonomy): Bacteria > Pseudomonadota > Gammaproteobacteria > Burkholderiales > Burkholderiaceae_C > Limnohabitans_A. The sequence goes on along the minus strand of CANFYZ010000035.1, from coordinate 32,833 downwards.
CAGTTGCTTGTACTGCTCTTGCAGGCCTTTGTCTTCCCCCGCCTTGAGCAAAGCTTGTGACAGGCGGGCCACGACTTCGGGCGGCATGCCGGCCGGGCCCATCAGCTCGAACCAGCCGGTGGAGTCAAAACCTTTGTAGCCGAGCTCATCCAGGGTCGGTACATCGGGGAAAGCGCCAGAACGTTTGGGCGAAGTCACCGCCAGCGCGCGCACCTTGCCCGACTTGTAAGGCCCCACGGCGGCTGAGAGTGAGGAAAACAACATCGGCACTTGGTTGCCCATCAGATCGGTCATCGCAGGCGCGCCACCCTTGTAGGGAATGTGCAACAGGTTCACGCCGGTGAAACTCTTTAACAGCTCGCCAGAAAAGTGGTGTGGGCCCGCGACACCCGAGGTGCCGTAACTCCATTTGTCGGGCTCTTTCTTGGCCGCGGCCACCACGTCGGCCACGTTCTTGAATGGCGAGGAAGGATGCACCACCAAAACGCTGCCGGTGCCACACACATGACCGATGTGGGTGAACGAGTTGAGGTGGTGGTAGCCCACCTTGGTGAGGTGGGGCGCGGTGGTGAAGGGCCCGCCATCGGCGAAATAAAGCGTGTAGCCGTCTGGCGGCACTTTGCTGATGTACTCCGCCGCCACGCCGCCGGCCGTGCCCGGCTTGGGTTCGACGACGATGGCTTGTCCCAGCAGCGGTTCAAGTACGCGCATCAGCGGACGCGCGGCGGCGTCTGCTGCGCCACCGGCGGTGTAGCCCAGCACCACGCGGATGGGTTTGTTGGGGTAGCTCTGGGCTTGAGCCTGGCTGGCCCACGCGGTGGCCAGGGTCAGTGCCATGGCCGTGATTCGCTTCAACATCGTCGGTCTCCAAACAGGGTGAGGGACAGGAAAATTTCAAAACACCAAACGCAGGTTTTGACTTGTCTACCGAATGGCGAAGCTCACGAGTTGACGCGCACCACCAGCTTGCCCAGGTGTTGGTTGGCTTGCATGCACTGCTGTGCAGCCGGCAAATCATCAAGCGCGAAGACCTGGTCGATCAAGGGCGTCACTCGGCCATCAGCCAACATGGGCAGCAGGTCGCGCTCCAGCGCCTTGGCTGCGGCAATGCGGTGAGTCGTCGTGCGCATCTTGTTCGACACGCCGAACAGTTGCAGCCGCTTGCTGTGCAGAGCGGCCAAGTCCATGCGCGCCTCGACTTGGCCGTCGACATAGCCCACCATGGCCAACCGCGCCTGGAAACCCATCGCGTCGATGCAAGCAGGAAAGACACTGCCGCCAACGTTGTTCACCACCAGGTCCACGCCCTGATTGTGGGTGGCTTCCATGACAGCGGGGACGAAGTCGGCCCCACGCGTGTGCACGGCGACATCGAGGCCCAGGCCCTTCAGGCGCTCGAGTTTTTCTAACGAGCCCGAGGTGCCGATCACCTTTGCACCCAAGGCCTTTCCGACCTGCAGCGCCGCCACGCCCACGCCCGACGAGATACCGGTCACCAGCATCCATTCGCCAGCGGCCAGTCGGCCATGCGCCATCAAGGCTTCGTAAACGGTGAGGAACACCACGGTCGATGCGGCCGCCTGTTCCCAAGTGAGGCGCTGGGGAGCCGCAAAAATTTCATCCGCCGTCATGCAGCCGTATTCGGCGAAGGCGCCGTCACAACGGCCCATGACCCGGTCACCCACTTGCCATCGTGTCACGCCTGCGCCCAGCGCGATGACTTCACCTGAGGCCTCAAAGCCCGCTGGCTTTGCCGTTGAAGCGGTGTGCAGGCCGTGGCCCGCGATGAATTCGCCGCGATTGAGCGCCGCGGCGTGGATACGAATGACCACCTGTCCCGGCCCCGGTTGAGGCACGGGTATGTCGCGCAATTCCAGCGCCATCGCGCCGTCGGCCGTTCGGATCCACCATGATTTCATGTCGCTTCTCCTATTCGCGAGGAATCTTAGCATCGCGGATGACGCGCACCCAGCGTTCGATATCTGCGCGCAGCTCCGCACCAAAGTCATCGCCAATACTGGGCTCGACTTCGTAACCGGCGTTGCGCAGTTTGTTCTGCAGTTCGGGATCGCGCAGCACCTGGGCCGACGCCTGCTGCAATCGCATGATGATGACGCGCGGAACGGCGACCGGTGAGACCACGCCGTACCAGACTTCATAGCGCTGGCCGATCAAACCGGACTCGCTCAGTGTCGGCACATCGGGCGCTTGCGGTGATCGCTTGTCGCCGGTCAGGGCCAGGCCGCGCAGTCGACCCGAATTCAAGTGCGGCACCATTGGCGATAAGGTGGAGATGATGAAGTCCACCTGTCCGCCCACCGCATCTGCGGTGGCCGGCGCCGAGCCTTTGTAAGGGATGTTGGTGAACTTCGCCCCAGTTTGCATGGCGATCAACTGCCCGAACAGGTGCGGCCCGGTGCCCACACCGGGCGACGCGTAGTTCAGATTTTTGGTTCGGCCCAGAGCAATCAATTCTTGGATCGTTTTCACCCCCAGGCTGGGGTGCACCGCGATGGCGGCGGCGTTGCTCGCCACCTTAGCGATCGGCACGAAGTCCTTGAGCGAGTCGTAGCGGATCTCTTTGAACATCAGCGGGTTGGTCGCCAGAAACTCGTTGGCGAAAAGCAGCGTGTAGCCGTCGGCGGGGGCGCGTGCCACTTGTTCGGCGCCAATGTTGCCGCTGGCGCCGGGTTTGTTGTCAATCAGCACCGGTTGCCCCAGCAGGGTCGACAGCTTTTCTCCGTAAGTGCGCGCGGCCATGTCGGCGCCACCGCCGGCCGGGAAGGGCACCACCAACTTGATCGGGCGATCAGGCCAAGTTTGGGCCGAGGCGCCGAACGCCATGGTGGCAAGCACAAGCAGCAGGCGCCGAAGACTGCGGTGGAAAATCTGGATTGGCATCAATTTATTATTGCACTGAACTTCGGACCGCGTCACTGCCCATGCGGCATGCCATACTCATTCACGCGACTGATTTTTGAAATAGGCCCATCCTGGCGTTCCTACCTTTTCAATACCTGTAACGATGAACACACCCGCTGCCGCTTTTTCCTTTGAAAAAATAGACGCACCTCTGGGTGCGGTGGTCCGAGACATCGATTTGACGCAGTCCTTGGATGCCCCCACCGTCTCGGCATTGCGCCGCACGTGGCTAGAAAACCAGTTGTTGGTGTTTCCCAACCAGGCCATGTCCATTCCCGACCTGGAGCGATTTGCGCATCTCATGGGCCCCTATGGCGAGGACCCTTACTTTGAGGCGATGCCTGGGCATCCGCATGTGGCGCAGGTGCGACGCGAGGCCGATGAAACCACCCGCATTTTTGCTGAAGCCTGGCATTCAGACTGGAGCTTCATGGCCTCCCCACCGGCCGCAACGGTGTTGCTGGGCAGTGTCATTCCACCGCACGGCGGCCATACGCTGTTTGCAAACCAATACGCCGCTTGGGACGCTTTGCCTGAGGATGTGAAAGCGCGCTTGCGCGATGCCCAAGGCATTCATTCGGCACGCCGTGGCTATGCCCGTGACGGCGCCTACGGCGAAAAAGACAGGCAGGCCGGTCGCTCCATGGCCATTCGCTATGACGACTCAGCGCTGAAAACACAGTTGCAACCGCTGGCCCGCGTGCACCCCGAAACCGGCCGCGTGGCCTTGTACGTGAGCCCTGGCTACACCTTGGGTATCGACGGTTGGTCGGAGGCCGACTCGCAGGAGATGCTGATGTTTCTGTTTGAACACCAAACGCGCCCAGAATTTGTTTACAGCCACCGTTGGTCGGCCGACATGTTGGTCATGTGGGATAACCGCTGTCTCATTCACGCGGCCACCGGCGGCTATGAAGGACACAGGCGCTTGCTGCACAGGATCACGATTGCCGAACGCCGCTTGAGTTGACACACACGCCAGCCTCGGGTCCCTATGTGCGCCCACTATGAATCCGTCCACAACAAAGCGCTTTTAAAAGCCCATTTTGGTGTCACGCAGCCGAATGAAGCGGTGCGACACGACGTCTGGCCGGGCTACTTGAGCGTCTTGATTCGTCGCCATGAACACGCCGATGTGGGTGACGACGCGGTGCCGCCGCGAGAAGCGCTGGCGGGCAGCTTTGGCTTGATTCCGCATTGGGCTAAAGACCCGAAGATTGCCCGTCAGACCTACAACGCCCGCACAGAAACCGTTGCAGAAAAACCCAGCTTCCGCGATGCCTGGAAGCGCGCGCAGCATTGCATCATCCCCGTGCAGTCATTTTTTGAACCCGATTGGCGCAGCGGCAAAGCCGTGCCCACCCGCATCATGCTGGCCAATGACGAGCCCATGGGCCTGGCCGGACTGTGGGCGCAGTGGCGGTCACCGCTGGGCGAGACCGTGCACAGCTTCACCCTGCTGACCATCAATGCGGACGCGCACCCCTTGATGCGCAACTTTCACAAGCCGCAGGACGAAAAGCGAATGATTGTGGTGCTGCCACCTGAAAGCTATGACGATTGGCTGCAAGCCCAGGCCCATGGCCGGGCTGACTTTTTGCAGGCTTGGCCAGCGGAGGGGTTCAAAACTGCCGCGCCAGAAAACCCCCGGCCTCAGACGGCGTCCCTGTTTGAAGACTGAGGCGCTGACTTAAAACCCGGCATCGCGCATGTTTTGCGACTTGCCTGTACCCAGTTGTTTTGCAATCGCCCAACCGGCCCAAAACAACATGCCGATCAGGACCGAACCTCGGCCCCAGGCGATCAGTTGTTCGGATTCAGCAAATAACAAACACAACACACCTTGCATCATCATCAAACTGCTGGCGGGGCGAAATGCCTCGATAAAGTGTGTCCAGCTGAAAATGAATTTGGATTTCATGGTCGTCTCTTGGGCAGTGGAGATGCCATTAGTATACTGTGTTTTTAAACAGTTGTGCAAGTCTGAATCTCACCCCACCTGGGACTTCGCGGTCGGTCGAACTCAAGCGCTCAGAAGAAGCCCAGGCTGCACAGGATGGTCAAGAGCTGGGTGGTGTTGATGGCGATGGCCGATTTGTGCAGCTTTTGAAAGGCGGGAATGGCCTCTTCGTTTTCCGCCTGGATTTGGCTGGCCATGTGGTCCATTTGGGTGATGAATTTTTTCCGCAGCACCCAAGTCAAGATGGCAATCGCCGCCGCCCCGGTGGCAAAACCCCAACGCCCTGCGATGGCGTAGCTGGTGGCGGTGGCGATGGCCACCCCAAAGGCAATGCGGAAGTAGGTGATGTAGAACGAGCGAATGAAGCGCGAGTCCACCGGGTTGTCGTGCTGCAAGGTCAACAAGGGCACCGAGCCGAGTAAAAAATACGCCGTGACCGCCAGCAATGCGACGGTGAAAAACAGGGCAATGGTTTGGGGTGCCAGCATGCAGAACCTTTCAGTTGGCGAACAATTTATGTCGCCGCAGAAGTGTGCAGGTCGCGCAACTCACGTTTCAGGACTTTGCCAATCGCGCTGCGTGGCAATTCGCTCAGAAAGTTCAGCGCAGACAGGCGCTGGGTTTTACCGACCCGTTGCTGGTACCACAGCAGCAGTTCTTCAGCGCTCACCGGCGGGCCGTCGCGCAGCACCACATAGGCCACTGGGGTTTCGCCCCATTCGCGCGAGGGCACGCCCACCACCGCCGCTTCCTTGACTTGGGGGTGTTCGCGCAGCACGGCTTCCAGGTCGCTGGGGTAGAGGTTGAAGCCGCCGCTGATGATCATGTCTTTGCGCCGGTCCATCAGGGTCAAGAAACCGTCGTCATCGAAACGCCCGACATCGCCGGTGCGGATGAAGCGCCGTCCGCTGGGGTCGTACCACTCGGCCTCGCTGGTTTTTTCGGGTTGACCGTGGTAGCCGGTCATCATGGCGGCCGAGTGGCCGACCACCTCGCCGGTGCTGCCGGGGGGCAGCTCGCGGCCTTCTTCGTCGATCAGCCGAATGTCATGCCCTTCGGCGGGCTGGCCCACGGTGTGCAGTTTGTCCGGGTGCAGGTGGGCGTTCAAGATGCAGGTGCCGCCGCCCTCGGTCATGCCGTAAAACTCGATCAAAGCCCCTGGCCACCGTTGCAACACATCGGCCTTGAGCGATGCCGCAAACGGCGCGCTGGTGCAGAACTTGACTTGAAACGACGACAGGTCGTGCCGGTCAAAGTCGGGGCAATCCATGATGCGCTGGTACTGCACCGGCACCAGCATGGTGTGGGTGATGCGCAGCGCTTCGGCCAGCTTAAGGTATTCGGCGGCATTGAACTTGGGCATGATGACCACGCAACCGCCCAACGCCAGCGTCGGGAACACCACCACCAAGGTGGTGTTGGAATACAGCGGGGTGGACACCAGCGATCGTGTGGCCGGGCTGTAGCCATAAGTCAGGCCCCGGCGCATGTGCATCCAGCGCATGCCGTGCGGTTGCACAATGCCTTTGGGCGTGCCGGTGGTGCCGGAGGAGTAAATGATGTTGAAGGCGGCCTCGGGGCCGACCTTGACCGGTGCCGGTGCCTGACCGGCTGGGGCCAGCCAGGAGGCCAGCGGCCCGCCCGCAGCGCTGCCGTCGAGCGCGATGCGCGGCACCGCTTCCATTTCGGGTTCAACCAAGGCGCGGGCCGCAGCGTCCAAAAACAGCAACCGGGCTTGCGCGTCTTTCAGCATGCCGGTCAGGATTTGCGGTGTGACCGACGGCGCCAGCGGCGCCACCACCACCCCGGCGCGCAGGGCACCCAAAAACACGCAGGCGTAGTCCACGTTGGACAGGGCGCATAAAGCAATGCTTTCACCGGGAGCCACGCCGTCACGCTGCAGGGCGGCGGCGACCTGGTCCATGCGCGTGTTCAGCGCGGCGTAGCTGAGGGTGGTGTGCGGGTCGCGCAGCGCCAGCGCTTCAGGCTGGGCCTGGGCGTGGCCACGGATCAGTTCAGACAGAGTCTGGAAGGGTGATTCTGCGGTGAGAAGGGGGGGCAAAGTCGTCATGCCCTACAGCGTAAATCAATTGGGCGTTGGATTCTGAGCCCCGGGTGACGAGGGCAGGTGGAAGGGGCAGTGTGACGGGGGCAGTGTGAAGGGGGAGGGTTGAAAATACCGAATAAATGGCTGTTTGAGCGCCAACGTAACCTTGTTGCAAGTGAGCGGGCTTAAAAAGGCGCTTCATAAAAAAGTATGCTGCCTTGGTTTTCACAGACCGGGCGGCAAGATCGAATACAGTATTCGCTTTTCGTCCTATCAATCTCTACAAGAATGAGTGTAATCATGGCTGCAGACAAAACCCAAATCATTTACACCTTGACCGATGAAGCGCCGCTGTTGGCCACCGCGTCGTTTTTGCCTATCGTTCAAGCCTTTGCCTCGCCTGCGGGCATCGATGTGGTGCCGAAAGACATTTCGGTGGCGGCGCGCATTTTGGGCGAGTTCGCCGACCTGTTGCCGGCCGACCAGCGCCTGCCCAACAACCTGGCCGAATTGGGCAAGCTGACGCTCAAGGCGGAAGCCAACATCATCAAACTGCCCAACATCAGCGCGTCGGTGGGCCAGTTGACGGCCGCCATCAAAGAGCTGCAGTCCAAGGGTTATGCCCTGCCTGATTACCCTGATGCACCCAAGAACGACGAAGAAAAAGCCATCAAAGCCCGCTACGCCAAATGTGTGGGCTCGGCCGTGAACCCGGTGCTACGCGAAGGCAACTCCGATCGCCGTGCACCGCGCGCTGTGAAAGAGTTTGCCCGCAAAAACCCGCACAGCATGGCCGAGTGGAGCCAGGCCTCGCGCTCGCACGTCTCGCACATGCACAGCGGCGACTTCTACCATGGCGAAAAGTCCATGACCTTGGACCGCCCCCGGGACGTGAAGATGGAGCTGATCACCAAGAGCGGCAAAACCATCATCCTCAAACCCAAAGTTTCTTTGCTCGACCGTGAGGTCATCGACAGCATGTTCATGAGCAAAAAAGCCTTGTGTGAGTTCTACGAAAAAGAAATCGAAGACGCACGCAAGACCGGCGTGATGTTCTCGCTGCACGTCAAGGCGACCATGATGAAGGTGTCGCACCCCATCGTGTTCGGCCACTGCGTCAAGATCTTCTACAAAGACGCCTTTGAAAAGCATGATGGCTTGTTCAAAGAACTGGGCGTGAACGTCAACAACGGCATGGCCGATCTGTACGCCAAGATCGCCACCCTGCCCCAGTCCAAGCAAGACGAGATCAAGCGTGACCTGCATGCCTGCCACGAGCACCGCCCCGAGTTGGCGATGGTGGATTCGGCCAAGGGCATCACCAACTTCCACTCGCCCAACGACGTGATCGTGGACGCGTCCATGCCCGCCATGATCCGCAACGGCGGCAAGATGTGGGACGCCAACGGCCGCCTGAAAGATGTCAAGGCGGTGATGCCTGAATCGACTTTTGCGCGTATCTACCAGGAGATGATCAACTTCTGCAAATGGCATGGCGCCTTCGATCCCAAGACCATGGGCACGGTGCCCAACGTCGGCCTGATGGCGCAGCAAGCCGAAGAATACGGCTCGCATGACAAAACCTTCGAGATTTCGGAAGACGGCATTGCCAACATCACCGACATCAACACCGGTGAAGTGCTGTTGTCTGAAAACGTGGAAGCCGGTGACATCTGGCGCATGTGCCAGGTCAAGGACGCCGCGATCCGCGACTGGGTCAAGTTGGCCGTCACCCGCGCCCGCAACTCCGGCATGCCGGTGGTGTTCTGGCTGGACCAGTACCGTCCGCACGAAGCGCAACTGATCACCAAGGTCAAGATGTACCTGCACGAGCACAACACGGCTGGTTTGGACATCCAGATCATGAGCCAGGTGCGCGCCATGCGTTACACCTTGGAGCGCGTGGTGCGTGGCCTGGACACCATCAGCGCCACCGGCAACATCTTGCGCGACTACCTGACCGATTTGTTCCCCATCATGGAGCTGGGCACCTCGGCCAAGATGCTGTCTGTCGTGCCTTTGATGGCTGGCGGCGGCATGTACGAAACCGGTGCCGGTGGTTCCGCTCCCAAGCACGTGCAGCAGCTGGTGGAAGAAAACCACCTGCGCTGGGATTCGCTGGGCGAGTTCTTGGCGCTGGCCGTGAGCTTTGAAGACCTGGGCATCAAGTACAGCAACAGCAAAGCCAAAATCCTGGCGCAGACCCTGGACGCAGCGACCGGGCAATTGTTGGACAACAACAAAAACCCCTCGCCCAAGACCGGTCAGTTGGACAACCGCGGCAGCCAGTTCTATTTGGCCATGTACTGGGCCCAGGCCTTGGCGGCGCAAACCGAGAGCCAAGAGTTGGCCGAGAAGTTCGCACCCTTGGCCAAGGCCTTGACCGAGAACGAGAAAAAGATCTTGGGCGAACTCAACAGCGTGCAGGGCAAACCGGTGGACATCGGCGGTTACTACCAGCCTGACATGGCCAAGGTCGCAGCCATCATGCGCCCCAGCGCCACCTTCAACGCCATCGTGGACGCGATCAAGGCCTGATCCTCAGCGCTGTCAACGACTGAACCGCTCCGGCTGGGTCTTGCGCCAGTCGGGGCGGTTTTTTTATGTTCCAGCGCCTGGCTGGTTCATGCGCGACCCCGGTCGGTTGCAATCTGCGGTAAAACAGCTGAAAGCAACCCGTCAAAGAGGCAAGACATGAATCCAACCCGTTTTGATTACATCGTGGTAGGCGGCGGATCGGCCGGTTGCGTTTTGGCAGCTCGCTTGTCCGAAGATCCCACGGTATCGGTCGCCTTGCTCGAAGCGGGTCCGGTCGACAGCAGCCCGGTGATTCACTGCCCCGCGGGGCTGGCGCTGATGTCGCGCATGTCTTCTTTTTCGCAGGGGCTCCAAACGGTGCCACAGCCCGGCTTGAATGGCCGCCAGGGTTACCAACCGCGAGGCCGCACTTTGGGCGGCTCCAGCTCCACCAATGCCATGGTGTACATCCGGGGTCAGCATGCCGATTACGACCATTGGGCGGCGATGGGCAATCCGGGTTGGGCTTGGCGCGACGTCTTGCCCTACTTTCTCAAAGCCGAACACAACGAGCGATTGCAAGATGAATGGCATGCGCAGGGCGGCCCACTGAATGTGGCCGACCTGCAAAGTCCGAATCCGTTTACCCAACGCTTTGTGGAGGCCGGGGTGCAGGCCGGTTTGCCGTACAACCCGGATTTCAACGGTGTCACCCAAGAAGGTGTGGGCATTTACCAAGTGACGCACCGCAACGGCGAGAGATTCAGCGCCGCCAAGGCCTATCTCACCCCGAACTTGAGCCGTCCCAATTTGCAGGTGATGACCCAGGTCACGGCTGAGAAAATCGTCTTGGAGAATGGCGCCGCCCGACAGGTGGAGGTGCTGCAAGACGGCGTCCGGCGCACCCTGACCGCGAAGCGTGAAATCGTGGTCAGTGGCGGCGCCTTCCAGTCGCCTGCGCTGTTGATGCGCTCCGGCATCGGCCCCGGCGCGCAGTTGCAGGCCATGGGGATTGCCACGCTGCGTGACTTGCCCGGTGTGGGCGAGAACCTGCACGACCACCCGGATGCGGTGTTGTGCGCCGATGCGCCAGAGCACACCGAACTGTTTGGCCTCTCGCTGGCCGGCGCTGGGAACATGTTGCGCGGCATTTGGCAATGGCGCCAGCAGCGCCAGGGCATGCTGACCACCAATTTTGCCGAAGGCGGCGGTTTCTTCAAAACCGATGCGGCGCTGGCCGAGCCCAATATTCAGCTGCATTTTGTGATTGCCAAATTGGTTGACCACGGCCGCCAAATGCAGCTCGGCCACGGCTGCTCGCTGCATGTATGCTTGTTGCAACCCCAAAGCCGCGGCAGCGTGCGACTGGCGAGCCCCGATGCCACGATCGCACCGTTGATTGACCCCAACTTTTTGTCACACCCCGAAGACATGGCGCAGTTGCTGAAGGGCGTGCGGGCCGGCCAACGGATTTTGGCGCAACCGGCTTTGAGCGCCGTCAGCCAGGAATGGGCGGCGTCGGCACAAGCGACCACCGACGCGCAACTCGAACAGTGGATTCGGCAGCATGCCGACACCATCTACCACCCCGTCGGGACTTGCCGCATGGGACAAGACGCCATGGCGGTGGTGGACCCGCAACTCAGGGTGCACGGCGTCCCTGGATTGCGGGTGGTCGACGCCTCTGTCATGCCGCGTGTGGTCAGCGGCAACACCAATGCGCCGACCATCATGTTGGCCGAAAAGGCGGCCGATTTGATTCGCCAAGCCGCATGAAAAAAGCGCCCTCAGGCGCTTTTTCGGATTCGCGGCACTGCCCAGGAGGCCTTACTTTTTCTTGGCCACCACGCGGATCATCTCCAAGCACTGCCGGGCATAGCCCCATTCGTTGTCGTACCAAGCGACGATTTTGACAAAGCGCTTGTCCAGCGCAATGCCGGCGGTGGCGTCGAACACGCTGGCGCAGGGCTCGCCACGGAAGTCGGTCGAGACCACTTTCTCGTCGGTGTAACCCAACACGCCTTGGAGCGCCCCTTCACTTTGGGCTTTCATTTCGGCGCAAATGTCGGCATAGCTGGCGTCGCTGCTCAGCTCCACGGTCAGGTCAATCACCGAGACATCGGAGGTCGGCACGCGGAACGCCATGCCGGTGATCTTGCCCTTGATCTCCGGAATCACCACGCCCACGGCCTTGGCCGCGCCGGTGCTGCTGGGGATGATGTTTTCCAAAATGCCCCGGCCACCGCGCCAGTCTTTGCGCGACGAGCCGTCAACCGTCATTTGGCTGGCGGTGGCGGCATGCACGGTGGTCATCAGGCCGCGTTGGATGCCCCATTTGTCGTTCAACACCTTGACCACCGGGGCCAGGCAGTTGGTGGTGCAGCTGGCGTTCGAGACGATGGCTTCACCGGCGTATTTTTTGTGGTTCACGCCGTAGACAAACATAGGGATGCTGTCTTTGGACGGCGCAGAAATCACCACCTTTTTGGCCCCGGCCTTCAGGTGCATCTGGCTGGTGGGTTCGGTCAGGTAGTGGCCGGTGCATTCGAGCACGATGTCCACGCCCATCTCACCCCAGCGCAGGTGGTGTGCATCGCGCTCGTGCGAGAGTTTGATTTTTTTGCCATTGACGATCAGCGTATCGTCGGTGTGCTCCACCGTGCCATCAAAGCGGCCATGCACGCTGTCGTACTTGAGCATGTAAGCCAGGTAATCGGCCGGCTTGGGGTCGTTGATGCCGACGATCTGGATGTCATGAAAGCCGTGCTTGAGCGCGGCGCGAAGAGCCAAACGGCCAATACGGCCAAAGCCGTTGATGCCAACTTTGATGGTCATGAGGGATGCTTATGTCAAAAGTTACTAAACCGTTACGTAACCGGATTTGAAATCAAGATCCTTGCAGGAGCCTGATGGGTGACGCCCCCTTGAAGGCAGGCGCCACCCGGTCCGGTATTCGATTCAGGCCTTGCGCAACAGCGCGGCGTGGACCGTATCGGCCACGTTCTCGGGCGTGAAACCGAAGTGTTTGAACAAAACCGGGGCCGGTGCCGACTCGCCATAGGTGTCGATGCCGACCACCGCAGCGCAGCCGTACTTCCACCAGCCGTCGGTGGAGCCCATCTCGACCGCCACGCGCGGCAGGCCTGCAGGCAGCACGCTTTGCTTGTAGTCAGTGCTTTGGCGGTCAAACACATTGGTGCTGGGCATGGAGACCACGCGCACGCCGATCTTGCGCTCGGCCAGCAGTTTTTGCGCGGCCAGGGCGAGTTGCACTTCAGAGCCGGTGGCGATGATCACGCCGTGGGTTTTGGCCATGCCCACTTCGCTGGGCTCGGCCAACACATAAGCGCCGCGGCTGATGTCGCCCAGATCGCGCTTGGGTGCGTAGGCCAGGTTCTGGCGGCTCAGCAGCAGCGCCGATGGGCGGTGCGCATTTTGCAGTGCCACGGCCCAGGCCACGGTGGTTTCGGCGGTGTCAGCGGGACGCCACACGTCCAAACCCGGGATCAGGCGCAGGCTGGCAGCGTGTTCGATGGACTGGTGCGTCGGGCCGTCTTCGCCCAGACCGATGGAGTCGTGCGTGAACACATGGATGATGCGCTGCTTCATCAGCGCGGCCATGCGGATGGCGTTGCGGCTGTAGTCGCTGAAGGTCAGGAAGGTGCCGCCATAGGGGATGTAACCGCCATGTAACGCCACGCCATTCATGATCGCGGCCATGCCGAACTCGCGCACGCCGTAGTTGATGTGGCGACCGATTTTTCCTTCGTCTGTTTTCACCACATCACCGGCCAAGTTGACGCGGAAAGCGGCAGTGCTCTTGGTGTTGGTCAGGTTCGAGCCGGTCAGGTCGGCCGAGCCCCCCAGCATTTCGGGCAGGGCGGCGGTGAAGGCTTCGAGGGCCAGCTGGCTGGCTTTGCGGCTGGCCACGGTTACGGCTTGGGTGTGGGCGGCGACCACGGCGTCAAACGCCACTTGGTTGAAGTTTTTCGGCAACTCGCCCTTCATGCGGCGCACGAATTCTTTGGCCAGCACGGGGTGGGCGGCCTTGTAGGCGGCAAAAGCTTGGTTCCACTGGGCTTCGCGCGATTTGCCAGCGGCTTTGGCGTCCCAGTCGGCATACACCTCTTTGGGGATTTTGAAGGGGGCGTGCGCCCAGCCCAGGGCTGCGCGGGTCAGTTGAATTTCTTCTGCGCCCAAGGGTTCGCCGTGCGCTTTGGAGGTGCCAGCGCGGTTAGGCGAGCCTTTGCCAATGCGGGTCTTGCAGACGATCAGCGTGGGTTTGTCGGCGCTGTGGCGGGCCGTGGCAATGGCTTTGGACACGGCGGCCGCGTCATGCCCGTCCACCGCGTCGATCACGTTCCAGCCATAGGCTTCAAAACGCTTGGGCGTGTTGTCGATGAACCAGGGGGCGACCTGGCCATCGATCGAGATGCCGTTGTCGTCGTACAAGGCGATCAGCTTGTTCAGCTTCCAGGCCCCAGCCAGCGCGCAGGCTTCGTGGCTGACGCCCTCCATCAGGCAGCCGTCGCCCATGAACACATAGGTGTGGTGGTCGACGATGGCGTGGCCGGGCTGGTTGAACTCGGCGGCCAGCATCTTCTCGGCCAGGGCCATGCCCACCGCGTTGGTGAGACCTTGGCCCAGCGGGCCGGTGGTGGTTTCCACGCCAGGGGTCACGCCCACTTCGGGGTGGCCGGCGGTTTTGCTGTGCAGGGTGCGGAAGTTCTTCAGCTCGCCGATCGGCAGCTTGTAGCCGGTCAGGTGCAGCAGCGCATAAATCAGCATCGAGCCGTGACCGTTGGACAACACAAAGCGGTCGCGGTTGGCCCAATGCGGGTTGCTCGGGTTGTGCTGCAGGTGCTCGCCCCACAGCGCCACCGCCATGTCGGCCATGCCCATGGGCGCGCCGGGGTGCCCCGAGTTGGCTTGTTGAACAGCGTCCATTGCGAGGGCGCGGATGGCGTTGGCCATGTGCTGTGTATTTGCCATGTGGGCAGCTCCGGGGATGTATTCTGGTAAACCCGAGATTTTAGCGGGTTGGCGCCCCTTCAGGGCATGCCCAGGTGACAAGCGTGGCAACATAGAGGGATGCCGCTCACCCTTGCATCCAGCGCCCCATCACCTCTGGCCGAGACCGAGGTCCCGGCCCGCGCCATGATTTTGGCGGCCGGTCGGGGCGAGCGCATGCGCCCCCTCACCGACCTGACCCCCAAACCCCTGTTGTCGGTGCGCGGCAAGCCGCTGATGCAATGGCCCATGGAGGCCCTGGTGCGTGGCGGCTGTGCGCAGATTCTGATCAACACCGCCTGGCGCGGCGAGCGCATCCAGGCCCATTACGGCGCAGCGGTGTCGCTGCCGGGCGCAGGCACGGCGCAATTGCGTTATTCCAACGAAGAGCAAGACTTTGGCTATGCCTTGGAGACCGCCGGCGGCATCTCGCGCGCATTGCCGGCGCTGGCCGAGGTGTTTTGGGTGGTGGCGGGCGATGTGTTTGCACCTGAATTTCAGTTTGACCCGCACCTGCTGGCGCAGTTCGAGGCCAGCCCGCACCTGGCCCATGTCTGGCTGGTGCCCAACCCGGTACACAACCCGCAAGGCGACTTTGGCTTGTCAGACCAGGGCCTGGCGCTGAACTTGCCCAAAACCGCGCAGCCGCTTTACACCTTCAGCACCATCGCTCTGTACCGGCGCGCTTTTTTTGAAATGCCTTATTGCGACATCGTGCCGGGCAACCCGCAAGGCACGGCCGCGCCGCTGGCCCCCTTGCTGCGCGCCGCCATGGACCGCGGCCAAGTGGGCGCGAGCTTGTACACCGGCCCTTGGACCGATGTGGGCACACCCGAACGCTTGGCGCAACTCAACGCGGCGTGACCGCAGCCTCTCCTTTTTTTGCAACACACCATGACCTCGATGAACTCTTTGTATGCGCAGCGCCGTGCCCGTGTGGCGGCGCAACTTGGCAGCGGCGGCATCGCCATCATTCCCACAGCGCTGGAACGCCAGCGCAACCGGGACAGCGACTTTTTGTACCGCCACGACAGCTACTTTTATTACCTCACCGGCTTCACCGAGCCCAATGCCTGCTTGGTGATCACCGCTGAAGGCCGGACCACGCTGTTTTGCCAACCCAAAGATGCCGAGTGCGAGGTCTGGGACGGCTTGCGCTTGGGCCCTGCCGCCGCCCCTGCGGCCTTGGGTGTGGACGCCGCCTATGCCTGGCCCGTGCTGGCCACCCACATGCCCCCGATGCTGGAAAACCGCAGCACCGTCTGGTACCCGTTTGCCACGCACAAAGGCTTGGAATCGCAGGTCGACGGTTGGCTCAACAGCGTGCGGGCCCGGGTCCGCTATGGCGCGCTGTGCCCCGACCAGCAGCGCGACGTGTGCGCGATTTTGGACGAGATGCGTTTGATCAAAGACGCCCATGAGCTGGCCACCATGCGGCGCGCCGCGCAGATCAGTGCCGGCGCGCATGTGCGGGCCATGCAGCGCAGCGCTGCCATGCTGCGCGCAGGGCAAGAGGTGCGCGAGTACCACCTGGACGCGGAGCTGCTGCACGAGTTTCGGCAGCACGGCTCGCAGTACCCCGCTTACGGCTCGATCGTCGCGGCGGGTGCGAACGCCTGCGTGCTGCATTACCGCGCCGAAGCCGGTCGCATCCAGAACGGCGATTTGGTGTTGATTGACGCGGGTTGCGAGCTGGACGGCTACGCCTCCGACATCACCCGCACCTTTCCGGCCAATGGCCGATTCACCGGCCCCCAACGCGTGCTGTACGACCTGGTGCTGGCTTCGCAAGACGCGGCGGTGGCCGCCACCCGCCCGGGTGCGCGCTTTGTAGAGCCGCACGAAGCCACCGTCAAAGTGCTGGCGCAGGGCTTGCTCGATGTTGGCCTGCTCGACAAAAACAAGGTGGGCAACGCGCAAGACGTGATCGCCAATCGCAGCTACTTTCCGTTCTACATGCACCGCACCAGCCATTGGCTGGGCATGGACGTGCACGACTGCGGCAGCTATGTCGAGCCTTCAGAGGTGGGGACGGTGCAAGAGCGCAAAGACCCCTTGAGCGGCGAGACCATCAAAGACCGGCCCAGTCGCGTGTTGCAGCCCGGCATGGTGCTGACCATCGAGCCGGGTTTGTATGTGCGCCCGGCGCCGGGCGTGCCCGAGGAGTTTCACCACATCGGCATCCGCATTGAAGACGATGCGGTCATCACCGCCAGCGGTTGTGAATTGATCACCCGCGATGTCCCGGTCAAAGCCGACGAGATCGAAGCCTTGATGCGGGCTTGAATTTCAGTGATGCCCATGCCCGCCATGCAACTGCTGCACATCAACCTGGGCACCGTGCGGCCTTTGCGGGTGGGCGAGCGCAAACTCATGTCGGCGATCGGCAAAAAGCCGGTGGCCGGGCCCGTGGCCGTGGGCCCCTTGGGGCTGGCGGGTGATGAACAGGCCGATTTGTCGGTACATGGCGGACTGGACAAAGCGGTGTACGCCTTTCCGTTGGACCATCTGACTTATTGGCAACAGCAGCGCGCCGCCCATGGCGTCAGCCTGTTCGAAGAAACCCTGCCGCCGGGATTTGTTGGCGAGAACCTGAGCCTGGCCGGCCTGCGTGAAGACGCGGTCTTTGTCGGCGACCGTTTGCAGTTTGCCGACTGCGTCTTGCGGGTCACTCAGCCGCGCGAGCCCTGTGGCAAATTCAACGCAGTGATGGGTTACAGCCAAGCCGCGCGCGACATGGTGCTGAGCGGCCACAGTGGTTTTTACCTGGCGGTCGAGCGCACAGGCACGCTGCGGCCGGGCGAGTCGTTCACGCTGCTGCCGGGTTCGCGGCAGATGTCGATCACGCAGGCCTTGGCGCTGAAACGGCACAAACACCTGCGCTGAGCCTGGTGCTTCAGCCCGCTGTTGCACAGGCATCTGTGCACAAAAGTCAAAAGTGCTCTGAGCCTGTACGCATATTTACCCATGCCGGGGTTCAAATACCCGGGTCTACAATGAAAACCACCCATTCGCAGCCGGCCTGATCCGGGCTGAGTGCTGCACCACAGGAGACCCTGCATGACGACCAACAAGGTCCAAGCCGAACACCAACGCGCCCAATTGCGCCGCGCCGCGCTCGAATACCACGAGTTCCCCACCCCCGGCAAAGTGGCCATTGCGCCCACCAAGCAGTTGATCAACCAGCATGATTTGGCGCTGGCCTATTCGCCCGGCGTGGCTGCGCCGTGCGAAGAGATTGTCAAAGACCCGGCCAACGCTTTCAAATACACCAGCCGTGGCAATTTGGTGGGCGTGGTGACCAACGGCACGGCGGTGCTGGGCTTGGGCGACATCGGCCCGCTGGCCAGCAAACCGGTGATGGAGGGCAAGGGCGTTTTGTTCAAAAAGTTCTCGGGCATCGATGTCTTTGACATTGAAATCAACGAGAAAGATCCGGACAAACTGGTTGAGATCATTGCCTCTTTGGAGCCGACCTTTGGCGGTATCAACCTGGAAGACATCAAGGCCCCCGACTGTTTTTATGTGGAGCGCAAACTGCGCGAACGCATGAAGATCCCGGTGTTTCACGACGACCAACACGGCACCGCCATCGTGGTCGGTGCCGCGATTTTGAATGGCCTGAAAATCGTTGGCAAAGACCTGAAACAAATCAAACTGGTCACCTCGGGCGCGGGCGCGGCGGCGCTGGCCTGCCTGGGCTTGCTGGTCAAGCTGGGCATTCCGCGCGAGAACATCTGGGTCACCGACCTGGCCGGTGTGGTCTACGAAGGCCGCACCGAGCTGATGGACCCGGACAAGATCCAGTTTGTGCAAAAGACGGAGTTGCGCACCTTGGCCCAGGTCATTGCCGGGGCCGATGTGTTCCTGGGTTTGTCGGCCAGCGGCGTGCTCAAACAAGACATGGTCAAAAGCATGGCGGCCAAGCCCTTGATTTTTGCCTTGGCCAATCCCAACCCTGAAATCGATCCAGCCGATGTCAAGGCGGTGCGCGATGACGCCATCATGGCCACCGGCCGCACCGACTACCCGAACCAGGTCAACAACGTGCTGTGCTTTCCCTACATTTTCCGGGGCGCTTTGGACTGTGGGGCCACCACCATCACTTCAGAAATGGAAATCGCCTCGGTGTATGCGATCGCCGAGTTGGCCCAGGCCGAGCAAAGCGAGGTGGTGGCCGCCGCTTACGCGGGTGAGCCCCTGGTGTTTGGCCCGGAGTATTTGATTCCCAAGCCGTTTGACCCCCGGCTGATGATGAAAATCGCTCCGGCCGTGGCCGAGGCGGCGGCCGCCAGCGGTGTGGCCTCGCGCCCGATCGCCGACTTGGACGCCTACCGCGATCGCCTGCAAAGCTTTGTCTACGCTTCGGGCACCACCATGAAGCCGATCTTCACCGCCGCCAAGCGCGCATCTAAAAAGCGTGTGGCCTACAGCGAAGGGGAAGAAGAACGGGTGTTGCGCGCGGCGCAGATTGTGGTTGATGAGGGCCTGGCCCGTCCGACCCTGATCGGGCGACCACCGGTGATTGCCGAGCGCATCGAGAAATTTGGTTTGCGTTTGAAAGAAGAACTCGACTACGACGTGGTCAACGTGGAGCTGGACCCCCGCTACCGCGACTTCTGGCAAACTTACCACCGCCTGACCGAGCGCAAGGGCGTGACCATGCAAATTGCCAAGATCGAGATGCGACGCCGTTTGTCGCTGATTGGCGCCATGTTGCTGCACAAAGGCGACGTGGACGGCATGATTTGCGGCACCTGGGGCACCAACCCCATGCACCTGAACTATGTGGACCAGGTGATTGGCAAGCGCGCCGGTGTGCACACCTATGCCTGCATGAACGGCTTGATGCTGCCGGGGCGGCAGATTTTCATT
The DNA here is from genome assembly GCA_947451385.1 of Comamonadaceae bacterium. Classification (GTDB taxonomy): domain Bacteria; phylum Pseudomonadota; class Gammaproteobacteria; order Burkholderiales; family Burkholderiaceae_C; genus Limnohabitans_A. Next base: position 13,502 of record CANFYZ010000035.1, on the reverse strand, counting down.
GTCGACACCCACGTCAACTACGACCCGAGCGCCGAGCAGTTGACTGAAATCACCGTGATGGCCGCCGAAGAAATGCGCCGCTTTGGCTTGCGCCCCAAAGCCGCCTTGCTGTCGCATTCGAACTATGGCTCCTCGAACGAAGCCAGCGCCGTCAAAATGCGCCAGGTCTTGGCCTTGTTACAAGAACGCGCGCCCTGGCTCGAAGTGGACGGTGAAATGCACGGCGATGTGGCCCTGGACGGCGCGGCGCGTTTGGCCGCCATGCCCAACAGCAGCTTGATCGGAGATGCCAACCTGTTGGTCATGCCGAATATCGATGCTGCCAATATTGCGTATAACCTCCTCAAAACTGCTGCAGGTGGCAATATTGCCATTGGCCCGGTGCTGTTGGGTGCCGCCAAACCGGTGCACATTCTGACGCCCAGCGCCACCGTGCGCCGGATTGTGAACATGACGGCATTGACCGTGGCGGACGCTAACGTCACGCGGTAAGGCCCATAACCGCAGCAAGTACTAACTTTCGTCTTGCAATCCCCTACAGGGGCTGCCCATTAATTGGGCAGCCCCTTGCTTTTTCTGTTGCATTGCGGCACACTCACGCCTTCGGATTTTCGGGTTTACCCGGAGATCACTGAAAGGCCTATTTTGAAGTTGTTAAGCAGAGCCGTTGGGGTGCGCCAGTTTTTTGGCACTTTGGCACTTTTGTGGATTTTTTTGGCTGGCCCTCATGGGGTCCAGGCCAAAACAATGCCAGAGGGACCCAGCGGAACTGTTGCGGTGCAGCAATTGCCCCTTGAAGGCCAACAAACCTATCAGTTAATCCACCAAGGTGGACCTTTTCCTTATGAAAAGGATGGTGTGGTTTTTGGCAATCGGGAGCGCATTTTGCCTAACCAAGCCCGTGGGTATTACCACGAGTACACCGTGAAAACGCCTGGAGAGAAAACCCGCGGTGCCCGACGCATTGTGTGTGGTGGTTTGGAGTTGAAAACTCCGAAAAACTGCTACTACAGCGACGATCACTACGCGACCTTTCGTGAGATCGTGGACAAAAAATGAGTGTTTCGGTGCCGCCTTTCAGGGGGTGCCAAAGCAAATTAAGAAAGAGTCCCCAGGCTTGTACAGCTGGAGGACGGAATGAATGACAGCCACAAGCTGAAGTTTTTTTGACTATAGAAAGAGCAGCGGAGATGGATACGCCACTTCGTCAAGACCCAGAAACACCTCTCAAAGGTGTACGGACGAACATCGTCCAGTCGATTCGCGCTTTCCGCGTGAACGATTTGCAAGAAGCCGCCCAGGGTCTGGGGCATCACTTCTTGTACGCTAATTTGTCCAGCGCACAAAGCAAGCAAGACGTGCTCGACCTGATTGCCGGTCAGTTCACGCTGCCTTCGCATTTCGGTAAAAACTTCGATGCGTTGTACGACTGCATGACCGACCCGCTGCACAAGTCGGGCCCACAGCCTGGCTTCATCGTGGTGCTGGAGCAGATTCCGGCCCACGCCAAGTTTGACAAAGAGGCGCGCGAACAGTTGCTCGACATCTTCCGCGACACGGCCGATTACTGGGGAGACCGGAAGATACCGTTCCGATGCTTCTATTCTTTTCTGTAGCCCGTTCTGCACAAGCAAGCCAAGCAGAACGGGCGAATGAGGCTCTCAACGAAGAGGCCCTCACGGCTGAGGAAGAATTTGGGGAAAAAATGCCCACCGACAAATTGGTGGACGTGTCGCCCTTGGCGCTGCGCATGAGTAGCCCCTTCAACGCAGGGTACTGGTTGGCTGCGGCCTGATCAGCGCTGGCGTTGACTCCCAACAAAAAGCCTGCTCTTGAGCGGGCTTTTTGTTGGCCGCAAGAGCGCAGAGTATGCGCAGAGTATGCGCAGTGCAGGCGCAGGGCAGCGTCTCAGGCCACCTGCGCCAGCGCCACAAATTCGGCCACCGGGACTTCTTCCGCGCGTCGCTGCAGGTCGAAGTTTCCCGCAAATTGGCGCTGCGTCAGCCAAGCGCCCAGGGTGTGGCGCAACAGTTTGCGGCGTTGGCTGAACGCCACTTGCACCAACTCTTCCAGCAGGGGGGGGTGCAGCGGCGCCGGCGCCGCGCGGGGCACCATGCGCACCACGGCGCTGTCCACGCGCGGTGGCGGATCGAAACTTTCGGGCGGCACAAACAACACGTTGTCCATGGCGTAGCGCCATTGCAGCATGACCGACAAGCGGCCGTAGGCGGCGGTGCTGGGCGCGGCCACCATCCGGTCGATGACTTCTTTTTGCAGCATGAAGTGCTGGTCCGCAATCACCGCCACATGCGTGAGCAAGTGAAACAAAATGGGCGTCGAGATGTTGTAGGGCAAGTTGCCGACCACCCGCAGTTTGTGCGGACCTGCGGTGCCCGGTCGGGTCGAGGGCAAGGCGTTGACGCGCTCGGCCACATCGGTGAAGTTGACCCGCAGCACATCCGATTCGATCACATTCAGCTGGGGATGGGAGCGCAAACGCGCCGCCAAATCGCGGTCCAATTCGACCACCGTCAGGTGCCCCAAGCGCTCCACCAAAGGCTGCGTTAAGGCCGCCAGCCCCGGGCCAATCTCCAACATGGGGTCACCGGGTTGGGGATGGATTGCGTCGACGATGGCGTCAATGATGTGGCGGTCTGACAGGAAGTGTTGGCCGAATCGTTTGCGCGGAATGTGTTTCATTGGGGAGCGTCACGCATTTCGACATAAGCCCGGGCACGCAGGTCTTCTTGCCAGGTCGTGAAGGCTTCGTCGAGCTTTTTCTCGCGCAACAGGTTGCGGGCCATCTCACGCTGATCGCGCGCGCTGACGGGCACATCGCGGCGTTCGATCACCTCAATCAAGTGCACGCCAAAGCGCGAGACCAAAGGGTCTGAGAGTTGGCCTGGGCGCAGACGGTTCATGACCTGTTCAAACTCAGGCACAAACTGCCCTGGTGCCGTCCAGCCCAAATCGCCGCCGCCGGTCGCGCTGCCGTCTTGCGAGAATTCGCGTGCCAGCGCTGCAAAACTGGCTTGGCCAGAGCCAATCCGTTGTTTGAACTGAGCCAACTGGCTGAGCGCTGCAGACTCTGACAACTGGGGGCTGGTCCGCAGCAAGATATGGCGAGCGCGGGTTTGCGTGACCATCATCGGCGGGGCTTCGCTCTGCCGCTTTTCGAGCACTTTCAAAACATGAAACCCGGCGCCAGAGCGCAGTGGCCCAGCGATGTCACCGACATTCAAATTTTGCGTGCTCTCCACAAACAAGCTGGGATAGCGCTCACTGGAGCGCAGGCCCATGACGCCGCCATTCGGCACTTTGTCTCCCAGGTACTCTTTCACCAAGGCCGTAAAGTCCTCCCCCGCACGGGCGCGGCGGGCGGCCGCCTCGGCACGCGCTTGCAGGGCCGCCACTTGGGCGGGAGGGCTGTCTTCGGGCACCGGGAGCACGATCATGGCCAGATTCAGGTCGATGCCGGCGGCGGTTTGCGCACCACGCTGCTCGCGCAAAAACTGGTCAATGTCGTTTTCGTTGACGCGGACACGCCCTTCAACTTCCCGCTCGCGCAAGCGGGTCAGGGTGAGTTGCTTGCGCAACTGCTCGCGAAAGGCGTTGACGGTCAGCCCCTCTTTTTCAATTTTGGCGCGCAACTGCGCTTTGTCCAATTGGTTCTGGCGGGCCACATTCAGCTCGGCCGAATCAACGGCTTCGTCATCCACGCGAATCCCCGATTCACGCGCCTGTTGCAGCTGCACTTTGTCGTTGATCAATTGCTCCAAAGCCAAGGTGATCATTTGCGCCTGGGCCGGTTTGGCTGTGCCCGCAGGCCACTGGGCTTCCATCAGAGAGCGCTGCTGCTGAACCTCATGGTTGGTGATGGGCTCTGAATTGACGATGGCCACAATGAAATCGGCTGAACGCGAGACGGCCCGGGGCGCGTTGGCTGAACCTTGTGCATGGGCCCATTGCCCCCATCCCAGCACACACGCGAGAACCACCGTGACGGACCGCCAAATGGGCGGCACGCGGGGTGTGCAAAGCGCCCGTGGGGCGTGATCGGAAAGTTTATTCATAGTTCAGGAACCGGCTGGGTGGCGCCGCATCTTCGCGCAAATATTGGTAACGAGGGATATTGTCGCGCAGTGTTTTCAGGGGGCTGGAGCCGACCCCGCCAAATCCCACAAATTCCAGTTGAAAGTAAAGCCGACTGGTGGCTGTGCTGACGGTACTTTGCAGGCGCTCCAGCACCACACGCCCCAGCCAGCAACCGGCATCGAATTCAAAGCCAAAAATGGAGTCCACCATTTTCTGGTCTTTCACGCTGAAGTTCATCCGGCCCACGCTGTACCAGCGGCCAGGCCCCAGGCCTTGGCCCGCCGACAGACTGCGCCCGTCTTCGTCGGCCCCGCCCCAGGTGAAATCACGCAATGGCCATTGCCAGCCCACATCCACCTGCTCGCTCTGATCGCGGGTCATGCGGTAGGCTGTATTCAACACCCGGTAAGGCGTGGGGCTGTAGCGCGCCCCCAAGGTGGTTCGCGTGGTCTGATGCGTTTGGGCATCAATTTGCAACAAAGAGTCCAGCGACCAGCGGTCGTCCCATCGCACACCCGCGCCAACCAGGAAGTCGCTTAAGCCATTGGCCACAGTTTTGCCGTCCAATGTGGTGCGCTGATCGGCAAAGCGAAAGCGCTGCGCGAAACCGACTTTGCCCAATTCAGCCCCGGTGTTGGCGTCCAAGAAACGACTGGTGACGCCCAAGGTCAGCATGTTGCTGTCGGCAATCCGGTCTTGACCCACATAAGGATTCGGACTGTAAATGGTGGACAGGTTGAAGTCGGTGGCGCCCGTGTCATACAGCGGCAACTTCGACTGATCGACATACGGCGTGCGCACATAAAAGGCCCGCGGCTCCAAGGTTTGCCGCAGTGCGCGGCCAAACAGTTGGCTGTCGCGTTCCAACACCATGCCTGAATCCAGGCTGAAGGTGGGCAAGACGCGGTTCACGGCCAGATTGCCATCGCTCAGCGGATTGTCCAATTGGTAACGCGTCGCATGCACTTGCAGCTTGGGCGTGACAAAGCCCCAGTGATTCATCAACGGCAGGCTCACTTGGCTGCTCACATAGCTGCGCTGACCGTTTCTGAGGATGGCGCTGGTGCCACCCGGAATGTGTGAGAAGTTGGACTCAAAGCGGGTGGTGTCAGCGACGGTCGAAAAATCCCAACCGTTGGCATCCCACTGGTTGTGGCGCAACACAATTTGCGGCGCACGGTCATAAGGGGGTGTGATGGGGGAACTCACATCTTGCAATGCTTGCCAGCGCTGCACCTGTGCTGTCATGGTCAGGTCATCTCGACCCCAAGTCAGGGAGCCGGCGGAGGACAGCAGACGTTGATTCAGGCTGAGGCCTGCCCGCGGAAAGTCGCGCCAGTAGTTGTCGTCGCTCACCCGGTTCAGGTTCCACCCCAGTCCCAGGCTGCCCACGCTGGGCAGGCCGGTGTCCCAACTGGCATGGTGCTGGCTGGAAACGCCCCAGCGTGTTTGATGGCGCAAGCTGTCGGAGGGCATCAGGTTCAAGACCGTTTTGCCTTGGTAGCTGTCTTCCAGGTAACGAAACTCCGTGTCGACCGCCACACCGCGCAGCGACATCGCGGTGGTGGTGACGGTGGCGTCTCGGTTCGGGGCGATGTTGAGGTAATAGGGGGTGGACACCGCCAGGCCATTGACCGTGTCGGTGATCAGAGTCGGTGACAAGAAACCCGATTTACGGTCCCCAGTGATGGGGAAACTCAGCCTGGGCACTGCCAGAATCGGCACATCCATGAAACGCAGTTGCATGCTTTCGGCTTGGGCGCTGGACTCTTCGTCGTCCAAGGTCAAGCTTGCGGCTTTCAGTACCCAGTCGGGTAACCAACTGGGACCTGGTTGGCGGGTGCAGGTGGTGTAGGACGCTTGGCGAATCAGGGTGCGCTTCGCGTCGATAAACTCAACCTGCTGGGCCTGCCCATGGCCACCTTTGCTCAACTCGAAGCTGGGTGTGACAAATTCCCCCCGAAAAGAATCGGCTTGCAGGCTCAAAGAAGGGCCTTCAAAGCGGTTCCCTTCACGTGAAATCCGCACCTGACCCTGGGCTTTGAAAGTGTCTTGGGTTTGATCAAACTCAATCCGATCGGCTTGAACTGACAGCCCCGAGCGACGCAACCGGGCTGCGCCCTCGATCACCAGGTCCATGTCCGGGCGAGCCGTGATGGACTGACCTTCGATAAAAATAGGCGATTGCTGACGCTCGGCGTTCGTCAGCCGTTCTTGCAACATGGGGCTGGCGCGCAGCACCAGCGGCTGGCTGGGGTTGTCCGCGTTTTGCGCTCTGGCTTGACCCGAAAAACAGACCGTCAGCGCGCCACACAGCGGCCACAACATCCCCCACAGCGTGACCCGCAGGCTGATCGCCCGTCGCCCAAGGCGTCGGTTGGCAGCAGCAACGGGGTGGGAGAGTGAGGCAGGCAATCGGAGCAAAGCGTCTCAAGGGGTGAAAAGAAAGCCATCCGGCGGCTGGGCACGCCATGGGCGCTGACAGGGTTTGTAGAATGGATTATCCATGAGCGCCAGCGCTCCCACCGAATCCATCCAGCCCCCGTGACAACTCTTTACACCCCCGCCGACACGCCCCCACCGGGTATGCAGTCCGACCCTGTTTCGGTGCCCTGGGCCGACCCCCAAAGGCAGGCTGCTTTCGAAGCCTGGCTGGCGCGCATCGCGCCCGCCCAAGCCTTGCGTCCAGGCAGCTTGCGCATCGCCTCGGCCGATGCCAGTTTTCGGCGTTATTTGCGACTCGATACCGAGCACGGCGCCAGCCGCATCGTGATGGACGCGCCGCCCGACAAAGAAAACTGCCAGCCCTTTGTGCAGGTGGCGCAACTGATGCAGGCCGCTGGCTTGAAAGCCCCCGAGGTGTTGGACTGGGACGCGGCCCACGGTTTCATGCTGCTCACCGATTTGGGCACCACCACCATGATGCAAGCCATCGACACGGCGAACCCCTCGGCCAATTTGGCCTTGTACCTGCAAGCGGTGGACGCGCTGATCGACTGGCAACTGGCCTCCAAGCCCGGCGTTTTGCCGGCCTATGACGCGGCCCTGCTGAACCGCGAGCTGAGTTTGTTCCCCGACTGGTATCTGGCACAGCACCGCGGCCTGAAAGTCGAAGGCAAGATGCGCGACACCTTGAACGTGGCCTTCGCGCACATCGTGCAACACAACCTGGCCGCGCCCAGTGTGTTCGTGCACCGCGACTTCATGCCGCGCAATCTGATGATGCCGACCCAGGCCGACGACCTGCGCCTGGGCGTGTTGGACTTTCAGGACGCGGTGTACGGGCCGGTGACGTACGACGTGGCCAGCCTGATGCGCGATGCCTTTTTGACTTGGGAAGAAGATTTTGTGCTCGACGTCACCGTGCGCTACTGGGAAAAAGCCCGCAAAGTTGGCCTGCTCAACCACGAAGACTGGGGCCAAGACTTTGGTGCGTTCTACCGCGCCGTGGAGTGGATGGGCCTGCAGCGCCACCTCAAAGTAGCGGGGATTTTTGCGCGCCTCACGCTGCGCGATGGCAAAGACAAATACCTGGCCGACACGCCGCGTTTTATTCACTACATCCGCAGCACCGCGCAGCGTTACCGCGAACTCAAGCCCTTGCTGCATCTGGTGGACGAGGTGGAAAACATCCCAACCCAAACCGGTTTCGCCTACGGGCGCATGTGAGCATGGCCCGTTTTTACTGCCCCATGCCCTTGCACACGGGCGATGTGCTGAGCCTGCCGCCCTCGGCGGCACGCCATGTGCAGGTGCTGCGCCTGCAGCCGGGCGACGGCCTGACGCTGTTCAACGGCCAAGGCGGCGAGTTTGAAGCCAGCGTCACGCGCATGGGCCGCTCCGACGTGGAGGTGCAGATCGGCGCACACAGCGCCACCGAACGCGAAGCCGCCTGTGCCGTGCATTTGCTGGCCGGCATCACCGCCAATGAACGCATGGACTGGCTGGTGGAAAAAGCCACCGAACTGGGCGCGGCCAGCCTGACCCCTGTGATCGCTGAGCGCAGCGTGCTCAAGCTCAAGGGCGAGCGCGCAGAGAAAAAATTAGCGCATTGGCAAGGCGTGGCCGTGGCGGCCAGCGAGCAATGCGGGCGCAACCGCGTCACCCGCATTGAACCGGCGGAGACCTTGGCGGCTTGGTTGACGCTGCATCCGGCCACGAGTGGTCTGCGTTTAGTCTTGTCCTTGTCGCCGGGCACCCAGCCGCTGCACGCCGCAGTGCAAGGTCACTCTGACGTGACCCTGCTCAGCGGACCCGAAGGCGGTTTGACTGCGGCTGAAGAGGCCCTTGCCCTGGCCGCAGGCTTTGTGCCGGTGACCCTGGGGCCCCGCGTGCTGCGCGCCGAGACCGCACCGCTGGCGGTGTTGGCGGCGTTGACTTTGGCTTGAAGCACTCTATTTGCGCTAAACCCTTGGGCATTGAATTTTTCAGGGTTGAGCTCACCAGAGAGGGTTACTTCGCGGAGTTATCTGTCATAGCGCCTTTTGCATGAGGGACAGAAAGTAATCGCCAGCATACTTTTCTATTCGAGAGGTCTCGACATAGCCCTCCAATCACTTCGCCGCCGTCAATTCGTGCGTTCATGAGAGATGACGCAATTCAGACTGCAACCGAATGCGCAGACAGGCTGACCTGAAGCTTCTCACGCACGGCCCGGAAAATGGCCGCCAGGTTATCCATGCTGGGGTTGCCCGTTGGTGAAAGCATGCGGTGCAGACTTTTGCTGGGCTTGGCCGTGAGTGCCGCCAGTTGCTCAAATCCTAGGGTGGCGTTGACCAGGTCACGCAGAATCAGGCGTGCTGTTTCGGGTTCCCCATTGAGAAACAATGTGGCGGCTTCATCCAGAAGCGCCTGCGCAAAAAAGGCGTCGCTCTGAACTCGTTCAATGACAGTCGCTTTGAAATTTCTAGTCAGTGCCATTTATTCACCTCTTGTGTTTGCTACTTATCTTGACGTGCATTGCTTTTTTTCGAGCTTTGTACTCGGCCCATAATTCCTTGGCTTTATCGATGTCCCGTTGCTGTCCACGCTTGGTACCTCCGCCAAAAAGAACAATGAGCGTGTCACCGTCTTTCGCAAGGTAAATTCGGTAACCAGGTCCCCAATCAATGACGTACTCACCCATGCCATCAAACCACTTGATGCTCGATGTATTGCCGAGCTCTATGCGCAGTTTGGCAACGGTCACCTTGGCGGCAGCCTGTGGTGACAGGCCGTCAAACCACTCTTTGTAGGGGATGGATGCATCCTCGCGGATGTACTCTTCGACTTTGATTGCCATGCGCAATGGTAACGCATTTGTTACCATTGCGCATGTGCTTACCGTTGGAAGATGTCTTCTCGGATTCAGTCGGTTTCCGGAAAAGTAACCTGCGTCTGCCCCAGCTGCCAAGGCTTGTGGCTTTTCATCACTCGGCCGAAAGCCGTTGACGCTTCAAACGTCGCCAGCCACGCTTGCAAAGCGGGCCAGGGCTGCGCGGCAAACCAAGCCGCGTCGGTGCGGGCATACTGGCGCACAAAGGGTGCAATGGCCGCGTCGGCCCAGCGCCATTGGCGGTCCACCACAAAGCCTTGCGCCGCAAGGCGCGTTTCCAGCGTGGCCAGCCAGGCGGCGCCTTGGGTGCGGTGCGCCAATCCATCCGCTGCGCCGTCCGGCAAGTCATAGCGGTTCGGGTATTTGTAGCGGTCCAAATGGTGTTTGAAGTCCCCGTCGCATTGCGCCACCAGTTGCAGCGCGTCGGCCTGCATTGCGGCGTCAGTGGGCAGCCAACTTTCAGGGTCATGCTGCGCCAAGGCCCACAGCAGAATGTCCAGGCTCTGTTCAATCACCCGGTCCGGCAATACCAGCACGGGCACCGTGCCTTTGGCAGAGGCTTGCAGCAGCGCCTCGGGCTTTTGCTTGAGCGCGACTTCGCGCAACTCGCAGCGCACACCGGCCACTTGCAGCGCCAGCCTGGCGCGCATGGCGTAGGGGCAACGGCGGAACGAATACAGCACGGGCGAGCCCGGTGGCAGCAGCGCAGCGGTGCGCGCCGCCGTGTCATGGGCGGGGTGCGTCGCGCCAATGTGAGTTTGTGCACTGGCCTTGGCTTTTTCCCATTGGCGTTGGCGTTCGCGGGCGCTGTTTTTTTGCGCTTCGCTGGTGTGGTCGTGGCAGCGCGGGCAGCTGACCCCGGCTTCGTACAAGGGCGAGTCCAGCGCGCCTTCGGGCAGCGGGTTGCGGCAGCAGCGGCAGAGTTGGTGCGGGCCAGGCACCAGGCCGTGACCGACCGAGACACGCTCGTCAAACACAAAGCATTCGCCTTGCCACAGGCTGTGCTCGGGCGGCACGGTTTCCAGGTATTTGAGAATGCCGCCTTCTAAGTGGTACACCTCGTCATAGCCTTGGGCGCGCATCAGCGAGGTGGATTTTTCGCAGCGGATGCCGCCGGTGCAAAACATCGCGACCTTGGGTTTGCGCCCGGTTTTTTCTTGCAGCGCTTGCGCTTGGCTCACCCAGTCGGGCAGCTGCGAAAAGCTTTGAATGTTCGGATTGATCGCCCCCGCAAAGGTGCCGATTTCCACCTCGTAATCGTTGCGCGTGTCGACCACCACCACCTCCGGGTCCGTGATCAGCTCGTTCCAGTCTTGCGGTTTCACATAGGTGCCCGCCATCTGCGTCGGGCTGATGCCGGGCACGCCCAGGGTCACGATCTCTTTTTTCAGCCGCACCTTCATGCGGTAGAACGGCGGCTTGGCCGAGATCGATTCTTTGTGCTGCAAGTCAGCCAACAGCGGGTCCTGGCGCAAATAGGCCAGCACGGCGTGGACGTCATCGGGTGCGCCAGCAATCGTGCTGTTGATGCCTTCGTGCGCCAACAAAATCAAGCCTTTGACTTGGCGGGCTTCGCAAAAAGCCAGCAAAGGCGCTTTGCGCTCGGTGTAATCGGGCAGCGCAACAAACTTGTAAAAAGCCGCCGTCAGGTACGGGGTCGCAGCGGCGTCTGTCAGGGGCAATGAGGGCGAGGCAAACATGGCGCTATTGTGCCCAAGTCGCTTGCCCGAGTCGCCTAAGAAGCACGCCGTGTCCTCTGCAGCAAACCACCCCGGTACACTGACCACATGAACACCAACCTGCTCTTGCTGGCCCTCTGCCAGGGAATTTTCTTGACCAACAACGTCACCTTCATCGCCATCAACGGCTTGGTCGGCTTGAGTTTGGCCCCGGTGGGTTGGATGGCCACCCTGCCCGTCATGGGCTATGTGGTGGGCGGTGCGTTGTCCACCGGCTTGGTGGCCCGCACGCAAAGCCGCTTTGGGCGCAAGGGCTCGTTCCAAATGGGCTTGGCGGTGGGCTTGCTCTCTGCCTTGCTCTGCGCTTATGCCGCACAAGAGAAAAACTTTGCCCTGTTGGTGTGCGCCACCATGGTGGCGGGCTATTACAGCGCCAACGGGCAGTTGTACCGTTTTGCCGCGGCCGAGTTGTCGGCCCCGGCGTTCCGCGAAAAAGCGGTGTCGTTGGTCTTGGCCGGGGGCTTGATCGGTGCCATCGTCGGCCCCAACTTGGCTGCGCGCACCAAAGGCTGGTTGGACACGCCGTTCATGGGCGCGTATCTGGCGTTGGTGGGGGTGGCGCTGGTGGGCATGGTGTTGATGGCCTTCATCCGCTTTCCGGCCGTGCCCGCCAAAGTGGTGGGCGCCAGTGAGGGCCGACCCTTGAAAGAGATCATGCGCCAGCCCATTTTCATCGTCGCCGCCGCGGCCGCGGCATTGGGTTACGGCGTGATGAACTTGCTCATGGCCGCCACGCCGCTGGCGATGCAGGTGTGCGGCTACAGCTTCAGCGATGCGGCGCTGGTGCTGGAGTGGCATGTGATTGGCATGTTCGCGCCGGGTTTTTTCACCGGCCACCTGATCAAGAAATTCGGCACCCTGCCCATCATGGGCGTGGGGGTGTTGCTGAACTTTGCCTGCATTGCGGTGGCCTTGAACGGCGTCGATCTGCACCAGTTCGTCATTGCCCTGTTTTTGCTCGGCCTGGGGTGGAACTTTTTGTTCACCGGCAGCACCACGCTGTCGATGCAGGCCTGGCGGCCCGAAGAAAAAGACCGTGCGCAAGCGGCCATCAACTTCTGTGTGTTCGCCACCATGGCGCTCACCTCATTTGCCTCCGGGGCCTTGGTCACCACTCAGGGCTGGACTTGGCTGAACATCGGCTCCTTGCTGCCCGTGAGCCTGACCGCGGTGGCTTTGTTGTGGTTGCTCGTCAAGCAGAAAACTGCGCGTCCAGCCACGCCTTGAGCTGCGCAAACACAGAGGCTTTGCCCGGGTCGTTGAAGATCTCGTGGTACATGCCTTCAAAGCAGTGCGCTTGCACACAGGCGGGTGCCCGCTGGGCAAACTGCGCGCTGCCTGCCGGGTCCACCAGGCGGTCCACTTCGGCGTACATCAGCAGAGTGGGCACAGACCATTCAGCCGCCTGCGCCACGGTGAGCGGGCCTTGCTGCACGATCCATTGCGCCAGCCCGGCTGAGATGCGGCGGTGCACCAGCGGGTCGGCCAGATAGGCTTGCACCACCTGCGGATCGCGCGCCACAAAGTCGGCCTTCAAGCCGTTGTCCAGGCGCAGATGCGGTGCCAGCCTAGGCACCACCGCCAGCAGCATTTTTTGCACCGCATTGGCCGAGGTGGCCAGGGCCGGTGAGGACAAGACCAAGCCGTCCACCGGGCGCAGTTGCGTGGCCACGGCGTGGGCGGTAATCAAGCCGCCCAGGCTGTGACCGAGCAAGATCAAGGGCTTGCCCTGTGCCAGGCTGAGCTGGCGCGTCACGTCGATCATGCAGGCCAAATCGCCCATCAAGCCACGCGCGCTCTCCATGTCGCCACGCGGCCCTTCGGAGCGGCCATGGCCGTAGTGGTCGTAGCCGCGCACCGCAAACCCCCAAGACCGCAGCTGCTCCGCCACGTGCGCGTAGCGCCCCATGTGCTCACCCAGACCGTGCACCAGCAACACGCGCCCGCGCACCGGGCCCACGGGGGCAGGCCAGTCGTAGACCGCCAGCTGACCCGACAGGCCTCTTTGTGTGCTGATGAAAAAATCTTCGTTTGCAGCGCCCATGTCAGACAGCGACATCGGTGTGCGCGGGCATTTGGGCAATCACTTGCGCCACGGCGGCGGTGAGCCGCTTGGCGTAGGGCACATGCAAAAACTCGTTCGGGCCGTGGGCGTTGCTCTTGGGGCCGAGCACGCCGCAGACCATCATTTGCGCCGTCGGAAAACCTTGGCTCAGCATGTTCATCAGGGGGATCGTGCCGCCCTGGCCGATGTAGCCCACCGGCGCGCCAAAGTGCGCCAAGCTGGCGGCATTCAGCGCCGACTCGAACCAGGGCGTGGTGCTGGGCGCGTTCCAACCCGTCGCGCCGCCGCC
>CANFYZ010000034.1 GCA_947451385.1 Comamonadaceae bacterium | reverse complement strand
TAGGGTCATAACCTGGACAGATTCTTGCGAATCTTAATTTCTCAACACTTTGGTGGAGGTAAGCGGGATCGAACCGCTGACCTCTTGCATGCCATGCAAGCGCTCTCCCAGCTGAGCTATACCCCCTTCGGTTTTGCGCTTGAAATGGGTATTTCAAACGTTATTCCTCGTTGGTGTCGAGTCTTAGATTATAGACAGAAATTCAGGCGTTTTGCAAGCGAGCTAGAATTTTTTGTCTGGAACTCAGCGCCAGGACGGCGTCCAAGGACGGCGTTTGCGCCGTGCCCAAGACCAGCACGCGCACGGGCATGGCCAGCTGCGGCATCTTCAAGCCTTGGTCCGCCAGCACTTCTTTCAGCACACCCGCAATGGTGGTTTTGTCCCAGGCGCAAGTGGTCAATTTTTCCGCCAACAGGGCCAAAGCGGGGCGCACTGCATCGGTCACGTGTTGCGCCAACTCGTCAGGGTTGGGCGTGACATCGGTATAGAACTTGGCCACCCAATCGGCCAACATCACCGTGGTGTCACAGCGGTCTTTGAGCAAAGCACACAACGGGATCAAACGCTCGTCCGGTGTGATGCCGCGTTGCTGAAGGTGCGCGCTCACCCGTTCGGCCAAATCGCTGTCCGCCGTGGTTTTCATGTGCTGGGCGTTGACCCAGCGAAGTTTGGCTTCGTCAAACTGGGCGGCGCTGCGGCCCAGGTGATCCAGGTTGAACCACGACACAAACTGTTCACGGCTGAAGATTTCATCATCGCCGTGGCTCCAGCCCAGGCGGGCCAGGTAGTTCACCATGGCATCAGGCAGGTAGCCTTCTTCGCGGTATTGCGTCACGGCTTTGGCGCCACTGCGCTTGCTCATTTTTTCACCCTGCTCATTCAGCACGGTGGGCAAATGGGCGTACACCGGAGGCTCCTTTCCCAAGGCTTTGAAGATATTGATTTGCCGGGGCGTGTTGTTCACATGGTCGTCGCCGCGGATCACATGGGTGATCGCCATGTCGATGTCGTCGACCACCACGCAAAAGTTGTAGGTGGGGGTGCCCACGGTTTCGCCATTTTGAGCCGGCCGGGCGATCACCAAATCGTCCAACTCGTCGTTGCTGATTTCAATGCGCCCTTTGACCTTGTCGTCCCACGCCACCACCCCGCCCTGCGGGTTTTTAAAACGCAAGACCGGCGCGACGCCTGCAGGAATCGCGGGCAAAGTTTTGCCCGGCTCGGGCCGCCAAGTGCCGTCGTAACGGGGTTTTTCTTTGCGCGCCATTTGCTGCTCGCGCAAGGCATCCAGCTCGGTCATGCTCATGTAGCAGGGGTACACCTGGCCCGACGCAATCAACTCTTGCAGCACCGCTTTGTAGCGGTCCATGCGCTGCATTTGGTAAAACGGGCCTTCGTCATGACTCAGACCCAGCCAGGCCATGCCTTCCAAGATCACATCCACCGAAGCCTGGGTCGAACGCTCCAGATCGGTGTCCTCGATGCGCAAAATAAAGTCGCCTCCGGTGGACCGGGCAAAGGCCCAGGGGTACAGGGCCGAACGGATATTGCCCAGGTGAATAAAGCCGGTGGGCGATGGCGCAAATCGGGTGCGTGTTTTAGTCATGCAAAAATCAAAATCAAAGAGTGTCCAGGCCGCGCAACAGATCGGTCTTCATGTCGCCCACGTGTTCCAGGCCCACCGCCATGCGGATCAAGCCCTGGCCAATGCCTGCGGCTTGGCGTTGGTCTTCGGACAATTTGCCGTGTGAGGTGCTGGCCGGGTGGGTCAGCAAGGTTTTGGTGTCGCCCAGGTTGGTACACAGCGAGAGCACGCGCAAGCTGTCGAGCACATGAAAGGCACGCGCGCGCGCCGTTTGCGGGTCGCTGGCTTTGACATCGAAGGACAACACCGCGCCGCCCATGTTGGACATTTGCTTCATCGACAGCGCATGCTGCGGATGGCTACTCAAGCCCGGATAGTGCACGCGTGACACCATGGGGTGTTGTTCCAGCCACAGCGCCATGTCATGCGCGCGGGCGCTTTGGGCGCGCATGCGGATATCCAATGTCTCCAGCCCTTTCAACACCACCCAGGCATTGAAGGGCGACAGCACCATGCCGCCGTTTTTCATCACGGGCAGGCATTTGCCGGTGATCAAAGCCTCACTGGCGCACAGCGCCCCCGCCATGACGCGGCCCTGGCCATCCAAATACTTGGTGCCCGAGTGCATGACGAGGTCAGCGCCCATGTCCATCGGCCGCTGCAAGATCGGCGTGGCAAAACAGTTGTCGACCGCCAACAAGGCCCCGGCGTTGTGCGCCAGATCGGCCAAGGCCTGGATGTCACACACCTCGGTCAAAGGGTTGGTCGGTGTTTCGGCGAACAAGATTTTGGTGTTCGGGCGGATCGCCGCTTTCCAGGCCGCCAAATCGGTTTGCGGCACGATGCTGGACTCCACACCAAAGCGCGCAAATTCAGAACCGATCAATTTGATGGTGGAACCGAACATGGACTGCGAATACAGCACATGGTCGCCGGCCTTGAGCAAGCTGAACAGCATCAGCATGACCGCCGACATGCCCGACGAGGTGGCCAAAGCGGCTTCGGTGCCTTCCAGCGCGGCCAAGCGCATTTCAAAGCTGCTGACCGTGGGGTTGCCAGAGCGGCCGTAGGTAAAGCCTTCTTCTTCGCCAGCAAAGCGGCGCGCCGAGGCTTCGGCCGAGGGTTGCACATAGCCGCTGGTCAGGTACAGCGCTTCCGAGTTCTCGCCGTACTGGCTGCGCTCTACGGCCATGCGCACCGCGAGAGTGTCCAGGTGCAAGTTGTCGGGTAAAGGGTGTTGGCTCATTCAATCACTCCGAGGCGTTGGGCAGGGCCAAGCGCGAGTTGTCTTCCGCGCCTTCTTCCACGCCCACGCGTTTGGCATTCAAGCGTTCAATGTCTTGCGAGGAGATATCGCCCGTCACATACACGCCGTCAAAACACGAGGCATCAAACCCAGCGAGCGCGGGCGCATTCGGTGCCAGCGCGCTGGTGACGGCTTGTTTCATCGCGTCCACATCTTGGTAAATCAAGGCATCACAACCGATCAGCTCCCGCACTTCTTCGGCGGTGCGGTTGTGCGCCACCAATTCTTCGGGGGTCGGCATGTCGATGCCATATACGTTAGGGTAGCGCACAGGCGGCGCGGCACTGGCCATGTAGACCTTGCGGGCACCGGCATCGCGGGCCATTTGCACGATCTCGCGGCTGGTGGTGCCGCGCACGATGGAGTCGTCCACCAACAACACATTGCGGCCCTTGAATTCGCTGGCAATCACATTGAGCTTTTGCCGCACCGATTTTTTGCGCACCGATTGACCGGGCATGATGAAAGTGCGGCCCACATAGCGGTTTTTCACAAACCCTTCGCGGTAAGGCAAGCCCAGCAACTGCGCCAACTGCGCGGCACTGGGGCGGCTGGACTCGGGGATCGGAATCACCACATCGATCTCGTTCGGCGGCACGGTGGAAATCACACGCTTGGCCAAGGTCTCGCCCAAATTCAAACGCGCTTGGTACACCGAGATACCGTCCATCGTCGAGTCCGGGCGTGCCAAATAGACAAACTCAAAAATACACGGGCTGAGCTGCGGCGCCTGGGCACATTGCTGCGCATGCAACTGCCCCTCTAAATCGATGTAGATGGCTTCACCGGGTTGCACATCGCGCACATACTGGTGCGATGTGCCTTCCAGGGCCACAGATTCGCTGGCCAGCATCCAGGTGCCGTCTTTGCTTTGGCCAATGCACATCGGGCGAATGCCAAACGGATCGCGAAACGCCAACAAGCCGTGACCCGCCACCATGGCGATCACCGCATACGAGCCTTTGACCCGGCGGTGCACGCCTTGCACCGCGGCGAACACATCGCGCGAAGCCAAGGGTAAGCCACGGGTGGTTTTTTCCAGCTCATGCGCCAGCACGTTGAGCAAGACTTCAGAATCGCTCTCGGTGTTGATGTGCCGGTGGTCAGTAGAAAACAGTTCAGCTTTCAGGGCGTGGGCATTGGTCAAATTACCGTTGTGCACCAGCACCAAACCAAACGGCGCATTCACATAAAAAGGCTGCGCCTCTTCTTCGCTGAAAGCATTGCCCGCCGTGGGATAACGCACCTGGCCCAGGCCGCAGTGGCCGGGCAAGGCCCGCATATTGCGCGTGCGAAACACATCGCGCACCATGCCTTTGGCTTTGTGCATATAAAACTTGCGGTCCAGCTGCGTGACGATGCCAGCCGCATCTTGCCCCCGATGCTGCAACAACAGCAAGGCGTCGTAGATCAGCTGATTGACCGGCGCGGTACTGACAACACCCACAATTCCACACATACATTCATCCCGTCAAAGGCTAGGAAGTTCAATCAGGCAAATACGCCCCAAAATGGGCAGGCAAGATGGGCTTGAGCCCTTTGAGCAGCGACGAAAGCACCGGCCCGCCTTGCGAGTTTTGCCACCAGTCGCTTTGGGCCATAGACGTTAAGTGCAAAACCACCGTCAAGGCGAGCAACAAAATCAAACCGCGAAACAGGCCAAAGCCGGCCCCCAACAAACGGTCGACTGGGCGCAGACCGATCACTGAAATCAGTTTGCGCAGCAGCGCAGAAATCAATCCGGCGATGAACACACTGGCCACAAAGACAATCACAAAGCCTGCGGCATAGCGCAAAGACTCGCCTGCGCTTTGCATCGGCAGGCGCGAGGCCACATCTGTGGCAAACCATTGCGCCAGCACAAAGGCAGTGAGCCAACCGATCACCGACATCACCTCATAGACCAGACCACGCCAGGCACCCACCAACAGCGATGTTGACAAGACAACAAGCAACATCCAATCGGTGGCCGTCATGCTCTCCATGGTTTCAGAGCTTCAAGATCGCGGTATCTAACTGCAGCTTGCGAATTTTTTGGGCGCTCTTGTCGGCTTCAGCTTTGCTTTCAAAAGGTCCCACCCGCACACGGGTGCGTTTGCCATCTTTGCTGTCGATCACCTGGGTGTAGGTTTTAAAGCCCGCAGCTTCCAGTTTCTGGCGTGCCTCACGCACTTTGGCAGCGTCGGTGTAGGCGCCCACTTGAATCACCAAGCGCTCATCCCCTGACTTGGCGCTGGCCGCAGGCTCCTTGCCGTCGAGCAAGGCGCGCGCCTTGGCTGCATCGTCGTGGGATTTGTCATGAGCTTTTTCAGGTGCCGCAGTTTTGCTTTCGGCTTTGCTTTCGGGTTTGGTCTCAGGCTTGACATCAGGCTTGGCCTGCGCAAGCTTGGCGGCTGGGGTTGGGGATGGGGCTGGGGCTGACGATACCGCGGCCGCCGTTTTACCAAAGTCGACTTTAAAGTCCCCCGCTTTGCCAGCCGCCACCTTGGGTTCTTCGGTACGCGCGGCTTTCTCGGCTGGGCGGGGCGTGGCCGAAACCACTTCTTCGTTGGCGTCCAAGACGCCTGCTGGGGGCAAGGGGCCCGTGGCGGATGCAGATGCGGATGCGGTTGCGCTGGCCCCAGCCGCCGCAGGGGGAGGACTGACCACGCCAGCGACCGCCGTGACGGGCGCAGCAGCAGGTGTTGCAGGGGCCATGCTGGGCACCGCGTTGCGGTCTGGGATGACGATCGGCGTGTCCACCGACACAGGCCGTGGCTGCGTATCAAACAACAAGGGGAAACCGATGACCGCCGCCAGCACCAAAACGACGGATCCCATCAAGCGATGGCGGGCGCGTTTGCGTAACACCTCCAGGCTTTCGGCCGGAGTCGTCTGCAGCGTCTCTGAGGATGCGCTGGAGTTGCTCTGACCTGGAACTCGTAAATTGAAAAAAGCCATGCAGCGGGTACTCACGTGCTCAGGTGTTTGGCATGCAGACGGGGAATTCCGTCCTTCAAAACCCCGCCCACCGTATAAAACGATCCGAAGACCACGATTCTATCAGCGCCCCCTGCCGCGGCGATGGCCGCTTGCAAGGCGGCTTCAGGGCTGGCGTGGGTGGAACTGGTGGCATCGGCACGCCGATTGAGCGCCTGCCACTGCTGCTGCAATTGCGCCGCAGTGGCGGCGCGCGGCAGCGGCAAATCGGTGAAATACCAACGGTCCATCAGCGGGCCGAGACGCTCGAGCATGGCCTGCAAGTCCTTGTCGGCCATGGCCCCGAACACCGCGTGCGTGGTGGGGTAAAAACCCATGGCGTCCAGATTCAGCGCCAAAGCCGCCACCGAGTGCGGGTTGTGCGCCACGTCCAGCACCAACACCGGCTCGCCGGGCACGATTTGAAAACGCCCGGGCAACTCCACCAAGGCCAAGCCATTGCGCACCGCTTGGGCCGTGACCGGAATCCGCGGGCGCAGCACCTCCAGCGCCGCCAACACGCCCGAGGCATTCACCAATTGATTGGCACCGCGCAGTGCCGGGTACGCCAAACCGCTGTAACGCCGCCCGCGTCCGGCCCAGGCCCATTGCTGCTTGTCGCCAGAAAAATTGAAGTCTTGGCCCAGGCGCCACAGATCCGCGCCCACAGCCTGGGCATGCGCGATCAGGCTGTCAGGGGGCACCGGGTCGCTGACCACCACCGGCCGCCCAGCGCGCATGATGCCGGCTTTTTCCAAACCAATTTGCTCCCGGCCGTGGCCCAGCAATTGGGTGTGATCGATGTCGATGCTGGTGATCACTGCGCAGTCGGGGTCGATGATGTTGACCGCGTCCAGCCGCCCGCCCAAGCCGACCTCCAAAATCACCACGTCCAAGTTCGATTGCGCCATCAACCACAGGATGGCCAGGGTGCTGAATTCAAAATACGTCAACGAGACCTCACCCCGCGCCGCCTCCACCTGGGCGAAAGCTTGGGCCAACGCCTCGGCCGAGGCAGATTCGCCATGGAGACGGCAGCGCTCTTCAAAATGCACCAAATGCGGCGAGGTGTAGACCCCCGTGCGGTAGCCCGCTTCCAGCAAAATGGCCTCCAACATGGCGCAGGTTGAGCCCTTGCCGTTGGTGCCCGCCACGGTGATGACCGGGCCCTCAAAATGCAGCGCCAAACGCTCGGCCACCGCTTTCACACGGTCCAAACCCATGTCAATCGCGTGCGGATGCAGTTGCTCGCAATGTGCCAGCCAATCTTGTAAAGTTTTCATACTCCCCCGATTGTCGCCGAGGGCCGATTTCAAACTTCAAATTTCTCATTTCAGGATCATCCCAGCCATGCAAAAAACCCAAACTGCCTCTTGTGTACAGGTCTACGGCATTCCCAACTGCGACACCGTGAAAAAAGCCCGCACCTGGTTGAGCGAGCAGGGCATTGCGTTCGAGTTCCATGACTTTAAAAAACAGGGCGTTCCGCCTGCTGCGCTAGACCACTGGCTAGAAACGCTGGGCTGGGAGGCCGTGCTGAACCGCAAAGGCACGACCTGGCGCAAGCTCGACCCGGCCACCCAAGCGCAAGTCACCGACGCGGCCAGCGCCAAAGCCGTGATGCTGACGCATGCCAGCGTGATCAAACGCCCGGTGGTGGAATGGCCCAGCGCCCCAGGCTTGCGCTCTGTTTCTGTGGGTTTCAACGCCACGGAATGGGCGAACCAAAGAATTTAGTCCGCCCAAATCGATCTTCCAAAGGGCTGTCGAAAGAGTTGTAAAAAGGGTTGTCGCTTGGCGCAGTTACCTCATCTTTACCTGATGCGGCGTCACAACCAGGGCGAAATGCCTAAAATTCGGGCATTGATTGTTTTTCAGTTCGGAGACCCCATGAAAAAAGTGGCCCTCACCCTCGCCTGCTCCGCTTTCAGCGTGCTCAGCTGGGCCCAAAGCCCGGTGCAAAGTCCTGTGCCCACGGGCGAAATCAGCCCCGCCTTGGTCGGCCAGGTGATTTCGCGCACCGCTTTGTTTCAGCAAGTGGCGGTTCCCAACCCAAGCTGTACACAGACCCCGGTCACGGTGCCCGCCCCCAAATCTGGCGCCGGAGCCATGATGGGCGCGATTGCCGGCGCCGCAGTCGGCAGCCAGATCGGCGGTGGCCAAGGTCAGGTTTTGGCGACCATGGCGGGCCTGATGGGCGGTGCCATTTTGGGTGACAACATCGAGAAACCAGCCCCCAGCACCACCTACAACTCAACCACTTGCACCACCCAAACCACCTATGAAAACCGCTTGGTCGGCTACCAAGTGGTGTACGAGTTTGCGGGCAAGCAATACAGCGTGCAATTGCCCCAAGATCCCGGCCCCACCATTTCGCTCCAAGTCACCCCAGTCTCAGTGGCCAACGCACCCATGGCGCCCACGGTGGTCATGAACCCTCCAGCCGTCAGCCCTCCCCAGGTGATTTACGCGCCGCCCACCGTGGTCTATGGCTCACCCTATTACTACGGCAACCCCTACCCTTTTTCGACCTCGATCAATTTGGGTTGGGGGTATCGCGGCGGCTACGGACGCCGCTGGCATTGAAGTCCTCGGACCCAGCGGTCCGCCCTGGCCCGGTCGGGCGGCGCAGAGTCGCCTAAAATCCACGCTTGGTTCTTTCTCAGGCGCCTGCGGGCGCACAACCGCTGCGCCCTGCGCGGCCCAAAAATACAAACCCATGAACTCCCCCATGACTACCGAAAAAATTGACGGCGTCTCCGTCACCACCCGCGCCAATGTGTACTTTGACGGCAAATGCGTCAGCCACGGCCTGACGCTGGCCAACGGCACCAAGTTGTCGGTCGGCGTGATCCTGCCCGCCAGCCTGACCTTCAACACCGGCGCGCCTGAAATCATGGAGTGTGTGGGTGGTTTCTGCGAATACAAATTGGCAGGCACCGACGCCTGGGTCAAATCCTCCGTCGGTGAAAAATTCAACGTGCCGGGCAACTCCAGCTTTGAAATCCGCGTCACCGAGCCCTACCACTATATCTGCCATTTCGGTTGATCGCGCCATGAGCACCATTCTGCAAAACCTGCCCAAAGGGCAAAAGGTCGGTATCGCTTTCTCGGGCGGTCTGGACACGTCTGCCGCCCTGCTGTGGATGAAGCAAAAAGGCGCTCAGCCCTACGCTTACACCGCCAACCTGGGCCAGCCTGACGAAGCCGACTACAACGAGATTCCGCGCAAGGCCATGGAATACGGTGCCGAAAAAGCCCGCCTGGTCGACTGCCGCACCCAACTGGCACACGAAGGCATTGCCGCCATCCAATGCGGCGCCTTCCACATCTCCACCGGCGGCATCACCTACTTCAACACCACCCCGCTGGGCCGCGCCGTGACCGGCACCATGCTGGTTGCAGCCATGAAAGAAGACGATGTCAACATCTGGGGAGATGGCAGCACCTTCAAAGGCAACGACATCGAGCGCTTTTACCGCTACGGTCTGTTGACCAACCCGAGCCTGAAAATCTACAAACCCTGGCTGGACCAGCTGTTCATTGACGAGCTGGGTGGCCGCGCTGAAATGTCCGCCTTCATGACCGCCAACGGTTTTGGCTACAAGATGAGCGCCGAAAAGGCCTACTCCACCGACAGCAACATGCTGGGCGCGACCCACGAAGCCAAAGACTTGGAAAGCCTGCAAAGCGGCATGAAGATCGTCAACCCCATCATGGGCGTGGCGTTCTGGAAGCCCGAAGTGAATGTGCAGGCCGAAGAAGTCAGCGTGCGCTTTGAAGAAGGCATGCCCGTGGCCCTGAACGGCGTGGAATATGCCGACCCGGTCGCGTTGTTCCTCCAGGCCAACGAGATCGGCGGTCGCCACGGTTTGGGCATGAGCGACCAGATTGAAAACCGCATCATCGAAGCCAAGAGCCGAGGCATTTACGAAGCCCCCGGCATGGCCTTGTTGCACATCGCCTACGAGCGTTTGGTGACAGGCATTCACAACGAAGACACCATCGAGCAGTACCGCATCAACGGCCTGCGTTTGGGCCGTTTGCTGTACCAGGGCCGCTGGTTCGACCCCCAGTCCATCATGCTGCGCGAAACAGCCCAGCGTTGGGTGGCCCGCGCCGTGACCGGCACCGTGACACTGGAGCTGCGCCGTGGCAACGACTACAGCATTTTGAACACCGACAGCCCCAACCTGACCTACGCGCCCGAGCGCCTGTCGATGGAAAAAGTGGAAGACGCGCCGTTCAGCCCGCTCGACCGCATCGGCCAGTTGACCATGCGCAACCTGGACATCACCGACACCCGCGCCAAGCTGGGCATTTACGCCCACACCGGCCTGCTGTCGACCGGCGACGGCCCGCACATCTACAAACTGGAAGGCAGCGGCAAGAAGTAATTGCTGGCTCGCTTGATCGGAAAACGGCCTTCGGGCCGTTTTCTATTACAGGGGCGGCATGTCCACCACCCGGAGGGTGACATGGGCCACCGCGCAGGGGAGCTGGCCCTCGGCGGAATCGGTTTCGAGCTCGACAGCCACCACGCAAATCGTGCTGCCGACTTGCAAGGTGCGGGCTTTGGCCAACAAGGTTTGACCCTTGGCCGGGGCCAAATAGTTCACATGCAAATCCACCGTGACCGCGATTTTGCCCAGCGGCAAGGCGGTGGTGGCGGCGGCGCCAGCAGCATGATCGGCCAAACCCGACACCACGCCCCCATGAAAGAAGCCATTGAACTGCAACAGTTCAGGTTTTTTGGCCAAAGACAGGGTCACCCGCCCGGCCTCGGCAGAAACCACCTCCACCCCTGCGGCCTGGGTGTAACCCGTCATGGCGGTCACTTTGCGGACCAATTGCTCTGGCGTCATGCGCTCTCCTTGAGATCGGGAAACTGTAGCCGTGCCGAGAGTCCATGCAAATCAGGGATTACCAAAATCAAAACGTCAGCGCCGGGTTGGGGCCTGAGCGGATCGGCCGATTTGGCGAGCGAAGCGAGTATGAGGCAGACCGCTCAGGCCCCAACACGACGCGGCGCCGCGCGGCACGGCGCGGAGCCACGCCACAGAAGCCACACATCAAATCACCACCGGCTCAGGCTCCAGCAAAATCCCAAAGCGCTCATACACACTGGTCTGAATCGCCTTGGCCAGGGTCATCACCTCACCGCCCGTGCACGGGTGCTCTGCGGTGCCGCGGTTGACCAACACCAAGGCCTGTTTTTCGTAGACCCCGGCGTGGCCTACGCTTTTGCCTTTCCAGCCGCAGGCATCAATCAACCAACCTGCCGCCAGTTTGATGCGGCCGTCGTCCAGGTGATAGTGCACCACCTTGGGGTCGCGGGCAATGATGTCGGCGCATTGCTCCGGTGTCACCGTGGGGTTCTTGAAGAAGCTGCCGGCATTGCCAATCACTTGCGGATCGGGCAGCTTGGCGCGGCGAATGGCGCAGACCCAGTCAAAAATCTGCCGGGCAGTGGGTGCGTGGTTGCCGGTCTCGGTCATCTTGCGTTCCAGGTCGGCATAACCCAGCTCAGGCTTCCAGCGTTTAGGGAGGGCAAAGCGCACGCGCAAAATCACGGCACGCCCGGCCAGGCCCAAGTCGTCCGGGCCAGCCGAAGCGTGTTTGAAGACCGAGTCGCGGTAGCTGAAACCGCATTGCGCTGCATTCAAACTGAACACCTCGCCGGTCAGCAGGTCCTGCGCATCCAATGACTCAAAACGGTCTTGCAACTCGACCCCGTAGGCGCCAATGTTTTGCACCGGCGAGGCCCCCACGGTGCCAGGGATCAACGCCATGTTTTCCAGACCCGGGTAGCCGTGCGCCAAAGTCCAGTCCACCAGTTCGTGCCAATCCACGCCTGCACCGGCCTCGATGATCCAATGCTTGTCGGTCTCTTTGGCCAGGCGCAGGCCGGGCACCTCCATTTTCAAAACCAGCGCTTTGACGTCCCCGGTCAATACGATGTTGCTGCCCCCGCCCAGCACCTGGCGCGGCAGCGTACTCAGCTGTGGATCGGCCAGCACGGCGCGCAGATCGCTTTCACCTCTGACCCGCACCAAAGCCACCGCTTTGGCAGCGATACCAAAGGTGTTGTAGGGCTGCAGGGGGACATTTCGCTCCAGGTTCATGGGAGAATTGTCGCATTGACAACCACTGGATTTCAGCACCATGCCCTCTTTTGACACCGTTTGCGAACCGAATATGGTCGAAGTGAAAAACGCCGTGGACACCTCGGCCAAAGAAATTGGCACCCGTTTTGATTTCAAAGGCACGTCGGCCGCGATTGAACTCAAAGACAAAGAGATCACCTTGTTTGGCGATGCCGACTTTCAACTCACGCAAGTGGAAGACGTGTTGCACAACAAATTGGCCAAGCGCGGTGTGGACATCCGCTTTCTGGACAAGGGCGATGTGCAAAAAATCGGTGGCGACAAGGTCAAGCAAGTGATCAAGGTGCGCAATGGCATTGCCAGCGAAGACGCGAAGAAAATTCAGCGCATCATCAAAGACAGCAAGATCAAGGTTCAAGCCTCGATCCAGGGCGAAGCGGTGCGCGTGACCGGCGGCAAGCGCGACGACTTGCAAGCGGTGATGGCCTTGCTGCGCAAAGACATCACCGACTTGCCTTTGAGTTTTGACAACTTCAGGGATTGATCCAGGCTGACGGCCTATTTGGCAGCGTTCGGAAAGAACAACTGTTCGCCGCCAATTTTGTATTCCGCAATGTTCGCCTGACCGGCTGGGGAGGTCACCCAGTCGACAAACTTTTGTGCTTCGGCTTGTTTGACGTGCGGGTGCTTGGCGGGGTTCACCACCATCACACCGTATGGGTTAAACAGCCGTTGGTCGCCTTCGACCAGGACGGCCAAGTCGGCCCGATTTTTAAAGTTCAGCCAGGTTCCCCGGTCGGCCAGCACATACGCACCGGTCGAGGCGGCGATATTCAGCGCAGGCCCCATGCCGCAACCGCATTCTTTGTAACCGCCGCCCTTTTGCGCTTCTGAGCCGGTCATTTTCCAATAGCGCAACTCGGCCGCGTGTGTGCCGCTTTTGTCACCACGCGAGACAAAGCTGCCGTTGGCCTTGGCCACTTCGCCCAAGGCCGCCACGATGTCTTTGCCCTTGACGCCTGCGGGATCGGCTTTCGGACCTATAAGCACAAAGTCGTTGTACATCACAGGCAGTCGCTTGAGTCCAAAACCTTCGGCGACAAATTTTTCTTCAGCCTCCTGGTCATGCACAAACACCACATCGGCGTCACCGCGGCGGGCCATGTCCAGCGCTTGGCCGGTGCCCAGGGCCACCACCTTGACGTCCAGCCCGCTGAATTTTTTGAAGGCCGGCAGCAGGTGCGCAAACAAGCCCGATTGCTCGGTCGAGGTGGTGGACGACATCACCAGCGCTTGCGCCTGCACCGCTGCGCTGGCGACCGCCAAGACGGCGCACACCAGCGTGCGGCAGACACCTGAGGTTTGAAAAATCATGACAGCTCTCCTTGAACAAATGCATGCGCTGCCGGACTGCACAGCGCGAGTTGGTGGACATCGAAAAAATCGGTCACAGGCAAATCGGCCAGGATGCACCCGGCCTCCAAATAAATCACCCGACTCGCCAAGCGCTTGACCTGTCCCAGGTTGTGACTGGCCCAAATCAACGTGGTCTGCTTTTGAGGCGATTGGGCAAAGCCGGCCATCAAGGCTTCGACTTCGCGCTTGGCATAAGGATCGAGGCTGGAGGTGGGTTCATCTAAAAGCAACACATCCGGCTCGCGTCCCCAGGCGCGCGCCAGGGCCAAGCGTTGTTGTTGGCCGCTGGACAGTTGGCGTCCCCCTTGGCGCGCCACGGCGCTCAAGCCCACCCGCTGCAAAGCAGCCCCAGCTCTGGCCAGCGATTGCGACCAGTTCAGCCCTTGCGTGCGGTCCAACCAAATGCCCAGCGCCACGTTGTGCAACGCCGACAAACGCAGCAAATGCGGCCGTTGAAACAGCATCGCCTGGCGCAGGGTCGGGTGCGGCTCGACCCTGCCTTCCAGGGGCTTCAGCAGACTATGCAAAGTGCGCAGCAAGGTACTTTTGCCACAGCCATTGGCGCCCACCAGCGCGACGCGCTCTCCAGGGCGAATGACCAAATCAATCCCCGACAAGGCCATGACCGGCCCCAAACGCACGGACACCTGGTCCAGCTGAACCACGGGCTGCTGCATCACGGGCGGCGGCATCATGTCACCCAGCCCTTGGGCGCACTGACGTGCATCCCTTGGCGCTTTTCGCCCCAGCGACGCAAACTGGCCAGCACGATATTCAACAGGCCCACGACCGCCAACAACATCAAGCCCAACGCCAGGGCCAAAGGCAAATCTCCTTTGCTGGTTTCCAAGGCAATGGCGGTGGTCATGACGCGGGTGAAGCCGTCAATGTTGCCACCCACAATCATCACCGCACCCACTTCTGAAATCGCACGCCCGAATGCGGCCACCGCAATCGTCAGCAAAGCCAAGCGTTCGTCCCAAGCCAGCAGCATGCCGCGCAGCACAGGCCCGGCGCCCAGCGACGCCCATTGCTCACCGTGTTGGCGCTCCACGTCTTCCACCACCTGGCGCGTCAGCGCCGTGACCACCGGCAACACCAACATGGCCTGCGCCAGCACCATGGCTTTGAAACTGAACAACCACCCCAGCGCACCCAAAGGGCCGGTGCGGGATAACAACAGATACACCACCAAACCCACCACCACCGAAGGCAAGGCCAACAAGGTGTTCAACAGCATCAGCACGGCACCCCGGCCCGCAAACTGTGCCACCGCCAGCCAGGCGCCCAACACCACACCCAGGCTGCAGGCCAGTGCACAGGCCGTGGCGCTGACCGCGAGTGAGCGGGACACCACGGACCACAGCAGGGGATCGAAAGAGGAAATCAGCTGAAAGGCGGTCGCCACGCTGTCGGAAAAAGTGTTCATAAATTTTGCTTTTGATCCTACCGGACAGAAGCGGACCTGCAGGTACGGGATGTCCGCTATGAATTCTTGTGCATACCCTCCCGAGGTGAGGGTCGAGGTGCCCCCGCTGGATTGAGGCAAACTCCTGCCTGTGCAACACATCAACCTTTCCTACAGTTGGACGCCGCATCAAGAAGAGACGGCACGCCGTCACCAAACCAGCCCGCTGCGCAACGCGCTGATGGACCTGCTGCAGGCGGTGCGCGAGGCGGGCTCCATAGGTGCAGCGGCCAAGTCGCTGAGCCTGTCGTACCGACACGTCTGGGGTGAACTCAAGCGCTGGGAGTCGGCGCTGGGCCAGCCCTTGATCCATTGGGAAAAAGGCCAAGCGGCCCGCCTGACTGAATTTGCCGACAAACTGCTGTGGGCTGAACGCCAGGCACAGGCGCGCTTGGCGCCTCAAATCAGTGCTTTGCAGGCGGAGTTGGAAAAAACTTTTTCAGTCGCCTTTGACCCGCAGAGCCATGTCTTGCCCATTTACGCCAGCCATGACGATGGTTTGGTTTTGTTGCGTGAACAGGCCGCTGCACAATCGTTGCACTTGGATTTGCGCTTTTGTGGCAGCGTGGACGCCATTCGTGCGTTGAACGATGGGCGTTGCACGGTGGCTGGTTTTCACGCCCCGTTACAACCGAAACCGCACTCCTTGGTTGCCCGAACCTACAAGCCTTTGCTGCGAACCGGCTTGCACAAATTGATGGGCTTTGCCTTACGCCAGCAAGGCCTGATGGTGGCCCCTGGCAACCCGTTGTCCCTGCTCAGTCTGGCCGATTTATTGCGCCCCGAAGTTCGGGTGGTCAACCGCGGTCGCGGCACAGGCACCCGTTTGCTTTTAGACGCCTGGCTTGAAGAAAACGCCATAGCCGCCAGTCAGCTGCGCGGCTACCAGCACGAAGAAAGCTCTCACGCCTCAGTCGCTGCCTGTATTGCCAGCGGCAACGCCGATGTGGGATTGGGCATTGCCTCCGCCGCGCAAGCGCAAGGGCTCGGTTTCGTGCCTCTGGTGCAAGAGGCCTATTGGTTGGTGTGCCATCGGTCCGCCTTGGAGACGCCCGCTTTGCAGGCATTGCGCTCGGTATTGCAAACCCCACCCTGGCAACAGCAATTGAACCAACTCCCTGGCTATACCGCCTCACCTGAATGCGGCGAGGTTCAATCGCTCAAACACACGCTGCCCTGGTGGCACTTCAAATCGCCTGCCCATTAAAAGGGGCAAAAAAAACGGGAAAAAGGGTCAACCCGTGCTTTTCCCAACTTTTCCCAGCTTTTCCCTGCTTTAGGCGGTTTTAAATCGCAAATTCAATTTATTTCACGCGCATCGTTGACGCCGCAAGCCGCGACCGGGCTGTCTGCAATTTAAAATGCCCCATCCTCAATCCCTGCGACCTGTCAGGAACTGGCGCTGAATTCTGACCCTCGTTGGCCGGCATTCTTTCGCTTTTGGACTTCATCATGGAGGCACGACATGCCTAAATTACTTTCATTGGCCTTTGGCATTGACAAAATTAGCGAGCAATTTGGCAAGTTGGCTTCGTTCGCCGTCTTGGCGGCGGCCATGATTTCGGCCGGCAATGCCTTTATCCGTTACGGCTTCGACCTCAGCTCCAACGGCTGGCTGGAGATTCAATGGTATTTGTTTGCAGCCACGGTGATGCTCGGCGCGCCCTTGGTGCTCAAGTTGAATGAGCATGTTCGCGTCGACATCATTTACGGCAAACTGAACGGCAAGCTGCCGGTTTACATCGACCTGATCGGACTGACCCTGTTCCTCTTGCCGGTCATGCTGCTCTTGACGTGGTTGAGCTTTCCCTTGTTTCTGAAGATGTACCAGTCAGGCGAAATGTCCAACAACGCCGGCGGCTTGATTCGCTGGCCCGCCATGATGCTGTTGCCCTTGGGATTTCTGTGGGTGTCCGCTCAGGGCTTGAGTGAAATCATCAAACGCGTCGCTTACTTGCAGGGCAAGTACGAGATGGACACGCATTACGAAAAACCCGTGCAATAAAAAGAAAGACAAACTCTCATGATCATGGAAAATTTTGCACCCATCATGTTCGCTGGCCTGGTGGTCACGATGCTGATCGGTTTTCCCGTCGCCTTCTCATTGGCTTTTCTGGGTTTGTTGTGCGGCTTCTTCGCCATCAGCATGGACTGGTTCCCCGCCAGCTTCATGTCCAACCTGCCCTTGAATGTGTTTGGTATTTTGAGCAACGACCTGTTGCTGGCCATCCCTTTCTTCACCTTCATGGGCGCGATTTTGGAGAAATGCGGTCTGGCCGAAGACATGCTGGACTCCATGGGCCAACTGTTTGGTCCCGTCAAAGGCGGCTTAGGCTATTCGGTCATCATCGTCGGCTTCATCCTGGGCGCGATCACCGGCACGGTGGCAGGTCAGGTGATCGCCATGGCTTTGATCTCTTTGCCCGTGATGATCCGTTACGGCTACAACATGCGTTACGCGACCGGGGTGCTGGCGGCTTCAGGCACGATCACGCAGTTGGTCCCGCCCTCTTTGGTGTTGGTGGTCATGGCCGACCAACTCGGGCGCTCGGTCGGTGACATGTACAAAGGGGCCTGGGGCCCTTCCATGTTGCAGGTGGGCATTTTTGCCCTGTACACCTTTGCTTTGAGCATCATCAAACCGGCTTATGTGCCCGGTGTGCCCAAGGAGGCGCGCACGCTGAACGGCTGGGCGCTGTGGGCCAAGTGTTTGCGCGGCATCATTCCTTCGGCCTTTCTGATCTTTGCCGTGCTGGGCTCCATGGGCGGTCTGCCCGGCATCAACACCGCCATCGCCACGCCCACGGAAGCCGGCGCCATGGGCTGCGTGGGTGCGCTGTTCTTGGCCGCTTTGCACAAACGCCTAGACAAAGACTTGATCTGGGAAGCCATGCACAGCACCATGCGCCTGACCGCCATGGTGGTTTTCATCCTGATCGGCTCGCGCGTTTTCTCCATGGTCTTCCAAGGCGTTGACGGTGCCAAGTGGGTGGAGCATTTGCTGTCTGGCCTGCCAGGTGGACAGGTGGGCTTCTTGATTGTGGTGAACGTGTTCATCTTTTTCCTGGCCTTCTTTTTGGACTTCTTTGAGATCGCCTTCATCATCTTGCCGATGCTGGGCCCGGTCGCCGAAAAAATGGGCATTGACATGGTCTGGTTCGGCGTTCTGTTGTGCGTCAACATGCAAACCAGCTTCATGCATCCCCCCTTTGGTTTTGCGCTGTTTTATTTGCGCGGCATTGCGGACACCCTGTTCAAAGAAGGCCGGATCGAAAAACCCGTCAAGTCCAACGACATTTACATGGGCGCCATTCCCTGGGTGATCATGCAATTGGTGCTGGTGGTGATCGTGATTTTTGTGCCGGAAACCGTGACCATGTTCTTGGACAAGGAAGAAAAAGTCGATCTGGACAAGGTGGTCATCGAAATGCCGAGCGAGCAAGAAGTGCCGGCGGCCGAACTGAAGCCGGAAGCCGCCAAGCCCTCGGCCGCCGATGCGGCGGCAGCAGCCGCGGAAGAACAGAAGAAGATTGACGATCTGTTCAAAAAATAAATGACGCCGCAACCGCAGGAACCACAGGAAGCATCGCAATCGCCTGAATCGCCGCTCTTGCCCACCGCGCCAGCGCTCGGCATGGCCCCTTTTATATTTGAACCCACCCCCTCCCCCGTGGAGGGGGCGGCGTTTTCCAACACCTTCCAGGCCTTGGCCGGGCTGATGGTCTTGGGCTTGGGAGCTTGGCTGTGGGTTTTGTGGCAACAAGACAAGTTTGGCGACCACGCGCAGGTTGACAGCCTGCGCATGGCGGGCTGGTTCATATTGGGCTGGGGCCTGCTGGTGTGGACGGCTTGGCAAGTGCGGCAGAGTCGAACCCGCCTGGACGCCCAGGGCTTGTCCCAGTCCTGGATTTGGGACAAGCACCTGCCTTACGAGCAACTGGCTTACACCCAATTGATTCGCATCCAAGGGCTGGAGTGGCTGATTGCGCCGCGCTTTTACGTCCGAACCCTGGCCGGAAAATTTGCGGTTTTCTACATTGCCGATCCGGCATTGCAGCGCGAATGCGCACGCCTGGCCCGCGAGTTGGAAGCCTTTCGGCGCTTCTGAGAAGCTTCTGAGACGCTTCGGAGACGCTTGCGACAGGGCGAAAAAAAACCGCGCTGGTCAGCGCGGTTTTAGAAGGTCAAATGACCTGAATATCAGAGCTTCTGCGCCTGCATGAAGTCATCGTACTTGGCTTCGGCAAAGCGGAACCAGAGGTTTTGATCGGCACGGAACTTGGAGTAATCACCGTAAATCTTCTTCCAGTTTTCGTTGGTGGAAGACAACTCATCGTAAATTTTCATGGCGGACTTGAAAGCCTCTTGCATGACGTCTTTGGGGAATTCACGCAATTTGGCGCCCGAACCGACCAACTGCTTCAAGGCGTTGGGGTTTTTGGCATCGTACTTAGCTTGCATATCGCTGTGAGCCTGGGCTGCAGCAGCTTCCAAAATCGCTTTGTTTTCGGGGCTCAGGCTGTTGAAGGCTTTGTCGTTGATCATGACATCGCACTGGGTACCGCCTTCCCAGAAACCGGGGTAGTAGTAGAACGGTGCCACTTTGTTCAGACCCAGTTTCAAGTCGTCATAAGGGCCGACCCATTCGGCGCCGTCGACAGTGCCTTTTTCCAGGGCTGGGTAAATGTCACCACCCGGAATGTTTTGTGGAATCACGCCCAAAGGCTCCAGCACTTTGCCGCCAAAGCCGCCGATACGGAACTTCAAGCCCTTCAAATCGGCCACTGTTTTGATTTCTTTGCGGAACCAACCGCCCATTTGCGCGCCGGTGTTGCCGCAAGGGAAGTTGATGATGTTGTACTTGGCATAAAACTCGCGCATGAGTTTCAAACCATTGCCTTCCAGGGTCCAAGCGGTCATTTGACGGCTGTTGAGGCCGAAAGGAATGATGCAACCCAGCGCAAACGTGGGGTCTTTGCCGAAGAAGTAATACGCCGCAGTGTGCGCAATCTCGATCGAGCCTTGCTGAACCGCATCCAAATTACCGAAGGCGGGCATGATTTCGCCTGCGGCATGGGTGGAAATCTCGAACTTACCGCCCGACATGTTTTTCACCGCTTTGGCAAAAACCTCGGCGCTGCCATACAAGGTGTCCAGCGACTTCGGAAAGCTCGAAGACAGACGCCAGCGAATGGCCGCTTGCGCATGCACGGCTGGCGCAGCACCTGCGGCGAGGATACCGGCAATACCCGCATTTTTGATAATTGAACGACGATCCATCTGAGGACTCCTAAAATTAATTGAAACACTAACCAACTTGGAAAGCAGACAATTTTGTCTGCACGTATTGTAGAAAAACATCAAGCCCTTGGCGGGCGGGGTTTACCCTTTTTGTGAAACCGAGTTTAAGAAGCTGTTTCTGGCCAACGTTGGCGGATGGAGGCTTCAATGCCCGCGGCGTCCAGGCCTTCTCGGGCGAGCAGCTGGGCTGGGTCGCCATGGTCAATGAAACGGTCGGGCAGGCCCAGTTGCAACAAGGGCTGGGACCCACCCGCGGCGTTCAAGGCTTCGGCCACGGCACTGCCCGCGCCGCCCATGACGCTGCCCTCTTCCAGCGTCACCAAACGCTCATGCGTCCGGGCCACTTGCAGCAGCAAGTCCACATCCAGCGGCTTGACCCAGCGCATATTGACCACGGTGGCATTGAGCTTTTCCGCTGCTTGCAAAGCCGGGTACAGCAAAGTGCCAAACGCCAAAATCGCCGTGCCTTGGCCTTGGCGGCGCACCTCGCCCCGCCCATACGGCAGGCCTTGTAAATCGGCCTCAGGCGAGACACCGGCACCCGCGCCGCGCGGATATCGCACCGCCACCGGGTGGTTTTGCGCATAGGCGGTGCTGAGCAGCTGGCGGCATTCACGCTCATCGGCAGGACAGGCCAGCGCCATGTTCGGGATACAACGGATAAAGGGAATGTCATAGGCCCCGGCGTGGGTGGCGCCGTCGGCCCCCACCAAGCCCGCACGGTCCAAGGCAAACACCACGGGCAGGTTTTGCAAGGCCACATCGTGGATCAGTTGGTCATAGCCGCGCTGTAAAAAGGTCGAGTAAATGGCCACCACGGGCTTCAAGCCCTCACACGCCAGGCCCGCGGCAAAGGTGACGGCATGCTGCTCGGCGATGCCCACGTCGTAATACCGACCGGGAAAGCGCTGGTGAAATTCCACCATACCCGAGCCCTCGCGCATGGCCGGGGTGATGCCCACCAAGCGCGCATCGTGCTCGGCCATGTCGCAGAGCCAGCGGCCAAACACCTGGGTGAAGGTGGTTTTGGGTTTCACCGACGGCGGCACCAAACCGACCGCAGGGTCGAACTTGCCCGGGCCGTGGTAGGCCACCGGATCGGCTTCCGCCAGGTCATAGCCCTGGCCTTTTTTGGTGACCACGTGCAAAAACTGGGGCCCTTGCAAGTGCTTGATGTTTTCCAGCGTCGGGATCAGCGACTCCAGGTCGTGGCCGTCGATGGGGCCAATGTAGTTGAAGCCGAATTTTTCGAACAAGGTTGCAGGCACCACCATGCCTTTGGCGTGCTCTTCAAAGCGCTTGGCCAGTTCAAACAAGGGCGGCGCGTTTTTCAACACGTTTTTGCCGACCGACTTGGCGGCGGCATAAAAGCGCCCGCTCATCAGCTGCGCCAAATAGCGGTTGAGCGCGCCCACCGGCGGGCTGATCGACATGTCGTTGTCGTTCAGAATCACCAGCAATTTGCAGTCTTCCACGCCGGCGTTGTTCAAAGCTTCAAAGGCCATGCCCGCCGTCATGGCGCCGTCGCCAATCACCGCCACCGCGTGGCGGGACTCGCCTTTTTGCCGCGCCGCCAGCGCCATGCCCAAAGCGGCCGAAATGCTGGTCGACGAATGGGCCGTGCCAAAGGTGTCGTAAGGACTTTCGTCGCGCTTGGGGAAGCCCGACAAGCCGCCCCACTGGCGCAATGTGGGCATGCGCTCACGCCGACCAGTCAAGATTTTGTGCGGGTAGGTTTGATGGCCCACGTCCCAAACGATGCGGTCGTTCGGGGTGTCAAACACATAGTGCAAGGCCACCGTGAGTTCCACCGTGCCGAGATTGGAGCTCAAATGGCCGCCGGTTTTGGAGACATTGTCGATCACGCACTGACGCAGTTCTTGGGCCAGGGCGGGCAAATCGGTCCGCGCCAAGCGTCGCAGGTCCGCTGGGGTGTAAATGGAGTTGAGAAAAGAACGCATCTGAAGTCAATTGTTTCGGTGAATCACCATGTCAGCCAAAGCCCGCAAGGCCTGGGTTTGCGTCACAGGCAAACCACTTTCGGCCAAAGCGGCCAGGGCCTGGGCATGCAACTGCTGGGCGTAGTGCTGGGCCGGAGCCAAGCCCATCAAGGCCACATAAGTGGGTTTGTCGGCCGCTTCGTCTTTGCCCGCGGTTTTACCCAAGGTGGCTGAATCGGCGGTGACGTCCAAAATATCGTCCACCACCTGGAAAGCCAGGCCCAGCGCCTCACCATAGCGGCTCAGGGCGTCCATCACGCGCGCTTCGGGCTGGCCCGCACACACCGCCCCCATTTGCACGCTGCACAGCAACAAGGCCCCCGTTTTGAGCCGGTGCATTTGGCGCAGCTGGGCCTCGGTCAGCGCCAAGCCGACACTGGCCAGGTCGATCGCCTGCCCGCCCGCCATGCCCTGGTAGCCCGCCGCCCTGGCCAACAGCCCCGCCAAGGCCGCTTGCACCGGGGCCGACACGCTGCCGTCGGGGGGGGTGATCAGCTCAAACGCCAAGGCCTGCAAGGCGTCACCGGCCAACAAGGCTTGCGCCTCGCCAAACTGCACATGCACCGTGGGTTTGCCGCGGCGCAGCACGTCGTTGTCCATGCACGGCATGTCGTCGTGGACCAAAGAATAGGCATGGATCAGCTCGATGGCGCAGGCCGCGCGCAAAGCGGCCGAGCCCGATGCGGTGCCCTCCCCGCCCACCGCCTGCGCTGCTGCCAGCACCAGCAAGGAGCGCAAGCGCTTGCCACCGTCGAGCACGGCATAGCGCATGGCCTGGCCCAAGCCAGCCGGTGCCTGCGGGTCAATCCATTGAATCAACGCCTGCTCGACCTGCTGCAGGCGCGGCGTCATCCAGTCGGCCAGGGCCCAAACCATGTCGGCGCTCACGCGGCACTGCCCGACCAGGGCTTGAGCACGCCCTCGTCCAGCACCTGAATCTGCTCTTCCACCGCTTGCAATCGCTGCTGGCAAAAGCCCAGCAAGACCGCGCCGCGCTGGTAACCGCTGAGCAATTGGTCCAGGGGCAATTGCCCCGACTCCAGTTGGGCAACCAGTTGCTCCAGTTCCTGCAAGGCGGCTTCGTAGCTGGCTGGCAAAGCGGGAGCGTCTTTTGAAGGGGCTTTTGGCATCCGAGGAACCCAAGAAAAAAGCTGATTTTAGGCGCTTTGTCCGCTCGCAAACCCTGAGGGGCGCCGCAAAACGGGAGGTGCTGGTCCCATGGGGTTAGAATCCCCCGTTCTGCGGCGGGGATTACCCCGCTATTTTCGCGCCAATGTCCCAGACGCTAAGCGCTGTCCCTGCCCCTTCATAGGGGGAGTCTCTAGGTCAGGTCACCCATGTCTGATTTAAGTCTTCAACTGCAGCAGGCCGCAAGCCAACTACCAGTTTCCAGCTATTTTGACGAAGCGCTGTACCAGCGCGAACTCACGTCCATTTTCCAGCGAGGGCCCCGCTATGTCGGGCACGAACTGCTGGTGCCCCACGTGGGCGACTATTACGCCCTGCCCCAAGAGAGTGCGGGACGCGCCTTGGTGCGTTCCCAGCATGGCATCGAGCTGGTGTCCAACGTCTGTCGCCATCGGCAAGCCGTGATGCTGCAAGGGCGCGGTAATCTGGCCACGCAAAACAAAGGCAGCGCAGGCGGCAACATCGTCTGCCCGTTGCACCGCTGGACCTATGCGCCGAATGGCCAATTGCTGGGCGCACCCCACTTTGCCCAGGACCCCTGCCTGAACCTGAACAACTACGCACTGCGGGAATGGAACGGCCTGCTGTTTGAAGACAATGGCCGCGACATCGCTTCCGATCTGGCCGGCATGGGCCCGCGCGCGCAATTGGACTTCACCGGCTATGCGCTGGACCGGGTCGAGATGCACCAGTGCAACTACAACTGGAAAACCTTCATCGAGGTGTATCTGGAGGACTACCACGTCGGCCCCTTCCACCCCGGCCTGGGTTCTTTTGTCACCTGCGACGATTTGAGCTGGGAGTTCAAAGAAAACTACTCGGTGCAAACCGTCGGCGTGTCCAAGGGTTTTGGGCAACCGGGCTCGGAGATCTACAAGAAGTGGCACGACATCTTGTTGCGCTACCGCAACGGCGCCATGCCCGAACGCGGCGCCATCTGGCTGACCTATTACCCGCACATCATGGTCGAGTGGTACCCGCATGTGCTGACCGTGTCCACCTTGCACCCGATGGGGCCGAACAAAACCATGAACATGGTGGAGTTCTATTACCCTGAAGAGATCGTCGCCTTCGAGCGCGAGTTCATCGAGGCCCAGCAAGCCGCTTACATGGAAACCTGCCTTGAAGACGACGAGATCGGCGAGCGCATGGACGCCGGTCGCCAAGCCTTGCTGGCGCGCGGGGACAACGAGGTCGGCCCCTACCAAAGCCCGATGGAAGATGGCATGCAGCATTTTCACGAGTGGTACCGCCGGGCCATGGGCCCGCTGTAAGCCGAAAACCGCAGCGCTGCATGCAAGCCTCCTGGATGGTCTTGGCGTCGCTGTTGTTTGCGACGATGAGCGTGTGCATCAAATACGCGTCTGCCCATTTCGACACGTTTGAGCTGGTCTGTTACCGCGGCGCGATCGGGGTGCTGATCATGGGCGCGCTGTGCCGCAAGCAAGGCGTGCCGCTGGCCACACCGGTGCCCATGATGCATGTGTGGCGCACGGTGGTGGGGGTGACTTCTTTGGCGGCCTGGTTTTATGCGATTGCCCACCTGCCGCTGGCCACGGCCATGACGCTGAACTACATGAGCGGCATCTGGGTCGCCGTGTTTCTGATCGGCAGCACCTTGGTCATGGGCAAACTGCAAGATGCCAGCAAACAAGGCCCGATGGTGCTGACACTGCTGGCCGGGTTTGCCGGCGTGGTCTTGATTCTGCGCCCCACGATCGAGCAAAACCAATTGTTCGCGGGCTTGATCGGCCTGATGTCGGGCCTGGTCTCGGCGCTGGCCTATATGCAGGTTGCGGCCTTGGGGCGCATGGGCGAGCCGGAGGCCCGCACCGTGTTTTATTTTTCACTCGGCGCCTGCGTCACGGGCGCGCTGTGCATGCTGTTCACCGGGGTCAGCGCGTGGACCTGGCCCGAGGCCTTGTGGCTGCTGCCCATTGGCGTTCTGGCGGCGCTGGGGCAGCTGTGCATGACCTGGGCCTATACCAGCGGCGCCACCCTGGTGGCAGCCAATTTGCAATACTCGGGGATTGTGTTTTCGGCGCTGTACGGCTTGTTTTTATTTGGCGACACGCTCTCTGTTTTGGGCTGGAGCGGCATGGGCCTGATCATTGCCAGCGGCATTGCCGCCACCGCGTTGCGCAACCGCTCTTTGCCGAACCCACCCGCTGAAGAATATTGACATCACTCTGGGAATTGACCATGTACACCACCCTGATTTCTGTTTCTCAATTGCAAGCGCTGCAAAACCAAGGCGCACCGCTGATGGTGTTTGACTGCAGCGGTGACCTGATGAACCCTGCCGCTGCCGACACCTTGTTTGCCCAAACCCATATCGCAGGCGCGCAACGGGCCCAGTTGGACCAGCACCTGAGCGCCCACGACGCAGCCCAGGCGGTAAATGGCGGACGCCACCCCCTGCCGCAGCGTGAGCGCGTGGCCGCTTGGTTGGGCGGACTGGGCTTTGACAACAGCATGCAAGCCGTGGTCTATGACCGCAATGGCGCCAACTACTGCGGCCGCCTGTGGTGGATGCTCAAATGGTTGGGACACGACGCGGTGGCCGTGCTCGACGGGGGCTTGCAAGCCTGGCAGGCCGCAGGCGGTGCCGTGACCAGCCTGGCCGAGAGCGCTTCGCACGCGCCCCTTCCAGCGACCACCTTCCAATTGCACGCCCCCTTGCGCGCGTTGGTGCACACCGATGCGGTGGTGCAGCAGCTCGGGCGTGACACACAAACCCTGATCGATGCGCGTGCCGCAGCCCGTTACCGGGGCGAGGTGGAGCCGCTGGACCCGATCGCCGGGCATATTCCGGGGGCCTTGAACCGCCCTTTCACGCAGAACCTGAACGCGGAAGGTTTCTTCAAAACTCCGGCGCAACTGAAACAAGAGTTTGACGAGCTGCTGGCCGGGCGCGACCCGGGCAGCGTGGTGCATCACTGCGGCAGCGGCGTGAGTGCGGTGCCGAATGTGCTGGCCATGGAGATCGCGGGCCTCGGCCCTACCGCCTTGTACGCGGGCAGTTGGAGCGAGTGGAGCAACACACCCGGCCTGCCCTGTGCGAAAGGCTGAAGCCATCGCATTTTGATCCGCCTCAATGGCTGCGGGTCACTGCGCTCACCAAGGTGACCAGGCCCATGCCCACCGCCAGCCAGGCGATTTGTGCGGCGGTTTCGCGGGCAGACAACCGTTTTTGCAACTGCGGAATCAAGTCGGCCAAGGCCACATAAATAAAGCTGCTGCTGGCGATCACCAAAAAGAAGGGCAAGGCCGCACGCAAGGAATCGACCAGGACAAAGCCTATCGCGCCGCCCAAGGCGGTGACGGCGCCTGCCATGGACACCTTCAGCACCGCCACCTGTTTGTGGGCTTTCGCCTCGCCCTGTCGCAACACCGCCAAGTCGCCCATGTGGTGCGGCACCTCGTGTGCCAACACGGCCAAAGCGGCCATCACACCCAGACGCAGATCGGCCATGAAAGCCGAGGCGATCAAAATGCCATCGCCAAAACAATGCACACTGTCGCCCGCCAACACCGCCCAGCCCCCCGCGCCCGCCGGCACGGCGTGGTGATGGTGGTGATCGGCTGTATGTTCGTGCGCATGTTCTTGCGCATGGTCGTGGCCATCGTGTGCAGCCTGAGAGTGACTGTGCGCCGCACCGTGTTCGTGACCGTGATGCCACAACTCGGCTTTGTCGAGCAGAAAGAAAAACACCAGGCCCAGCAACAGGGTCATGAACAAATCGTGCGGGGTCACCGAACTCTCGAACGCCTCCGGCAGCAAATGCATGAAAGACGTGGCCAGCAAAGCACCGGCGGCCAAACTCAGCATGTGCTGGGTGTAGCGACTCATCACGCCATAACTCAACCAGGCGGCCACCCACACACTGCCAATGCCGGCGGTCAGGGTGCCAATCAAAATCGCCAGAAAAATCATGCGCTGCGAATTGCCTTTGCGGACGTCGGTGGGTCAGAGGTACTTTTTCAACCAGGCCTGCAAACGCGACCAGCCGTCCTGCGCGGCCGCTTCGCGGTAACTGGGGCGGTAGTCGGCATGGAAAGCGTGTGGCGCGTCAGGGTAGACGGTGAAGCTGGACGCTTTGGCCGCTGCAGAACCTTGGGTCAAAGCCTGCTGCATTGTAGCGACCGACTCGACCGAAATGCCGGTGTCCGCAGCGCCATACAAACCCAGCACCGGAGCCTTCAACTGGCCGACCAACTCCACCGGGTGGCGCGGTGTCACGGCGTTGCTTTGCCCCTGCAAGCGACCATACCAAGCGATCCCCGCCTTGATCTTGGGTTGGTGCGCGGCATACAACCAGGTGATGCGCCCGCCCCAGCAAAAGCCGGTGATGGCCAAACGCTTTGTGTCTCCACCGTGCTGCTCGGCCCAGGCCACGGTGGCATCCAGATCGCCCATGACTTGGGCATCCGGCACCTTGCCAATCACCTCGGCTTGCAATTTGGCGATCTCACCATACGCTGACGGGTCGCCTTGGCGTACAAACAACTCGGGGGCAATCGCCAAGTAACCCATGCGCGCCAAACGCCGGGTCACATCGGCAATGTACTCATGGACACCAAAAATTTCAGAAATCACCAAGACCACAGGCCAAGGCCCGGCTCCTTCGGGGGCAGAGCGGAAAGCCGGCATCTTGAAACCGTTCACATCCACCGTCACTTCACCACTGACCAAACCTTGGGACGAAGTTTTAATGGCGGTTTGCGCCATGATGGGCAGCGCGGCAGCGGCATAGCCGACGCCCAATGCCGCTTGCAGGGCCGTGCGGCGTGTGCTGCCGACATGGTGTTGCAAAGTTTCCTGCGTCACGTGCAGCAGGCCTTGGGTGTCGCTTTGAAAATCGTTCATGTTTGCCTTCGGGATGGGAGTTTGAAATGAGATGCAGATGGCCAGGCCAAAACCTGACTTTGCGGACCAGGGTGATTATCTGGCCAGAGCGCAAAGCCCCTTGAAGGGACCCGGCATCTGCTTACAACTGGTTACACGGTACCAAGGCCTTGTCATCCGCCGTCTGGTCTGGGCCGTTAGGGATAGCAGCTGATGGCCTGTGCCATCAGCGGTTGAATTGAAAGGTTCGCACCATGAACTCCCTGCGTCACGGTTGGTTGGCATTGACTTTGTTCAGCGCCCTGGCAAGCGCCACGGGCGCTGCCCAGGCCGCGCCCTGGGGCCGAGGTCTGGGCGGACCCAGCGCCTTTGCGCAGCCCACCGTTGCGGCGCATGGGGCTTGGGGTGGGGGCGGTGGAGGCTTTGGCCACCACGGAGGCCACGGTGGCGGTTACAGGCATGGCGGTGGGCATGGCGGTTGGGTCGCACCCTTGTTGGGCGCCGCCCTGTTGGGTGGGGCGATTTACGCCACCCTGCCACCCGCCCCTGTGGTGGTCCAGCCTCCGCCCGTGGTGTATTCGCAGCCACCGGTCATCACCGACCCTTCGCGGGTGCGCTACTACTGCCAGCCTTACCAGCAGTACTACCCTAACGTGAACCAGTGCCCATCGGCCTGGCAGATCGTGCCTTACTGACTCGCTGAGACAGCGCCAGCCTTCACGGAAGGGCGCTCAGTGCGCCTGATCCCAGTTGGCTCCCACGCCCACTTCGGCCAGCAGAGGCACCTCCAGCGTGGCCACACCGGCCATCAGGCGCGGAATTTCCAGCTTCAACCAGTCCACTTCGGCCTCGGGCACTTCGAACACCAGTTCATCGTGTACTTGCATGATCACGCGGGTTTGGCGGTGTTGCGCGTCCAGCGCTTTTTGCACCGCTACCATGCTCAGCTTGATCAAGTCGGCCGCGGTGCCCTGCATCGGCGCGTTGATCGCCGCGCGCTCGGCCCCTGCGCGGCGCGGGCCGTTGGGTGAATTGATCTCGGGCAAATACAGGCGCCGTCCCATCACCGTTTCCACATAACCCTGCGTCTTGGCTTGTTGGCGGGTGTCGTCCATGTACTTTTTCACACCCGCAAAGCGTTCGAAATAGCGGGTGATGTAATTTTTTGCGGCCGTGTTGTCAATGCCCAGCGATTTGGCCAAACCGAATGCGCTCATGCCGTAAATCAAACCAAAGTTGATGGTCTTGGCATAACGGCGTTGCTCGCTCGAGACCTGGTCCAGCGCCACGCCAAAGACTTCGGCGGCGGTGGCTTTGTGCACGTCTTGACCTTCATGAAAGGCCCGCAGCAAAGCCGCGTCATGACTGAGGTGGGCCATGATGCGCAGCTCGATCTGGCTGTAATCGGCGCTGGCGATCACACAGCCGGGTGCGGCCACAAAGGCTTCGCGCACTTTGCGGCCCTCGGCGGTGCG
The DNA here is from genome assembly GCA_947451385.1 of Comamonadaceae bacterium. Taxonomy (GTDB): domain Bacteria; phylum Pseudomonadota; class Gammaproteobacteria; order Burkholderiales; family Burkholderiaceae_C; genus Limnohabitans_A. Next base: position 8,454 of record CANFYZ010000034.1, on the reverse strand, counting down.
GATCGGGATGTTTTGCAGGTTGGGGTCGTTGCTCGACAAGCGGCCGGTCACCGCCACCGCTTGCGCGTAGTTGGTGTGCACGCGCCCGGTGCGCGGCAGGGCCATTTGCGCCAGCTTGTCGGTGTACGTGCCTTTGAGTTTGGACAGGCTGCGGTGCGCCAAAATGCGCGCAGGCAGCGGGTAGTCTTCGGCCAATTTTTCCAGCACCTCTTCGTCGGTGCTGCGCGCGCCAGTGGCGGTTTTCTTGATGACCGGCAAGCCCAGTTTGTCAAAGAAAATTTCGCCCAGTTGTTTCGGGCTGGCCAGGTTGAAAGGCTGTCCCGCAATCTCATAGGCTTCGGTTTCGAGTTGCACAATGCGCTGGCCCAAGGCCGCACTTTGTGCGGCCAAGGTGGGCGCATCGATCAGCACGCCGTTGCGTTCAATGCGAAACAAGGCTTCGCTGGTGGCGACTTCCAACTCGTACACCGCGCGCAATTTGGCATCTTGCGCAATGCGCGGCCACAGCGCCAGGTGCACGTCCAGGGTCTGGTCGGCGTCCTCGCAGGCGTACTGCGCCGCGCGCGCCACGTCCACTTGGGCGAACGGAATTTGGTGAACGCCCTTGCCGCACAGGTCTTCGTAAGTCAAACCGGTGCGTCCCAAGTGGCGCAAGGCCAGGCTGCTCAGGCCATGCGGTTTGTGCACTTCCAGCACATAGCTTTGCAGCATGGTGTCGTGCACATAGCCGCGCACCTCGATGCCGTGGTTCGCCAGCACATGGCGGTCGTATTTGATGTTTTGCCCCAGCTTCCCGCGGGTTTCGTCCTCTAACCAGGGCCGCAGCCGCTCCAGCACCTCGGCCAGAGGCAATTGCACTGGCGCGTCCGGTCCGCTGTGGGCCAGCGGAATATAGGCGGCCTCCCCCGGCTTCACGCTCAGGCTGATGCCAACCAACTCGGCCTTCATCGCGTCCAGCGAGGTGGTTTCGGTGTCCAGCGCCACGCACTCTGCGGCCTGCAGGCGCACCAGCCAATCGTCCAGTTGCGCCCAGGTGGTCACGGTGTCGTAACGCTGCTCGCCGACCACGGCACTGACCGCTGGCGCATCGGCAAACAAGTCTTCTTGGGGCGAGTGCGCAGGACGGGGGGTGGCGCTCTGGGCCACGGGCGCCGACGCTTCGCCCTCTGCAGCGCCAGGGCCCCGGGCGCGCACCAAACCTTTGAAGCCGTATTGCTCATAAAAGGCGAGCAGCGGCGCTTCTTGCGGCGGGTGGAAATGCAGGTCCGTCAGCGCGGGCAACTGGGGCACCCAGGCGCTCAAATCGCAATCGGTTTTCATGGTCACCAAGCTGCGCCCGGTGGGCAGCCAGTCTTTGGCCTGGCGCAGGTTCTCCCCGGCCACGCCTTTGATTTCGTCGGCGCGTGCCATCAGCGCGTCCAAGCTGCCGTATTCCAGCAACCATTTGGCCGCCGTCTTGGGGCCGACTTTGTTCACGCCAGGCACGTTGTCCACGGTGTCGCCGACCAAGGTCTGGTAGTCGATCATCAGTGCAGGCGGCACGCCAAACTCGGCGGTCACGCCGGCCACATCGCGCTTTTTGCCATTCATCGTGTCGATGATGGTGATGTGCTCGTTAACCAACTGGCTCAAATCCTTGTCGCCGCTGGAGACCGTCACTTGCACCCCTTGCTGAGCCGCCACATGGGCCAGGGTGGCGATCACGTCGTCGGCCTCGACGCCGGGCACGTCCAGCACCGTCCAGCCCATCAGCCGCACCAATGCATGGATTGGCTCGATTTGCGCCCGCAAGTCGTCGGGCATCGGACTGCGGTTTTGTTTGTAGGCGGGGTACAGCGCATCGCGAAAGGTCGGACCTTTGGCGTCAAACACACAGGCGGCAAAATCTGCAGGCACATCCTTGCGCAGCCGCTCCATCATGTTGATCATGCCGCGGATCGCGCCCGTGGCCGGGCTGCTCGGGTCGCCCGGCACGGCGCGCAAATCGGGCATGGCATGAAAGGCGCGGTACAGGTAGCTGGAGCCGTCCACCAGCAACAAGGTCTTTTTAGAAGAAGTGTTTTCGCTCATCCCCCGATTGTGCACGGCCCCCGTGAGCATGAAAGCCTGCCGTCCGTGGGGGCGGGCAGGCCCGCCTACAATGTCAGTTTTGATCCCTGTCCAGGTCCCGCGAGGGGCTTTTTGATTGCAACCATGGCGGTATTCACCGAAGTTTCCCCCGATCAGGCCAACGACCTGATGCAAGCCCTTAACCTGGGCCAGCTCACCGCCTTGCGGGGCATTGAGGGCGGCATCGAAAACACCAATTATTTTGTCAGCACCGACCAAGGCGAGTATGTGCTGACCCTGTTCGAGCGCCTGGGCTTTGAACAACTGCCGTTTTATCTGTACCTGATGAAGCATTTGGCCGAGCGCGGCATCTCGGTCCCCGATCCAGCGGCCAATCCCGACGGCGACATCTTGCACACCGTGTGTGGCAAACCCGCCGCCGTGGTCAACAAACTCTCAGGCCAAAGCCAACTCCAACCCCAAGCCGTGCATTGCGCCGCGGTGGGCCAGATGCTGGCACGCATGCACCTGGCGGGCGCCGACTACCCACGCAGCCAGCCCAACTTGCGCAGCCTGCCTTGGTGGAACGAGACCGTGCCGGTGGTATTGCCTTACCTCACCACGCAACAAGCCAGCCTGATCCGCAGTGAATTGGCGTTCCAAAACCACATCGCCGTCAGCAGCGCCTACGGCGCCCTGCCCCGTGGCCCGGTGCATGCCGATCTGTTTCGCGACAACGTGATGTTTGACGGCGAGCAACTCACCGGCTTTTTTGATTTTTACTTCGCCGGCGTGGACACCTGGTTGTTCGACTTGGCGGTGTGCCTGAACGATTGGTGCATCGACCTGGCCACGGGCGCGCATGACGCAGAACGCGCCCAGGCCATGCTGAGCGCTTACCAAATCGTGCGCCCCTTGAGCGCAGCCGAGCGCACCTTGCTGCCTGCCATGTTGCGCGCCGGGGCCTTGCGCTTTTGGACTTCGCGTCTGTGGGACTTTCACTTGCCGCGCGAGGCCTCCATGCTCACGCCACACGACCCGAGCCACTTTGAACGCGTGCTGCGCGCCCGCGTGGCCCAGCCCCTGACGCTCTGAACCCTGACTGAAAAGCCCCGCATGAAACTGAACATTGTCCCCCCGCGCACCGGCTGGATCTGGGTGCGCCAGGGCATTCGCACGTTCTGGAAACAGCCCCTGGCCATGTCGGGCCTGTTTTTTCTGTTCATGGCCTGGGTTTCCCTGGCCTCCATGCTGCCGGTGGTGGGCAATGTGCTGGCACTGGTGCTGTTGCCTGCCATGACCTTGGGGCTGATGGCGGCCACCGCCGTGGCCGAACAGGGCAAGTTCCCCATGCCAGGTATTTTGCTGGTGGCCTTTCGCAAAGGCCAAGCCCGTATCAAAGACATGTTGGTGTTGGGCGGTTTGTATGCGCTGGGTTTCATTGCCGTGATGGGCATTTCCACCCTGCTGGACGGGGGCTTGTTTGCGGGCGTGTACCTGATGGGCGCGCCCATCACCGCCGAGAAAGTGAACAACCCCGCGTTTCAAAATGCCATGTGGTTGGCCATGGCCTTGTACCTGCCGCTGTCGATGATGTTTTGGCACGCCCCCGCCTTGCTCCACTGGCACGGTGTGCCACCAGTGAAAAGCCTGTTTTTCAGCCTGGTGGCCTGCTGGCGCAACCTGGGCGCGTTCATGGTCTACACCCTGGCCTGGCTGGGCGTGTTTTTGAGCGCCGGCATGGTGGTGCTGTTTGTGCTCAGCCTGCTGGGCGACCAAAGCCTGGCCGAAACCGCGTTGACCCCGGTGGCGCTGTTGATGGCCGCGATGTTTTTCACCTCGGTCTACTTCACCGTGCGCGACTGCTTTGACACCGCGCCAGAGGCCGAGCAGCCCTGACCCCAATGCGCAGGGGTGGTGACTCCGTGGGGGAGGCTCAGTGGTGGTGCCCGTGCGCGCCGTGCGCGTGGCGGTGCGTCACTTCTTCGGCTGAGGCCGCGCGCACTTCCAGCACTTTCAAGCTGAAGCTCAACGCCTGACCGGCCCAGGGGTGATTGCCGTCCAGCAGCACCTTGTCACCTTTGATTTTCATCACGGTAAAGACATGCTCTCGCCCGTCTTCGGCGCGGCCGCGCAACTGCCCGCCCACTTTCACGCCCGGAGGAAATTCCGACTTGGGAATGGTCTGCACCAAGCCCTCGTCGCGCTCGCCAAACGCATCGGCGGCGGCCAGTTTCAAGGTGGTGGCAAAGCCCACGTCTTGGCCGTCCAGCGCCTCTTCAATTTTGGGCAGGGTGTTGTCGTAGCCACCGTGTAAGTACGCCGTGGGCTCTTGCGATTGGTCCAAGGTTTTGCCTTGCGCGTCGACCACTTTGTAGCTCATGGTGACGACCGTGTCTTTGCCAATTTTCATGGGGTTCTTTCTGCAATCAAAAAAAGGCCGGGCTCACACCGGCGTGAGTTTGGCCACCGACAGCGCCAGCCATTTGACGCCATGGCGCGGGAAGTTGACCTGGGCCCGGGCGTCCGCGCCCTGCCCTTCGACGGCCTGCACTTTGCCTTCGCCAAACTTGTTGTGAAAGACGTGCATGCCGGACTTGATGCCGTGCTCGGGCTCAGATTTTTGCACAGGCACCGGCGGGCTCTTGAAGGTGTCGCTGCTGCCCAAACTGCTGCGGCCCCAGGCCGGCTTGGCTTGGGCCGGGCTGGTCCAACCGCCGCCCAAGCCCGTGGCAAAGGCACCACTCTTGGGGGTGATCCATTTCAGGCAGGCCTCGGGCAATTCGTCCAGAAAGCGGCTCTTGATGTGGTACCGAGTTTGACCGTGCAACATGCGGGTTTGCGAATGGCTGATGTACAAGCGCTTGCGGGCCCGGGTGATGGCCACATACATCAGGCGGCGCTCTTCTTCCAGGCCGTCGTAGTCGTTCATCGCGTTTTCATGCGGGAACAGCCCTTCTTCCAGCCCGGTGATGAACACCGCGTCGAACTCCAGGCCTTTGCTGGCGTGCACCGTCATCAGCTGCACCGCGTCTTCGCCGGCCTGGGCCTGGTTGTCCCCCGCTTCCAGCGCCGCATGCGTCAGGAAAGCCGCCAGCGGCGACATGACTTCGCCGGTGTCCTCCATGGCGGCCGCAGGCTCAGATGAAGATGAGCCATCGTTGAACGTGATGCCTTGGCTGGCCGGGCTTTGGCCCAGCGCAGCGGTCTCTGTGCTGGTGTCGGTCATGGCCACCGCATCGCGACCAAAGCCTTCGATGGTGACAAAGCTCTCGGCGGCGTTGACCAATTCTTCCAAGTTTTCCACCCGGTCGGCGCCGTCTTTGACGCCGTTTTTGGTGCCTTCGTTGTCGCCCAAGTAATGTGCAATCAACCCCGTTTTGTCAAGCAGCAACTCAATGATCTCGCGCAGCGTCATGCCGGCGGTTTGCTCGCGCATCACATCCAGCATGGCGACAAAGCCGCCCAGATTGGCGCCAGCCTTGCCGGTGGTGGCGCTGACCGCATCGTGCAGCGAGCAGCCCGAAGCACGGGCAATGTCTTGCAACTGCTCAATGCTGCGGGCACCGATGCCGCGAGGCGGAAAGTTCACCACACGCAAAAAACTGGTGTCGTCGTTGGCGTTTTCCAGCAAGCGCAAATAGGCCAATGCGTGCTTGATTTCAGCCCGCTCAAAAAAGCGCAAACCGCCATACACGCGGTACGGCATGCCGGCGTTGAACAGCGCAGTTTCCATCACCCGGCTTTGCGCGTTGCTGCGGTAGAGCACCGCAATTTCTTGGCGACTGAAGCCATCACCTTTGACCAGTTGCCGGATTTCATCGACCAGCCACTGCGCCTCGGCAAAGTCGCTGGTGGACTCGTACATGCGCACCGGCTCGCCCGCACCTTGGGTGGTGCGCAGGTTTTTCCCGAGGCGGTTTTTGTTGTGGCTGATCAGCGCGTTGGCCGAGTCCAGAATATGGCTGTAGCTGCGGTAGTTCTGCTCCAGTTTGATCTGGTGGCGCACGCCAAACTCGCGCACAAAGTCGGCCATATTGCCCACGCGCGCTCCGCGAAAAGCGTAAATGCTTTGGTCATCGTCGCCCACCGCCAAGACCGCACCACCGCCTTCTGAGGGCATGCCAGTGACCATCTTGATCCAGGCATATTGCAGCTTGTTGGTGTCTTGAAACTCGTCGATCAGCACATGCTTGAAACGCGCCCGGTAATGCTCGCGCACCGGCGCGTTGTCGCGCAGCAATTCATAAGAGCGCAGCATCAGCTCGCCAAAATCCACCACGCCTTCGCGCTGGCATTGATCTTCGTACAAGGCGTAGAGCTCCACCTTTTTGCGGGTTTCGTCGTCGCGCACCATCACGTCGTGCGGGCGCTGACCGTCTTCTTTGCAGCCCGAAATAAAGTACTGCACCTGCTTGGGCGGAAAGCGCTCTTCATCGACGTTGAATTGTTTGCACAGCCGCTTGACCGCCGACAACTGGTCTTGCGTGTCCAAAATTTGGAAGGTCTGCGGCAAATTTGCCAGCTTGTAATGCGCCCGCAAAAACCGGTTGCACAGACCGTGGAAAGTGCCGATCCACATGGCGTTCACGTTCACCGGCAGCATGGACTGCAGCCGCAACTTCATTTCCTTGGCGGCCTTGTTGGTGAAGGTCACCGCCAAAATACCGCCGGGCGAGACTTGCGAGGTTTGCAGCAACCAGGCAATGCGCGTGGTCAGCACCTTGGTTTTGCCCGAACCCGCGCCCGCCAAAATTAAAGCCGCCTCGGCCGGCAAGGTCACGGCCCGCAATTGCTCTTCGTTGAGTGGGGCCAAGAGCGGCGACGCAGCGGTTTGGGGAGCCGCGAAAGCGGTCGGTGTGAATTCTGAAGGCATGGGGTGATTGTAGAAACATCGCACCGGGTCGAGTCAGCGACATGGCGTGGCCAGCGCCTGTGCCAAGATGTCCCCTCTCCCACCAAGGAATTTCATGTGCGCGCCTGTGCCTCCTAGTCTTGTCTGTGTTTTGCGGGCCCTGACGGCATGAAGATTTTTTACGGTTGGCGCATGGTGGGGGCGGCGTTTGGCATTCAATTTTTGCTGGCCGCTTTTCTCACCCAGGCCATGGGCTTGTACATCGCCATCCTGTCCGAAGAAATGGGCTGGAGCAAAACCACCCTGTCAGGCGCAGCGGCCTTGCAGTCGGTGGAATCGGCCATCATTGGCCCGGTGCTGGGCTGGGTGATGGACCGCGTCGGCCCGCAGTCGATGATCCGCTGGGGCATGGTGCTGTTCAGTGCCGGATTGTTGTTGCTCAGCCAGGTCCAAAGTGTCAGCGTGTTCTACGCCAGCGCCATCTTGATGGCGATTGGTGCCAGCTTGAGCGGTTATTTCCCGCTGTCGGTGGCGTTGGTGCATTGGTTTGAGAAATTTCGCGCCCGCGCCCTGTCGTTGATGAGCCTGGGCCTGGCCACCGGCGGTTTGGCGGTGCCGGTGATGGCGTGGAGCATGGAAACCTGGGGCTGGCGCGCCACCTCGGTCGGCACCGGACTCACTGTGCTGCTGGTCGGCCTGCCTTTGGCGCGCCTTATTTTGCGCCGCCCGCAAGACCATGGCCTGCATGTGGACGGCATCGCTCCGGCGCAGACCGACAACCACGCACCGGACTCAGCCGCTGCTGCGGCCGAACCCGATTTCACGGTGGCCCAGGCGCTGCGCACCCGGGCCTTTTGGCTGCTGGCGGTGGGCCACGGCTTGGCTTTGCTGGTGGTCACGGCCGTGAATGTGCATGCCATCACCCACATGAAAGAGGGGCTGGGTTATTCCGTCTCCACCGCCAGCTGGGTGATTTTGGTCATGACCTGTTGCCAAGTGGGCGGTGTGCTGCTGGGCGCCGCCTTGGGGGACCAATTTGAGAAACGCAAAGTCGCCGCCCTGTGCATGCTGGCCCATGGCCTGGGGCTGCTGTGCCTGACTTTTGCCACTGGCATGCCGATGTTGCTGGGCTTTGCGCTGCTGCACGGTGCCGCCTGGGGTTTGCGCGGGCCGTTCATGCAAGCCATTCGGGCCGACTATTTCGGCCGCAACGCGATTGGCATGATTTTGGGTTTGTCGGCCGCCATCATTGCCTTGGGGCAAATTGGGGGCCCCATGATTGCCGGCATGATGGCCGATTGGATGGGCCATTACCGGGGCGGTTTTAGCCTCTTGGCCTTGCTTTCGGCCCTGGGTTCACTGACTTTCATCCTGGCCCACAAACCTGTCCGCTAAGACGAGTACAATCAGACACCGGGCCCAAGATTCTTGCGCCCGGTTTTTTTTCGTCAAAAAACCGGCCAAGCCAAGCGCTCGTTCGTCCTGTCAACGATCCTTTTTGTAGCTTGGTTCTCATGGAAATTTTTGATTACGACAATATTTTGCTGCTG